>NZ_CP108002.1:8170127-8472724 GCF_041435055.1 Streptomyces sp. NBC_00341 | reverse complement strand
GCGGTAGTAGCGGATCAGCTCGGCGTAGGGCTCGATGGTGTTGCTGACGTTGGCGGAGAAGAGCGGATCGCCGTAGCGGGCGGCGAGATCGACGGACTCCCTGCTGGTCGCGCTGCCGTGCCAGATCCGGACGGGCTGCTGAAGAGGCCGGGGCCAGACCTCGGCGTCCTTGAGTTCCGGACGGAAGCGGGTGGCGGCGGTGACCTTGTCCTGGCGCCAGATCTGCCGGAACACCTCGTAGCTCTCGGCGTTGCGGTCCCACTGGTCCTCGGGGGTGATCTGGAAGAGGTCCCGCTGGGCGGCGCCGTTGCCCTTGCCGATGATCAGTTCGAGCCGCCCGCCGGAGAGGTGGTCCAGCGTCGCGTAGTCCTCGTAGGCGCGCACCGGGTCGAGGAGGCTGAGCGTGGTGACAGCCGTGAACAGCCGGATCCGGGAGGTGAGAGCGGCTATGTGACTGAGCACGACCGGTGGCGAGGAGGAGATGAAGGGCCGCTCGTGCCGCTCCCCCACCCCGAAGCCGTCGAAGCCCAGTTCCTCCGCGAGGAGCGCGTTGTCGAGCACCTCGCGGAAGCGGTCGCTGGTCGGCTTCCGCACGCCGGTCACGGGGTGCGGGCCGTGCACGATCAGGGTGATGGCGAGGAACTTCATGACGCCTCACGCTCGTCGCGGGCGTCGTCGGGGTGGTCGAGGCCGAGGTGGTCGCGCAGGGTGGTGCCCTCGTACTCCGTCCGGTACACGCCCCGTTCCTGGAGCAGCGGGACGACCCGGTCGGTGAACGCGTCGAGGCCGCCAGGAGTGATGTGCGGGGCGAGGATGAAGCCGTCGGAGACATCGGCCTGGACGAAGTCGTTGATCGTGGTGGCGACGGTGGACGGGGAGCCGACGAAGGCCTGGCGGTTCCCGGTCTCGATGACCAGGTCGCGGATGGACCACTTGTTGGCGGCCGCGCGCTCCCGCCATTCGCGGGCGATGGCCGACGGGTCGCGGTACATCCGCACCTGGGCGCGGCCGCGGGCGACGGTGTGCTCGCCCGGGTCGGGGTCGATGTCGGGGAGGGGGCCGTCCGGGTCGTACCCGGACAGGTCCCGGTTCCAGACGAATTCGAGGTGCTTGATCGCGGTGGCGCCGCTGACCTGGCTGCGGCGTACCTCGCGGGCCAGTTCCTCCGCTTCGGCGTCGGTGTCGCCGAGGACGAAGGTGGCCGCCGGGAGGATCAGCAGCTGGTCGGGCCGGCGGCCGTACCGGGCGAGGCGGCCCTTGACGTCCGTGTAGAAGGCCTGCCCCTCCTTGAGGGTGGCGTACCGGCTGAAGATCGCGTCCGCGCTCGACGCGGCGAAGTCACGGCCCTCCTCCGAGTCGCCCGCCTGGAAGATCACCGGCCGCCCCTGCGGTGAGCGCGGCACGTTGAACTGTCCCTCGATGTCGAAGTGCTGCCCCTTGTGCACGAAGGCCCCGGCCTTCGCATCGCTCAGGAACGTGCCCGTCCGCCGGTCCGCGAGGATCTCGTCGCCGTGCCAGGAGTCGAAGAGTTCGTTCGTGGTGGCCAGGAACTCCTTGGCCCGGGAGTAGCGCTCCTGCTGCGGCAGGAAGCCGCCGCGCCGGAAGTTCTCGCCGGTGAAGGCGTCCCAGGAGGTGACCACGTTCCAGGCGGCGCGCCCGCCCGAGAGGTGGTCGAGGCTGGCGAACTGGCGGGCCACCTCGTAGGGCTCGTTGAAGGTCGAGTTGATCGTCCCGGTCAGGCCCAGGTGTTCGGTGACGGCGGCGAGCGCGGCGAGGACGGTGAAGGTGTCGGGCCGCCCCACGACGTCCAAGTCGTAGATCTCACCGCCCTGTTCGCGAAGCCGGAGGCCTTCGGCGAGGAAGAGGAAGTCGAATTTCGCGCGCTCGGATGTCCGGGCGAAGTGCGCGAAGGAGCTGAACTCGATGTGGCTGCCGGCCTCCGGGTCACTCCACACGGTGGTGTTGTTGACTCCGGGGAAGTGGGCCGCGAGATGGATCTGCTTGAGGGGCTTGCTCATGATCGGGGGTCCTTCCGGCTCAGGCGGTCGCGGTGGCGGCGTAGCGGTTGGCGGGGCGGGTGAGCCCCAGCAGCCCGCGCAGGGTGTCGGCCTCGTACTCCCGGCGGAAGGCGTTACGGCGCTGGAGCTCGGGGACCAGGCCCCGGGTGATCGCCGGGAGGTCGTGGCCGGCCACGGCGGGGCGCAGCCGGAATCCGGTCAGTCCGGCCGCCGCCAGGTCCTGGAGCAGATCGGCGAGGCCGGCGGGCGTTCCGGTGAAGACCGGGGCGTCGCTGGTGTAGGGCTCGCCGGCGAGCTCGTCCAGGCGCTCCCGGCGGGCGGCGGCCACCGCGGGGTCGTCGTCCAGGAAGACCACCAGGTCGCCGAAGATGTGCACGGTCTCGTCGGCGCGGCCGGCCGCTGCCTGTTCGGTGCGGATCTCCTCGACGACGGCACGGGCCTCGCCGGCGTCGTGCGGGGTGACGTAGCCGATGTCGGCGGAGCGGGCCACCAGCCGGTACGGGACGGTGGCGTGCGCCAGGGCGCTGACGATCGGCTGGCCCTGGGGCGGCCGGGGTGTGACCGAGGGGCCCTTGACCCGGAAGTGCGTGCCCTCGAAGTCGATGTAGTGCAGCTTCGCGCGGTCGATGAAGCGTCCGGTGGTGGCGTCCCGGATCTCGGCGTCGTCCTCCCAGCTGTCCCAGAGCCGTCGCACGACCTCGACGTAGTCGGCGGCCTCGTCGAACAGTCCGTTCACCAGCTCCCGTCCGGCGGGCGTGCGGTAGTCGTCGGGGCCGAACGGCGGGAAGGTCCGGCGGCCGAAGTGCGCGGCCTCGTGCGCTCGGGCCGTGACCTGGAGCCGCAGGCCCGCGCGCCCGGTGCTCACGTAGTCGAGGGTGGCGATGGCCTTGGATATGTGGAACGGCTCCGTGTGGGTGGCGACCACCGTCGGGACCACCCCGATGTGCCGGGTCAGCGGGGCGACCCGGGCCGCGATGAGGACTGCGTCCAGCCGTCCGCGGACCTGGTCGGTGCGCCCGTCGGGCTCGGTGCGGGACGAGGACTGGAGGCCGAGCGCGTCCTCGATGGTCACGAGGTCGAGCAGTCCGCGTTCGGCCTCGGCGACCAGATCGGTCCAGTAGGCGGCGGTGAGGAGTTCACCGGGGCGGGCGACGGGTTCGCGCCAGGCGGCAGGGTGCCAGCCCGCGCCGTCCAGGGCCACGGCGAGATGCAGGGAAGTGGGTGAAGAGGACACGGGATCGGTGCCTTCCTGATCGACCGGACGATGAAGTCGGCCCCGGTACGGGGGCGGCTACGGGGGCAACAGGTCAGGGGCGACAGAGTGCGCCGGCGACGCGCAGGAGGTCGACGTAGTGCCGGGAGTGGAGGATGCGCCGCCGGAAGTACAGGAACGGGGAGTACAGGAGCCGGCGGTCCGGCATGACGGGGCTCGCGGCGGGGCGGCGGAGCGCGGGACGCGGCTGCCTCACGTTCGCTCCCCCGGGGCCCGGACGAGCAGGAACCGGGTGCGGCGGCGCAGGGTGAATCCGATCGACTCGTAGAGCCGGATCGCTTGGGTGTTGTCCGCTGCCGCGTGGAGGAAGGGGGTGTCGCCGCGCTCCCGGATGCCCGCCGCGACCGCGCGCACCAGCCGGGTGGCCAGTCCCCGGCCGCGGTGGTCCGGGTGGGTGCAGACGGCGCTGATCTCCGTCCAGCCCGGCGGGTGCAGGCGCTCTCCGGCGAGGGCGATCAGTCGTCCTCGGTCCCGGATGCCCAGGTAGCCGCCCAGTTCGATGGTGCGGGGCAGGAAGGGGCCCGGCTGGGTGAGGGCGATCAGTTCGAGGATCTCGGGCACGTCGGCGGGCCCCAGCGGTTCCGCCTCGGGTGCGGGTTCTGTGTACAGAGCGGTGTCGACCAGCTGGACGCCGTCGCCGCCGCGTTCGACGCTCCAGCCGTCGGGGACCGTGCGCGCCCCGGAGACGGGGGTGACGGCGCCGGGTCCGACCAGGGCGGCCAGATCGTCCCAGGCCCGCGGGTCGGCGGGGTCCTCGATGGCGCTGAACGGGGAGACGTCCGTGGGGTAGCGGGCGGCCCGGCCGACACGCTCGGCGAGGTGTGCGTGCGGACCGGTCAGCGCGGCCCAGGCGGCGTTGTCCAGGATGTGCGGGGGTACCGCTCTCGGTGGCGGGGCGTGATGGACGCTGGTGGACATGGCGGCGCGGGGTCTCCGTATCTGGGACATGGGCGGGAGAAATGTCCGGACCCGGCCGGAGCGGGGCGCGGACGTGGGTCAGGAGTTGTCGAGCGGCAGTCCGGGCGGGTCGACCAGGGAGGACGGCACAGCCTCGTTGGAGAGGTTCCAGGCGGCGAGCCACTTCGCGTACTGGCCGTTCTTGATCAGGTGGTTAATCGCGTCGGCGAGCGGCTTGGCCAGTCCGCTGTCCTTCTTCGCGGTTGCCGCGATCAGCCCCTGGAGCGTCGCGCCCGCCCCGGAGAACTTGCCCGCGTTGCGGGTCGGGTTGGGGGTCTTCGAGGTCTGCGTGATGTGGTAGGCGATGCCGGGATTGGGCCCGAAGGAGAGGTCGATCTTCCCGCTGGCCAGTGCCAGGGCCGTGGCGTTGTTGTCCTGGTAGTACTTGACGTCGAGCTTGCGGCCCTGCTTCGCCAGCTTCGCCTTCCACTCCAGCAGGATCCGCTCCTGGTTGGTGCCGGCGCTGACGGCGACGGTCCGGCCGGCCAGGTTCCGGTAGTCGTCGTCAAAGTTCCAGGTGTTCTTCTTCAGGGCCTCGAAGGCGAGGTTGTCCTGCCGGTAGGAGGCGAACTCGTACTTCTTCTTGCGCTCCTCCGTGTCGGTGACGTTCGACAGGGCCACGTCGACCTTGCCGCTGTCGATGCCGACGAACATGTTCTCCCAGGTCGAGTTCTTCAGCTCGGGCTCGAGTCCGAGGACCGCCGCAACCAGCCGGCCGAGATCGGGTTCGGCGCCGGTGAGGGTCTTCTGGTCCTCGCCCACGTAGGCGAGAGGCGGGAATCCGGCGGGCAGCGCGCCCACGCCGATCACCAGCTTGCCGCGATCGGCCACCGACTTGGGCAGCTCGGCGCTGATCGACTTCACCTCCGGCACCTTGAGCCGGGTCTCCTCGGCGGCGCCGTTGGAGAGCGCGCCGACGGTGACCGTTCCGGCCGGCGCACTGCCGGTCCTGGTCGCGGCGTCGCCGTCACCGCCGCACGCGGCGAGGCCGGCGGCGAGCGAGGCGAACGCGGCGGAGGCGGCGACACCTCGGCGGAGTCTGCTGCGGAGGATGGGGGTACGCATGGTGGCTGTCCTTGTCGGGTGCGGTGAGGGTGTACGGAGACGGGGCGTCGGCGGGTGGAACGGTCGGCGAGGTCAGAGCACCTTGCTCAGGAAGTCCCTGGTCCGCTCGTGCCTCGGGTGGTCCAGCACCTGCTCTGGCGGGCCCTGTTCGACGATCCGGCCGCCGTCCATGAAGACCACCCGGTCGGCGATCTCGCGGGCGAAGCCGATCTCGTGCGTCACGACCAGCAGGGTGGTGCCACTGCCGGCCAGGGACTTGATCACGGCCAGTACCTCGCCGACCAGTTCGGGGTCGAGCGCCGAGGTCGGCTCGTCGAAGAGGATGACCCCGGGCCGCAGGGCGAGGGCTCGGGCGATGGCCACGCGCTGCTGCTGTCCGCCGGAGAGCTGGCGGGGGTAGGCGGCTGCCCGGTCCGCGAGTCCCACCCGGTCGAGCAGGTCGCGGGCCAGCTCCCGGGACTCGGGCTTGGTGAGTCTCCCGGTCGCGACCGGCGCGGCTGCCACGTTGTCCAGCACCGTGAGGTGCGGGAAGAGGTTGAAGTTCTGGAAGACGAACCCGATCCGGCTGCGCTGCGTCAGGATGGCGCGCTCGCTCAGCTCCTTGAGACGCCCCCGGTGCCTGCGTACGCCGATCAGCTCGCCGTTCACACTGACATGGCCGATCTCCGGCTTCTCCAGGTGGTTGATCACCCGCAGGAGGGTGGACTTCCCCGAGCCGGACGGTCCGAGGACGACCGTGACCTCCCCGGGCCGCACGGTCAGCGCCACGCCGTCGAGAACGCGCTGGGAGCCGTACCACTTGTGCACGTCGTGCACCTCGACCGCGGCGGGGCGCACCGGGGGCGCCGCGACTGCGTCGGCCTCACCCGGTGTACCGGCGGGCTCGGCCGCTTCCGCTGTTCCGGTCGTCGCCTCCGCGGTCATATCGCTGTCTCCTTCCGGACCCGTGCCCGCAGATCGCCCAGGCCGGTCCGCAGCCTCTGCAGCGGTGTGGGCGGCAGGGTGCGCAGCGCGCCCCGCGAGTAGTACCGCTCGACGTAGAACTGGATGACGGACACCACGCTGGTGAGGATCAGGTACCAGGCGGTGGCGACCAGCAGCAGCGGCACGATGTCGCCGGGGTAGGTGCTGCCCATGCTCTGTACGGAGCCGAAGAGGTCGAGCAGTGAGACGTAGAAGACCAGTGAGGTGCCCTTGATCAGGCCGATCAGCTGGTTGACGTAGTTCGGGGTGATGGAGCGCAGGGCCTGCGGGAAGACGATCTTCGCGAACCGGTACCGCTTCGGGAGGCCGAGGGCGGCTGCCGCCTCGTGCTGGCCCTGGTCGACGGAGAGGATGCCGCCGCGCACCACTTCGGAGGCGTACGCCGCCTCGTTCAGGCTGAGACCGATGACGGCGACGGCCATGTCGGTGGCGAGGCGTGACTCGTCGAAGCTGAAGAACGCCGGGCCGAACGGCACTCCCACGCTCAGCGTCCGGTAGAGCGCGCTGAAGTTGTAGAGGAACAGCAGGATCACGATCAGCGGGACCGATCGGAACAGCCAGGTGTAGACCCAGCTGACCGCGCGCAGCACCGGGCTCGGGGAGAGCCGGGCCAGGGCCAGCAGCACACCGCCGAGAAGCCCCAGCACGGCGCTGAACAGGGCGACTTCGAGCGTGACGAGCAGGCCGTCAAGGATGGTGGGGCGCAGGAACCAGTACTGGAACCGGTCCCACTGGTAGAAGGGGTTGGCCACCAGCCCGTGGACGATCTGGGCGACCAGCACCAGGACGACGACGGTGACGATCCAGCGTCCGGGCCGAAGCAGCGGGCGGACCCGCTGCGGGACCGGCGGTTTCGGCACGACGGGTGGCCCGGGGCGGGGCGCCGCCTCGGCGGGCGGCGCTGACCCGGAGGACACAGCGACGCCGGGGGATTCACTCACGGAGGGCTCCAGCGGATGCGGACGGCCCGGACCGCGGACGGCAGCGCCTCGCCACGCCGGTCGTCGGGAACGACGCGGCAGGGCGCGGGCAGCACAGCGCGGAGCAGGGGGCCGGGCGGGGAGGGGACGCACCGCGGCAGCGGTGGACGTCAGGGAGTCAGAGGGCCGTCAGCCTTGACGAAGAGCGCGACAAGCGGCGGTACACAGCGCGCTGTTGACACGCTGGAGGTCGACGGAGCGGTCCGCGCAGAGCACGACGCGGCCTCGGGACCGCCAGGCAGCCATCCCCTCAGCTGCGTGCATCGCTCTCACCGTCACCGATCCGCCCCGCGGGGCCTCGCGTCTGCCGGACACCGTCCGGTCCTCAACTGCGGCACCCCTCGGTGTGCTGGGGCGCCGGCCGACAAGCCGGGCGTATCGCCGCTACCCGGAGCCGTTCCGCGCCGCAAGTTATGCATGGGCCGACAGGAATGTCAACGCGGGTGACCAACAGGCGAGATGGCCCCTGTGGCCTCCTTGACGGCGTCACCCGGCGCACCGAAACTGACGTGGACGGTCACGATTGTCAGCGCCCCCGTGCGGGATCCGTCCTGCTCACGGGGTCCATCGGCCCCGGCCCGCTGGCAGGCAACCCTTCCACCGCGACGGGGTGCCCCGGGTGACGACCGGGTCCCGCCGGTGCGGCGGGGCAAGCGTGGTCCCGCGTCTCGCGGGCCCCGGAGTCGGGACGGGTGGGACATGTCCAGGAACGGCTTGACGAGGCGCCTGCACATCGACCTGCTGCGTGTCTCCAGCGCTTACTAGCCCGGAACACCGGACGCGTACAGGTCCGCACGGTTCGCGACGACGCGCACAGGTCCGCGCTGTCACGATGACGCGTACAGGTCCGCACGGTCTCGATGACGCGTGCACGCCCGCGCTGTCGTGATTCGGACCGGTGCGCGAGCGCAGCCGTTCCCCATCCGGCCGCTGGTGCCCACAAGGCGGCGGCTACCTCGTTCCCACCGGGATCTCCACAGGAGTGTCATGCCCGAGACAGCTTCGCGCAGTTCCAGCACAGGCAACTCCCTCACGTGCGGCTCGATCTCATCCGGCCCGAGTCCGTGCGCCACGCATCCCCGTCCCAAGATCGCCGTACCCTCCTCCCGTATCCACAGCCGTATCGGCGTCGGTCTGGCCGGCGGCTTCTATCCCGCTCCGCACCGCTACGAGCTGTTCCTGTCGGCGGGCTGTCCGCGCTCGCTGCGTATCTCGATCACCCTCGGCCTGCTCGGTCTCCGGGACTCGGTCGCCACCACGTTCCTGGGGCACCCCGCCGGGACACCCGAGGCGTACGCCTCGCTGCGCGGCGCGTACGAGGCCACGCTGCACCACTACGACGGGCCGCTGACCGCGCCCGCGCTGTGCGACCGCTGGAGCGGACGCATCGTCAGCAACCACACGCCCGACATACTCCGCGATCTGGCAGGCCTGCTCTCCGGCCATGACGAGGCCTGTCCCTCGGCGCTGCGCCCGCCGGAGCTCGCCGACGGCATCGAGGCCCTGCGCGAGCTGCTGGACCGGGACGTCACCCCGCACGCGGGGTCCTCGGAGCGCTCTGCGGCCCTGGACCTCCTGGACCGGTCCCTCGCCCGGCGCCCCTACGCGCTGGGCGAGCAGCTGACGGCCGGGGATGTGGACCTGTGGGTGGCGCTCGTCCATCTCGGCCCGGTCGACGCCCTCGGCGACCGCGCCCGGCTCCGGGAGTACGTACGCCGCCTCTGCGGCCACCCCGCCTTCCCGAATACACCGCAGATGCCGGAGACACCAGGGGCTCCGACGGCTCCGGACGTCGCGGGCGGGGCGGCCGCCGTCGACTCGCTGCCTCAGGCTCCCACGTAGGCCGCGAGGTGCTCGCCCGTGAGGGTGGAGCGGTCCGCGACCAGGTCGTCGGGGGTGCCCTCGAAGACGAGCCTGCCGCCGTCGTGACCGGCGCCGGGGCCCAGGTCGATGATCCAGTCGGCGTGCGCCATGACCGCCTGGTGGTGTTCGATCACGATGACGGACTTCCCGGAGTCCACCAGCCGGTCGAGCAGGCCGAGCAGCTGCTCGACGTCTGCGAGGTGAAGGCCGGTGGTCGGTTCGTCGAGGACGTAGATTCCGCCCTTCTCGCCCATGTGCGTAGCCAGCTTGAGCCGTTGCCGCTCACCGCCGGACAGGGTGGTGAGCGGCTGGCCCAGGCTGAGGTAGCCGAGCCCGACGTCGGCCAGTCTGTCGAGGACGCGGTGCGCGGCCGGCGTGTGCGCCTCGCCGCTGCCGAAGAACTCCTCGGCCTCGGTCACCGACATGGCCAGCACCTCGCTGATGTCACGTCCGCCGAGGCGGTATTCGAGCACCGAGGCCAGGAACCGCTTCCCCTCGCACTCCTCGCAGACGGTGGCGACGCCCGCCATCATCGCGAGGTCCGTGTAGACGACCCCGACGCCGTTGCAGCCGGGGCAGGCGCCCTCGGAGTTGGCGCTGAACAGGGCCGGCTTCACATCGTTGGCCTTGGCGAACGCCTTGCGGATCGGGTCGAGCAGCCCGGTGTACGTCGCGGGGTTACTCCGTCGCGAGCCGCGGATCGCGCCCTGGTCGATCGACACCACCCCGTCCAGTCCCGAGACCGAGCCGTGGATCAGTGAGCTCTTGCCGGAGCCGGCGACGCCGGTGATCAAGGCGAGGACCCCGAGCGGGATGTCGACGTCGACGTCCCGCAGGTTGTTCGCGTCCGCGCCCCGAACCTCCAGCGCCCCGGTGGGCTTGCGCCGGGTGTCCTTGAGAGTGGCCCGGTCGTCGAAGTGGCGGCCCGTGACGGTGTCTCCGGCCCGCAGTCCCTCGACGGTGCCCTCGAAGCAGACGGTTCCGCCCGCCGTACCCGCGCCGGGGCCGAGGTCGACGACATGGTCCGCGATCGCGATCGTCTCCGGCTTGTGCTCCACGACGAGCACCGTGTTGCCCTTGTCGCGCAGGCGCAGCAGCAGCCTGTTCATCCGCTGGATGTCGTGGGGGTGCAGGCCGGCGGTGGGCTCGTCGAAGACATAGGTGACGTCGGTGAGGGAGGAGCCGAGGTGGCGGATCATCTTGACGCGCTGTGCCTCGCCGCCGGACAGGGTGCCTGTCGGCCGGTCGAGCGCGAGGTAGCCGAGCCCGATCTCCACGAACGAGTCGAGGGTCTGCCGCAAGGCGGTGAGCAGCGGTGCGACGGAGGGCTCGTCGAGGTCACGGACCCAGGCGGCCAGGTCGCTGGTCTGCATCGCGCAGGCGTCGGCGATGTTGATCCGCTTGATCTTCGAGGACCGGGCGCCCTCGCTGAGCCGGGTGCCGTCGCACTCGGGGCAGGTGGTGAAGGTGACCGCGCGCTCCACGAACGCGCGGATGTGCGGCTGCAGCGCTTCCTTGTCCTTGGACAGGAACGACTTCTGGATCTTGGGGATCAGGCCCTCGTAGGTGAGGTTCACCCCCTCGACCTTCACCTTGACCGGCTCCCGGTAGAGGAAGTCCCGCATCTCCTTCCTGGTGAACTCGCGGATCGGTTTGTGGGGGTCGAGCAGGCCCGATTCGGCGTAGACCCGGACGGTCCAGAAGCTGTCGGACTTCCAGCCGGGAATGGTGAAGGCGCCCTCGGAGAGCGATTTGGAGTCGTCGTAGAGCTGGGTGAGGTCGATGTCGGAGACGGCGCCCCGGCCCTCGCAGCGCGTACACATGCCGCCGGTGCGGTTGAAGGTCGCCTTGACCGCCTTCTTCGCGCCGCGCTCGACGGTGATGGCGCCGCTCGCGGTGACCGAGGGGACGTTGAAGGCGTACGCGCCGGGCGGGCCGATGTGCGGCTTCCCGAGGCGGCTGAAGAGGATCCGCAGCATCGCGTTGGCGTCGGTGGCCGTGCCGACCGTGGACCGCGGATCGGCGCCCAGTTTCTGCTGGTCGACGATGATCGCGGTGGTCAGCCCGTCCAGGACGTCGACCTCGGGCCGTGCCTGCGTCGGCATGAAGCCCTGGACGAAGGCGCTGTACGTCTCGTTGATCAGCCGCTGCGACTCCGCGGCGATCGTGTTGAACACCAGCGAGGTCTTGCCCGAGCCGGAGACCCCGGTGAAGACCGTGAGCCGCCGCTTCGGGATCTCGATACTGACGTCCTTGAGGTTGTTCACGCGCGCGCCGTGCACGCGGATCACATCGTGGATGTCGGCAGCGTGCGGCGCGGACGACGCCGCGTCCTTCCTGGTGGCCATGCTTATCGGTTCTCCATCTGTCTGTCGGCCGGCAGGCCGGGCCATGATGACGTGGTCGCGGCACCCATCCGGCCCGATCCGGCCGGCCGAGGGCGGTACGCATGGTTGTACGTGGCCGGCGCGGCCGTGGCAACGCTCCACCGCCCGGATTCTCCCGGGCCGGGGCCGCCGGCCACGGCGCTCGTGGCTCAGCTGTCCTGGAGCAGTCCGAGCACGTTGCCGTCGGGGTCCGTGAAGGTCGCCACCAGGCGTCCGCCGCCGACATCGTGCGCGGACTCCTTCACGGTGGCGCCCGCGGCCGTCACCTCGGCCAGCTTCGCCTCGATGTCGGGCACCTCCCAATAGGTCACGGGCGAGGCCGCGCCCTGGCCTCCCCCGTCCGGCACCAGCCCGATGTGCTGGCCCCCGGCCTCGTAACCGACGTAGTAGGGCGCGTCCGCCGTCGGCGCCACGCCGAGCAGGGCCGTATACACCGCCTTGGCGGCCGCCAGATCGGACACGGGGTGCAGGACGGTCTTGATTCCCTGAGTGGCAGAGCCGGTCATGGTCGCTCCTGTGGTTCGTGGGGCACATCGGCCCCGTGTGGACGGTCGCGCCGGGCCGACGCCGGGGTACGGGCCCTGCGGTCGCGGTCTGCGCCCGGTGTCCGGGCGCTCGGTGTCTGGCCATCACGCTAGCTGCGGCCCGGTGACCGCGCTTCTCCATTCCTGACCGGTCCGGCCGACCGTCCCGGACCGCTCGGCAGCCCTTCGTCGCTCGGACGCGCCCCAGGTCAGGGCCGTGCGCAGGACGTATTGCCGCGTTCCGGCACCGGGTCCATGCTTATGGGCATGGGTGACGAGGCCGGCCCCGAGCTCATCGCGTACGTCGAGCGCGCCCTGCGAGTCATGGAGGCGGCGGGGTCGCACTCCTCGGAGGTCCCCGTGGAGCAGCTGGCCCGGGAGGCGGGCCTGCCGGTGGCCACGGTCGAGCGGCTGCTGAGGGTGCTCGCGAGGGACGGCTACCTGACCGAGCGGGCCGACGGGGCGTTCGCCCTCTCCCCCGACCGCGCGTCGCCGGGCGCCGCGGGCGTCGGGCGCGGGCTGCCCGGCCGCATCCGGCCCGTCCTGAAGACCCTGCGGGACGAGCTCTCGGCCGCGGTCTACCTGACGCTGTACGAGGAGGGCGAGATCCGGGTCATGGAGATCGTCGACAGCGCCCGGACGCCCCGCGTGGACCTGTGGGTCGGGTTCCAGGACGCCGGACACGCCACGGCTCTCGGGAAGAGCGTGCTGCGGGAACTGGACGGGGCGGCGCGCGCCGAGTACTTCTCCCGGCACCCGCTGACCGACCTCACGCCCCGCACCATCACGCGCAGGGAGGAGCTGCTGCGGCAGCTCGACTCCGCACCGGGGGCGCCGGTCGTCATGGACCGGGAGGAGTACGCGCCCGGTACGACCTGCATAGCCGTGCCCGTGTACAGCGGTGACCAGATCGGTTCGCTCGGCATCTCCTTCCGGTCGGACCGGATGTACCGGACCACCCGGGTCCGGGCCGGGCTGCTGTCCACGGCGATGCGCGTCACCATGGGGCTCTCGCTTCCCGACTGAGCCCCGCCGACCGGAAGTTCAAGAGAAATCCGTGGCGGTTCGTTGTCACAGGCGATACGATCACCGGGATGATGACTCACTCTGTTCACAGATTGGGGGACCCGTCCGCGCAAGGTGAGTGCTGATGCTCACTGAGACCGCGAATCGGGATTCCCGTATTTCCTACTGGCTGCGCGTGCGCGAGTTCGCCGTCCCGCCCTCCATGATCGAGACTGCCACCACCCGCCGTTCCGTCGGTGACTGGGCAGGGGCATGTGCCGCCGCAGGCATCGACGTCGACCTGAATCTGCGTTCCGTGGCGCGTGCCCACGGCGGTGAGGTCGCTGCCCGGATCCGGGCCGATCTGCGGCATCTGGCGCCCGACCTGTTGCGCTGGCATCTGCCGAGGATCGCTCCTGACGGGCTGCTGCGCCCGGGGCTGACCATGGCCCTGGCCCGGTACGACGCCGGAGGCCGGGACGGTCCGTGCCCGCTGCAGCTCGTGATCCGGACCCCGCCGGCCTGGGCGGACGGCGGTCAGCGGATCAGCCTCGCGCTGTGGGACGGTTCCCTCTCCGATGCGGGTGCGCGCCGGCACCCGCACCCCCACCCCAACCGGCGGTTCCGGCTCGATCTGCACCGCCACCTGTGGGACGCGCGCCGGGCCGGCGAGCTGCGGAGCCGTTCCGGGGCCGATCACCCGCCCGCCGACGGACGTCCCGGACCGGATCGCCGGCTGCCGGGGCCGAAGCCGCGGCTGCACCGCTTCGCCGTGGACCGGTGGGCGGACGAGGCAGGGATTCTGCTCCGTGCCGAGGGGCTGCCCGCCGGTCCCGTCACCGTGCGGTGCGGGGCCCGGCACCGGCTGCTCCTGGACCCGGTGGTGGACGGGGACGGGCCGACCGCCCTGCGGATCTCGACGTCGCCCTTCGACGGGGCAGCCGCCGCGCTGCCGGTCCTGCCCGACGCGGCGGCCTGGGTGCCACCCGACCTGGAACTGCTCCGTGCCGGTGCGGTCGAGGCCGGACGGCTGCACCCGCTGGTCGCCGCCGCCCTGGCACCGGACCACGCACGGGTCGGCGACCGCCGTGATCCGGACCCGGCGGACGGACCGCGCCTCGTCGAGTGCCGGGGCTCCCGGCACCGGATCGGCCTGGTCAACGGGGTGCTGGCGCCGCTCGACCACGATCCGGCCGAGATCCGCCGCGAGGAGCTGCTGGTCGCCCTGACCGGTACCCCGCTCCCCTGTCTGCGGGCCATCGACGAGGCGCACCGCCGTCCGCACTGCCTCAGCGGTGTCCGGGAACGGCTCGTCCACGGCGACATCACCGGAGCACTGGCCGTCGTCGAGGGCCTGCTGGGCCCCGGCGCGGTGCTGCGCAACGGCGCTCTGCGGGACGAGCTGGAGGCGGCCGCGCGGCGGCGGGTGACCCACGGACTGTTCAGGGCCGGCCTGATCGGGGGCGGGCCCGGTTCCGCGCCCGACCTGGTCCCTACGGACCGTCCGCGATCCCGTCCCCGTTTCCCTTCCCCTGACCACACCCCACGCCCGCGCCAGGCAACCTCCCGCTGACCCCGGGGCCTGCCCTGCCGCACGCCCCCGACCGCGCCCTCCATGCGTTCACCCTGCCCGCGCGCGCCTCATAACCGCGCGCCCCACCACGAACCGACAACCGACAGGTGATCAGACATGCCCGTACACGCACCGTTCGCGACTCCCGGCACCTCGGCCGAACCGGTCGACGCCCACCGCCAGCTCGACGTCGCCGCTGAACTGCTCGCCCTGCTGCGCGACACCGGCACCGAACCGCGCCCCGACGCCCAGCTGGAGGCGCTGACCCTGGCCGTGGCCGCCGACCTGCCGGTGATCCTCTGGGGCGAGCCGGGAATCGGCAAGACCGCCGCCCTCACCCAGCTCGCCGCCTCCCTGGACCTGCCGCTGACCACCGTCATCGCCAGCGTGCACGAGCCGTCCGACTTCTCCGGGCTGCCCATCGTCGGGGACGACCCCGCGGAACAGGGAGTTCCGATGGCCCCGCCGGACTGGGCCGTACGGCTCGTACGGGCCGGCCGCGGGCTGCTGTTCCTGGACGAACTCTCCACCGCCGCCCCCGCCGTCCAGGCCGCGCTGCTCCGCCTCGTGCTCGAACGGCGGATCGGGTCCCTGCAACTGCCCCCGGAGGTACGGATCGTGGCGGCCGCCAATCCGCGGTCCTCGGCCGCCGACGGCTGGGAGCTGAGCCCGCCCCTGGCCAACCGGTTCGTCCACCTCCAGTGGGCCCACGACCACGAGGTCGTGGTGCGCGGCCTCGGCGGGACCTGGCCCCGTGCGACGCTGCCGCGGCTCTCCCCGGGCGGACTGCCGCAGGCGGTGGACTTCGCCCGCCGCGCGGTGTGCGGGCTGCTGTCCGCCCGCCCCGCGCTCGTGCACCGGCTGCCCAGCAACGAGGCCCGCCGGGGCGGTCCCTGGCCCTCGCCCCGTACCTGGGACATGACGCTGTCGCTGATCGCCTTCGCCACCGCGGCCGGCTCCTCCCGGGACGTGCTCTCCGCACTGGTGCGGGGCACGGTGGGGGACGGTCCGGGGCTGGAGCTGCTCGCGAGCCTGGACCGGATGGACCTCCCCGATCCCGAGACCCTGCTCGCCGACCCGGCGCGGGCCGCGCTGCCCGAGCGGGGGGACCTGCGGCAGGCCGTGCTCGACGGGGTGGTGGCCGCGGTCCGCAACCGCCCTACGAGGCCCCGCTGGGACGCGGCGTGGGAGCTCCTGGTCCGGGCGCTGGAGACCGGGGCCCCGGATCTGGTGGTCGTCCCCGCGACCACACTCGCCTCGCTGCGCCAGGACGACTGGGACGTCCCCGCCTCCATCGAAAAGCTGGCCGGGGTCGTCTCGCTGTCCCGCCGGGCGGATCGGGCGGCGGCCCGGACGGCGTCCGCCGAGCAGGCCCGCCGATGACGCCCCGGACGCCGGGGACTCCCGGAACGCCCGCCGCGCCGGTCCCGCTGGACCTCGACAAGCTCTTCGCCGCCCGGTTGCACGCCGCCCGGGTCCGCCCCTACCTGGCGACGGCGCTGTTCGCGCTGCACACCGTCGAATCGCGGCGGGTGCCGACGATGGCCGTCGACCGGCACTGGCGGTGCTACGTCTCCCCGGCGTTCGTGGCGGCGACCCCGGTGGAGGAGCTGGCCGGGGTGTGGGTGCACGAGATCTCGCACCTGCTGCGCGACCACCACGGGCGGGGCGACCGGGTCGCGCGCGAGCGCGGGCTGACCGGCCCCGGGGAACGGCTGCGGATGAACATCGCCGCGGACTGCGAGATCAACGACGACGTGTTCGGCGAGGGGCTGGCCCGGCCGGAAGGCGCGGTCCGCCCGCAGACCCTCGGGCTTCCCGCGGGGGAGCTGATGGAGGACTACCTGCGGCAGTTCCGCCTCGGGCGGCACACCGAGAGCATGGCCTGGCTGGACTGCGGCAGCGGGGCCGACGGGCTGGAGCGGGAGTGGGACCTGGGGCCGGACGGCGCGCACGGCCTCAGCGCCCAGGAGCAGGACGCGGTCCGCTTCCGGGTGGCCCAGGGCATCACCGGCCGGCCCGGGGACGCTCCGCAGGGGTGGCAGCGGTGGGCGGAGGAGGCGTTCCACCCGCCCCAGGCGTGGCGGGAGTTGCTGGGGGCGGCCATCCGCTCGGCGGCCTCCGGCCCCGGTACGGGTCAGGACTACACCTACGGCCGCCCGTCCCGGCGCTCGGCCGGGGTGCCCGGCGCCGTACTTCCGAGCCTGCGTCGCCGGCCACCGCGGGTCACCGTGATCATCGACACCTCCGGTTCGGTCAGTGACGCCGAACTGGGCAGCGCTCTCCTCGAGGTCGCCGCCATCTCCCGCAGCGTCGGCGGCCGCCGGGACCTGGTCAGCGTCCTGTCGTGCGACGCGGCGGCCGGGATCGCGCACCCGCTGTGCCGCGCGGAGGGCATTCCCCTGGTGGGCGGCGGGGGTACGGACCTGCGCTCGGGTTTCGCCAGGGCGCTGCGGGCGCGGCCCCGTCCGGACGTGGTGGTGGCTCTCACGGACGGGCAGACGCCGTGGCCCGCCGCGCGGCCGGCCTGCCGGACGGTGGTGGGGCTGTTCCCCCGGCAGCACACCCGCAGGTCGTGGCGCGAGGACGATCCCGACTACGTGCCGGACTCGCCGCCCGCGTGGGCGCGCACGGTCGTCATCGGTTCCTCTTCCGGGCCCGGGTGACGCGTCCGGTGCCACATCCGGTGAGCCCGCCCCGGAAGCAAGGCCCGGTGGCGGGCTGCCTGCTAGGGTGATCACGCTGTTCAGCGTGTACGGAGGAGATCAGACATGGCGGGTGACGACGACATCTCCGGGTGATACCCGGAGCTGACGGCCACCGGCGGGCGCCCAGGAGCGCAGCCGAAGTGGCCATGTCGTTGTTCCCTCTGTCCATTGCTCCCGGGGCCGCACTCCGTGCCGTCCCGGAATCACACGCGAGGTCTCCCGCATGTCCGACGCTTCCATCATCTGCTCGGGTCTCTCCTTCTCCTGGCCCGACGACACCCCTGTCTTCCACGACCTGTCCTTCGCGATGGGGGGCGGCCGTACGGGTCTCGTCGCTCCCAACGGGTCCGGCAAGAGCACCCTGCTCAAGCTGATCGCCGGTGAACTCCGCCCCACCGCGGGCTCCGTCTCGGTGGGCGGGACCCTCGGTTACCTGCCGCAGAGCCTGCCGCTGACCGGTGACCTGACGGTGGCCGAGGTCCTGGGGGTCGACGCCGTGATCCGGGCCCTCGACGCCGTCGAATCCGGCGATGTGGGCGAGGACCACTTCGCCGTCATCGGTGACGACTGGGACATCGAGGAGCGCACCCGGGCGCAACTGGACCGGCTCGGCCTGGCCGGCCTCGCTCTCGACCGGAACATCGGCACGCTCAGCGGCGGGCAGGTCGTCTCCCTCGGCCTGGCGGCCCAGTTGCTGAAGCGGCCCGACGTACTGCTGCTCGACGAGCCGACCAACAATCTGGACCTCGACGCCCGGCACTCGCTCCACGACGCGCTCGACGCCTGGGGCGGCACCCTGCTGCTCGTCAGCCACGACCGTGCGCTGCTCGGCCGTATGGACCGCATCGCTGAACTCGGGAGCGACGAACTACGCCTCTACGGAGGTGACTTCACTGCCTACGAGGAAGCCGTGCGGGGCGAGCGGGAGGTGGCCGAGAAGAACGTGCGCAACGCCGAGCAGGAACTGAGGCGGGAGAAGCGGGAGATGCAGCAGGCCCGCGAGCGCGCCGAGCGCCGGGCGAGCAACGCGGCCCGCAATCTCAAGAACGCCGGTCTTCCGCGCATCTTCGCGGGGAACATGAAGCGGGGCGCCCAGGAGTCCGCGGGCCGGGCCGGTCAGACCCATTCCGCCCGGGTCGGTGAGGCCAGGGCGCGGCTGGACGAGGCCGGTCGCGCGGTACGCGACGAGCAGCGCCTCACCCTCGAACTGCCGGACACCGTCGTCCCCGCCGGACGCACCGTCCTGCTCGCCGAGCGGGTGAGGGTACGCCTCGGCGGGCGGGAACAGTTCGCAGGCCAAGGCGTCGATCTGACGATCCGCGGCCCGGAGCGCATCGCGCTCACCGGTCCCAACGGTGCGGGGAAGAGCACCCTGTTGCGTCTGATCAACGGCGAACTCCAGCCGGAGGGCGGCGAGATCAGGCGGTCCGAAGGGCGGATCGCCTACCTGTCGCAGCGGCTCGACCTGCTCGACCTCGACCGTACGGTGGCGGAGAACTTCGCCGTGTCCGCCCCGCACCGGCCGGAGGCGGAACGGATGAACCTGCTCGCGCGCTTCCTCTTCCGGGGTGACTGCGCCCACCTCGCCGTCAGGTCGCTGTCCGGTGGCGAGCGGCTGCGGGCCACCCTGGCCTGCGTCCTGTGCGGCGAACCGGCGCCGCAACTGCTGCTCCTGGACGAGCCGACCAACAACCTCGACCTGACCAGCGCCGAGCAGTTGGAGGGCGCGCTCAGCTCGTACCGGGGAGCGTTCGTGGTCGTCAGCCACGACGAGCCCTTCCTCACCAGGATCGGGGTGGACCGGTGGCTGCGGCTGGCGGACGGCGAGCTGCTGGAGACCGGGGCTCCGCAGATGTGAACCGCTGACGTGCCGTCCTGGCCCGCGCCCGAGGCCGACCGCCCGGCGGGCCGCGAACCGATCACGTTGGATGGGACCACCATGACCTCACCCGCACTGCTCGCACACGACATCGTGCGCACCCTCGGCTCCAAGCGCGTACTCGACGGGGTGTCACTCACCGCCGCGCCCGGCCACCGCATCGGCCTGATCGGGGAGAACGGTGTCGGCAAGTCGACTCTGCTGCGCCTGCTCGCCGGTGTGGACGAGCCCGACGGCGGCAGCGTCACCCGGCCCGCCGATGTCGGCTTCCTGCACCAGGAGATGGCTTTCGACGCCACGTCGACGATCGCCGACGTGCTGGACGACGCCCTGCGCGAGGCCCGGGAGGACCTCGCGGCCATCGACCGGCTCACCAAGGAGCTGGCCCGTACCCCGCAGGACTCCCCCGGGTACCCCGAACTGCTGGCGACGTACGGCCGGCGGCTGGAACTGGCGCAGGAGCGGCAGAGTTGGGACGCCGACCGGCGCGCCGCCGTCCTGCTCACCGGGCTCGGGCTCGCGGCTCTGCCGTACGAACGCACCCTCAAATCGCTCTCCGGTGGCGAGCGCGGCCGGCTGTCGCTGGCGGCGCTGCTGGTGCGGCGCCCTTCGGCCCTCCTGCTGGACGAGCCGACCAACCACCTCGACGACGAGGCCGCCGCCTTCGTGGAGGAGCAGCTGCGCGGGATGCCGGGGCCCGTCGTGATCGCCAGTCACGACCGGGCCTTCCTCGACGCGGTCTGCACGGATCTGATCGACCTGGATCCGGCCGTCGACGGTCCCGTGCGGTACGGCGGCGGCTACAGCACCTACCTGTCCGTGAAGCGGGCGGAGCGGGCGCGCTGGGAACGGCGTCACGCCGAGGAGCAGGAGGAGATCGAGGCGTTGCGCCGCTCTGCGGATGTGACGGCGCGGCAGGTCGCGCCGGACCGGGGCCCGCGCGACAGCGAGAAGATGGGGTACGGCCTGCGCGCGGGCCGGGTGCAGAGCCAGATCGCGCGCCGGGTCCGCAACGCCTCGCGCCGGCTGGCGGAGCTGGAGCGCCACCGGACCGGAGAGCCTCCGCAGCCGTTGCGGTTCCGGCACTCGGGGCTCGCCGGCGCGTCGGCCGAAGGCACCCTCGTATCGCTGCGCGGGGTGCGGGTGCCGGGCCGCCTGGCGGTCGACCGGCTCGATGTGGCGGCGACCGAACGGCTGCTGGTCACGGGCGGCAACGGCGCGGGGAAGTCGACGCTGCTCGCCGTGCTCGCGGGGCGGCTCGGCCCGGAGGGCAAAGTGAGCAGGCGGCCGGGGCTGACGGTCGGGCTGCTCGCGCAGGACACCCGGTTCGCCCGGCCGGACCGTACCGTCCGTGACACGTACGAACGTGCCCTGGGCATGGACCGGGCAGAGGAGGTGCCGCTCATCTCGCTCGGCCTGATGCACGAGGGCGATCTGGACAAGCAGGTGGGGCAGCTGTCGGCCGGCCAGCGCCGCAGGCTCGCGCTGGCCCTGCTGACGGCCCGGCCTCCGCAGCTCCTGCTGCTCGACGAGCCCACCAACCACCTGTCCCCGCGGCTCTGCGACGAGTTGGAGGAGGCGCTGGGAACGGGGCCGGGCGCCGTCGTGCTGGCCAGTCACGACCGCTGGCTGCGCAGGCGCTGGCAGGGCCGCGGCATCCGGCTTCACCCGGCGGGGGCCGCCGTCGGGTAGCGCACGAAGAGGATGCCGTGCACGTCGGCCTCCGGTGCGCGGTAGATGTGGGGCACGTCGGCCCGCCACTGCGCGGACGCACCGGGGCCGACCGTCCGGGTGTCGTGCGGCGGGCCGACGACCGCGGTGCCCGCCAGCACCATCAGGCTCTCCCCCGTGCCCGGGACGTGCGCCTCCGACTCCTGGGTGGCGCCCGCCCGGATGATGACCCGGAAGACATCGGTGACCGCCGCCGCGTCCTCGTGCCGCTCCAGCAGAACCGCGGTGACGGCGCTGCCCGAGACCCCGGGGAGGCTGCCGTCGGGGCCGGCGCCGAACACCGCACCGCCGCCTGGTCCCGGACCGGGGCGGCCCTTCGGCGCCGGATCGCTGAGCAGCGCGCTGAGCGGCCGGCCGAGCGCGGTGGCGAGTGCGTACAGGGTCTCCAGGGTGGGGTTGCGCCGACCGCTCTCCAGCTCGGAGAGCGTGCCCTTTCCGACCCGCGAGCGCCGGGACAACTCCGAGAGGGACAGGTCCTGTTGGTGCCGCAGCGCTCGCAGCCTGCGCCCCACGTCCTCGTTCAGCCCCATCGGCGTCCACCCACCTCCGTTCCCGGTTGACGGGCGTCGGCCCGCCTCTCTAGTGTTCCATAAACAGAACGTTCCGTATACGGAACACGCTCGCGGCACGCCGGTCCCGCCGCAGGTCAACGGCGTCCCGCACCGCACAGGGGAAGTGGCTCACTCATGTTCGTGATCGCCCGCATTCGCTCGGCCGCACCACCGTCGGCCGTGGCCGCCGGACTGATCGCCGTCATGGTCGGGGTCACCAGCTCAGCGGCCCTGGTCTTCACCGCGGCGAAGGCGGCCGGGGCGGACTCGCGCGAGATCTCCTCCTGGATGCTCGCGCTCGGCGTCGGCCTGGCCTGTACCTGCATCGGGCTGTCGCTGCGCTACCGGGCCCCCGTCGTCACCGCGTGGTCGACACCCGGTGCGGCGCTCCTCGCGACCGGCCTGAGCGGTGTCTCCATGGCCCAGGCGATCGGCGCGTTCGTCTTCTCCGGGCTGCTCATCCTCCTCAGCGGGGTGACCGGCTGGTTCAGCCGCGTCATGGGCCGCATCCCGGTGCCACTGGCGGCCGCACTGCTGGCGGGGGTCCTGCTGCGGTTCGGCACCGGCCTGTTCAGCACGATGCACGGCAGCTTCGCGGTCGCCTTCCCGATGTTCGTGCTCTACCTGCTGGGGCGGCGACTGCTCCCCCGGTACGCGGTGCTGCTGGCGCTCGGAGCCGGGGTGGTGGCCACCCTGTTCACCGGCGGCTGGCAGCCGGACAAGGTCCGGTTCGCCCTGGCCACCCCGGTGTTCGTCACCCCGGAGTTCGACTGGAAGGTGCTCATCAGCGTCGGCGCCCCGCTGTTCGTGGTCACGATGGCGTCCCAGAACCTGCCCGGGGTGGCGGTGATCCGGGGCGCCGGCTACGACGTACCGGTGTCCCCGCTGATGACGTGGACCGGGGCGGCCAACGCCGTACTGGCACCGTTCGGCGCGTTCGGCCTCAACCTCGCCGCCATCACGGCCGCCATCTGCACCGGCGAGGAGGCCCATCCGGACCGCGACAGGCGCTACCTGGCGGCGGTCTGGGCGGGCGTCTTCTACCTCTGCGTGGGCCTGCTCGGCGCGACCGTCGCCTCGCTGCTGACCGCGATGCCGCACGCACTGGTCCTGGCGATCGCCGGGATCGGCCTGCTCGCCACCATCGAGTCCTCCCTGTCCACGGCCCTGGCCGACAAGTCGTCCAGGGAGGCGGCTGTCGTGACCTTCCTCGCCACGGCCTCCGGAGTGACGCTGCTGGGCATCGGCTCCGCGTTCTGGGGGCTGCTGGCGGGCCTGATCACCAGCGCGATCGCCTCGTTGGGGCGGGCCGGCCGCGACGCCCCCGCCCCTGCCCCCGAGCCGGAACCGTCACCGCGCGAACTCCGCGTCCCGTAGGGCCGGGCGGGGCCGCGTACCCGGCGGACCGGCCGGGTGCGCGGCGGCCCCTGTCCTGTCCGTTGCCCTGCCCTGTCCTGTCCGTGGAACGGAGTTGCCGCGCACGGCGCGAGCACGGTGGGATGGACTCCATGCCGAAAGCGCTTGCGCCCGTCTCCGCCGAATCCCTGGCCCCCTTCGACCACCTGGACCACCGCTACCGCGGTGAGAACCCGGTACGCACCCTCGGTCATCTGCTCCACCCCGACCGAGGCCGGCTGGCAATCGCGGTGCTCGTCTTCGTCGTGAAGCACAGCCCGATCTGGCTGCTTCCGCTGATCACCGCGACCGTCCTCGACATAGTCGTCCAGCACGGCCCCGAGTCCGGACTCTGGGAGTCCACCGGCATCCTGCTGTTCATCCTCGTCATCAACTACCCGCTCCACCAGTGGTACGTACGGCTCCTCGGCGGAAGCATCCGCCGGATGGGCATCACCCTGCGCTCCGCGCTGTGCCGCCGGATGCAGCAGCTGTCCATCGGCTACCACGCCCGGGTCAGTTCGAGCGTCCTGCAGGCGAAGGTGGTCCGCGACGTGGAGTCCGTGGAACAGATGATGCAGCAGAGCGCGGACATGGGTCTCGGCGCCGTGGTGACCCTGGCCGGCGGCCTTGTCGTCATCGGATTGCGCGTCCCGGCGTTCCTGCCCGTCTTCCTCGTCGTGGTGCCGGCCGCCGGGTTCCTGGTGATGAAGCTGCGCGCGCGGCTGCGCAGCCACAACGAGTCCTTCCGCCGCGAGGTCGAGCAGCTCTCCTCCCGGGTGGGCGAGATGACCACGCTCATCCCCATCACCCGCGCCCACGGCCTGGAGCGGACCGCGCTGGGCCGGGTCGACGGTTCGCTCCGCCAGGTGTTCGCGGCCGGGCTTCGCCTGGACACGGTCAACGGCCGGTTCGGCTCGCTGGCCTGGGTCATCCTCAACACGCTCGGGGTGCTGTGCCTGACGGGCTCCGCCCTGGTCGCGTATCACGGGTGGATGGCGGTCACCGCGGGCGACGTGGTGATGCTCAGCTCCTTCTTCACCGTGCTGACCGGCTCCGTGACCACGCTGCTCGGCCTGGCCCCCGTGCTCACCAAGGGCCTGGAGTCGGTGCGTTCGGCCGGCGAGGTGCTCCAGGCCCCGGACCTGGAGCAGAACGCGGGGAAGGTGCAGGTGGAGCGGGTCACCGGCCATATCGACTTCGAGGACGTCGGATTCGCCTACGACGAAGCGGACCCGGCGGTCGACGGATTCACCCTCTCCGCGCGGCCGGGCGAGACCATCGCGCTGGTGGGCGCCTCGGGCGCGGGCAAGTCGACCGTCCTCAACCTGCTCATCGGCTTCATCCGGCCCACCTCCGGCCGCATCCTGCTCGACGGCGCCGACATGGCAGGGCTCGACCTGCGCAGCTACCGGCGCTTCCTCTCGGTGGTGCCGCAGGAGTCGATCCTGTTCGAGGGCAGCATCCGCGACAACGTGACGTACGGGATGGGCGACACGGACGAGGCCACGCTGACGCGCGCCCTGGCGGACGCCAACGCCCTGGAGTTCGTACGGGAGCTGCCGCTCGGCCTGGACACGGTCGTCGGCCAGCGGGGCGCACGGCTCTCGGGCGGGCAGCGGCAGCGGCTCGCGATCGCCAGGGCGCTGATCCGCGACCCCCGGGTGCTGGTGCTCGACGAGGCGACCTCCGCACTCGACAACCGCTCGGAGGCCCTCGTCCAGGAGGCGCTCTCCCGTCTGGTGCACGGCCGGACCGTCTTCGTCGTCGCCCACCGCCTCTCGACGATCCGGAACGCGGACCGCATCGTGGCGATGGAGGGCGGCCGGATCGCGGAGATCGGCTCGCACAGCGAACTGCTGGACAGCGGCGGGGTGTACGCGGGGCTCCAGCCGGCCCGGCCGTGACACGCGCCTGAAGTCCTACGTCCGGATCACGCCGGTCGAGGCATGAGCAGCCCGGTGGCCCGGGAGGTCCGTGGACCTCCCGGGCCACCGGGCTGCCGGGTCAGGGACGCACGGTGCACAGGGCCAGCAGGCACAGGTTGAAGCCCTGCGTATTGCTCGGTCCCGCGTTCCCGTCCTCGGCGGAGCCGCCGACCGAACAACGCGACAGCAGGCAGAGGTTGCCGCCCTGTACACCGCGGTAGGCGGACGTGGCCCAGGCGGGCTGCGCCGCCCGTATGGAGCCGTCGGCCGGCGCCGTCCGCCCGGCCGCGCCCGCGGCTCCCGCTCCTGCCGCAGAGGTGATCACCAGTACTCCCGCGGCTGCCAGGGCCGCACACCAACGCGGGACTGCTGAGGGGATATTCATGAACGCTCCAGAGATCTCATGAGTACTCGACATTCGACATGGACCATTCGAGGCCGCCGGGCTCCCGGCTTGCCCGATGGCTCGAATTGATTACTCGTTCGACTGATACGCACTCGTGAAGCGCAAACCCCTGCCCTCTCACGCTGTGTCGCGCGTCACATCACCAATCCAACACCTTTGTGACTTCGAACGACTGATGTGACAGCCCAATTGGGGCGACGGTGGCATTTCCGGAGGTGTGTCGGGCCGTGCTGGTGCGTCAGAGGTGTGGTTCACAGCAGCGATGCGTGAACGCGCGTCAGCCCAGGTCGAGGGCGCGGTTTCGAGGCGGCCGATCGCCGGGGGACCGGCCGCCGCACGGGACCGCCCCGCCTTCATTCCGCCCTGCCCCGGCGCTCCGCCGCGAGCCGTCCCCGCACCGCAGGCCTTCCACAGAGGTGAGAACGCGTGACCCACGCACCGCAGAACACGACTTCGCATGATGACCTTCCGCTGACCTCGGCCCAGCGTGGCATCTGGTTCGCGCAGCGCATCGGCGCGGACAGCGCGGCGTACAACGTGGCCGAGTACGCCGATGTCCGGGGGCCGCTGGACCCAGCCGTCCTGCGGACCGCGGTCGGCCGTGTGGCGGACGGCACCGAAGCGCTACGGGTGACCTTCGTGGAGCGTGACGGCGCTCCCTTCCAGCGGGTCCACCGCAACGGCGCCACGGACCGGCCTCCGCTCGATGTCCCGCTGGTCGACCTCTCCGGCTACCAGGACCCCCACGGTGAGGCGTTGCGGCGGATGGAGACGGCGCTGCGGCAGCCCGCGGACATCGCCACCGGCCCGCTGGTGCGTCTGACCCTCTACCGCCTCACGGACACGCGGCATCTCTTCCACCAGCAGGTGCACCACCTCGCGCTCGACGGCTACGGCGCCGCCCTGGCCCTCGCCCGGATCGCCGAGGCGTACACCGCCGCGCTCATGCCGTCCGAGGGGGATCCGCCGCGGCCGGCCGGCGGCGCGCTCGCGCCGCTCATCGACGAGGAAGACGCCTACCTGGCGTCCGGGCAGCACTCCGCTGACCGCGAGTTCTGGACGCGCTACCTGACGGACTCCCCCGTTCCCGCCAGGCCGGACGCCAACGGGCCGGCGTCCGGCTCCGGGTCGCTGCGGATGCGCGCGGAGGTGTCGCCCGACCGGGCGGACCGGCTGCGGGCAGCGGCCAGGGAGTCGGGGGTGGGCTGGCCGACGTTCTTCATGACCGCGCTGGCCGTCTACACGCACCGGAGCCGCGGAGTCGGCGAGGCCGTCCTGGGCCTGCCGGTCACCGCCCGGCGCACCCCCCTGGCCCGTGCCACACCGGGCATGCTCAGCTCCATCCTGCCGATGCGCCTGGCGCTCGCCCCGTCGGACCGGGTGTCCGACGTGGCGAAGCGGGCCTCTGCGGAGGCCCGCAAGGTACTGCGGCATCAGCGGTACGCGACGGAGGAGCTCCGGCAGGACCTCGGACTCGCCGGTACGGATGTGCCGTTGAGCGGCCCCACGGTCAACATCCTGGCGTTCGACGACGGTCTCAGCTTCGGTCCGCACCGGGCCACCCTGCACAACCTGTCCATCGGCCCGGTGGACGATCTCGCCGTCGCCGTGCACGCCTCGTACGCGGACGGCGGGCTCCACATCGACCTGCACGGCAACTCCGCCCGCTACACACCCGAGGAGCTGGCCGGGCACCACCGCCGGCTGTGCCGGCTGATCGAGCAGTTCACCGACGACCCCTCCCGCACGATCGGGTCGCTGAACTTCCTCAGCGAGGCCGAACGCCGGCTGGTCCCGGGCCTCGCCGCACCGCACCGCGCCTCCCCCGACAGCACCGGCGGCGTGCCGGTCACCCTGCCCGAGCAACTCGACCGGCAGGCCCTGGCCACCCCGCACGCGACCGCGGTCGTCTCCGGGAACACCCGGCTGACGTTCGCGGAGCTGAACGGCCGGGTCGATGCCCTCGCCGCGGTGCTGGCCGCCGCCGGGGCCCGGCCGGGCGCGAAGATCGCCGTCGGCCTGCCCCGTTCCACCGAACTCGTCGTGGCGATGCTGGCGGTGATGCGCGCGGGAGCCGCGTACCTGCCGCTCGACCCCTCTTATCCGGCGGAGCGGCTCGCCTTCATGATCGAGGACTCGGCCCCGGCCGCGCTGGTCGCGAGCTCCGGGTCCGCGCACCTCATCGATCCCGCACGGGCGCTGCCGCTGGTGGATCCGGAACTCGTCCGGCAGGAACCCGATGTGAGCACCCCGGTCGGCCCCGGGCCGAGGGACGCCGCGTACGTCATCTACACCTCGGGCTCCACCGGAAGGCCCAAGGGCGTCGTCGTCGAACACCGCTCGCTCAGCAATCTCCTCGAACACCACCGGCAGGAGTCCCACTCCCTGGCGGAAGCGACCTACGGCCGAGGTCTGCGGGTCGCCCTGACGGCGGCCACCTCCTTCGACGCGTCCTGGGACCCCGTCCTGTGGATGGCGGCGGGACACGAGCTGCACATCATCGACGACGACGTCCGGCGCGACCCCCAGGCGCTGGTGAACCACCTCGTGCGGGAACGGATCGACGCCATCGAGACGACGCCCACCTATCTGCGGCAGATGCTCACCGCCGGCCTGCTCACCGCCCCCGCCCACCGGCCCCGCGTCATCGCTCTCGGCGGCGAACCCGTCGACGAGGCCCTGTGGAGGGAGCTCTCCGAGCGGGACGACCTCCTCGTCTTCAACTTCTACGGGCCGACAGAGGCCACGGTCGACGCGGTCACGACCCGGATAGCCGGCCGGAACCCGGTCATCGGACGGCCGGTCACCGGCGCCCGTGCCTATGTGCTCGACCCCTCGCTCCACCCGGTACCGCGCGGCGGCAGCGGTGAGCTGTACCTCTCCGGCGAGGGCGTGGCCCGCGGCTACTCCGGCCGGCCCGGACTCACCGCGGAACGCTTCATGCCGGACCCGTTCGGGCCGTCCGGCGCCCGGATGTACCGCACCGGGGACCTCGCGCGGTGGGGCGACGACGGAATGCTGGAGTTCCTCGGCCGCAGTGACGGCCAGATCAAGATCCGCGGTCACCGCGTGGAGACCGGCGAGATCGAGGCGGCCCTGCGGCAGCTGCCCGGGGTGAGCGAGGCAGCGGTGACGCCGGTCGCGGTGCCGGGAGGCGAGGAGCGCCTCGCCGCCTATCTGGTGCCCGCCGACGCGAGTGCCGCCCTCGGTCTCGAAGCCGTACGGGACGCCCTGGCCCGGGTCCTTCCGGGCCACATGGTGCCGTCCGCCTACGCGACGGTGGAACGGCTGCCGCTCACCCCGAACGGCAAGCTGGACGCCGGCCGGCTGCCCCGGGCCCACCCGGTGGCCGTCCGGGGCGGCGCGCCGCGCACGGCCGAGGAGGAGCGGATGTGCGCCGCGTTCGCCGAGTGCCTCGGCCTGGCCGAGGTGGGCCGGGACGACGGCTTCTTCCTGCTCGGCGGACACTCGCTGCTGGCCACCCGTCTGGTGGGCCTGATCCGGGCCGAGTTCGGCGTCGAGCTGCCGATCCGGGCCCTGTTCGAGGCGCCCACACCGGCCGGGCTCGTCGCGCTGCTGGACACCGCGCCGCCCGCACGCCCCGCGGTGGGCCCGGTGCTTCCCCGCCCGCGGCGGCTGCCCGCCTCGTTCGGGCAGCAGCGGCTGTGGGTGACGGAGGCGATGGGCGGCGCCGGTGCGGCCTATCACATGCCGCTGGCGCTGCGGCTGTCCGGCGCGTTGGACCGGGACGCCCTCCGCGCGGCGCTCGATGACGTCGTCGCGCGGCACGAGAGCCTTCGCACGGTCTTCTCGGAGGACTCCGAGGGGGTCCGGCAGCGCGTACGTGAACCGGGCGAGGCCGGTTCTCTCCTGCTGGTGCGGGAGGCCTGCGACGCGCAGGACGTACGGCCGGACCCCGCCCCGTTCGCGCTGGACCGCGAACTGCCGCTGCGCGCGGAGCTGTTCCCGGCCGGGCCCGATGAGCACGTGCTGCTGCTGGTGCTCCACCACATCGCCGCGGACGGCTGGTCGGTCGGCCCGCTGCTGCGGGACCTCTCCGCTGCGTACAGCGCCCGCGCCTTCGGGGGTGCGCCCCGGTGGGAGCCGCTGCCGGTGCAGTACGCCGACTACGCGCTGTGGCAGCGGTCCCTGCTCGGGGACCCCGGGCAGCCGGACAGCGTGGCGGGACGCCAGCTCGCCCACTGGACCGCGGCGTTGGAGGGCCTGGCCGAGCAGTCCGGATTCCCCGCGGACCGGGCACGTCCGGCCAGGTCATCCGGCCGTGGCGGGCGCGTCCCCGTCGTCGTCGGCCCGGCCGCGCACCGGGCGCTCCTGGATCTGGCCGCCGACAGCGGGGCCAGCGGGTTCATGGTGCTGCACGCCGCGCTCGCGGCCCTGATGAGCAGGCTGGGTGCGGGCGACGACATCGCGATCGGGACCCCGGTGGCGGGCCGCACCGACGAGAACCTCTCCGAACTGATCGGGTTCTTCGTCAACACCCTGGTGCTCCGGGCCGACACCTCCGGAGCGCCGAGCTTCCGGGAGCTCGTGGCGCGGGTGAAGCGCACCGACCTCGCGGCCTACGCGCATCAGGATCTGCCCTTCGAGCGTGTCGTGGAGGCGCTGGCCCCGGAGCGCTCCACCTCCCGGCATCCGCTCTTCCAGGTCATGTTCAGCCTCAACAACACCCCCGTTCCCCGCCCGGTGCTGCCGGGCCTCGCGGTCAGCCACGAGTCCTCGGTGCGCGGCACGGGGGCCAAGTTCGATCTCACCTGGGACCTGGCCGAGCGCTTCGACGGCGCGGGGGCGCCCGCCGGGATCGAGGGGGAGCTGGAGTTCAGCCACGACCTCTTCGACCCGTCCACGGCGAAACGGTTCGCCGAGCACTTCTCCCGGCTGCTCACCGCCTTGCTGGCCGGTCCGGACGGGCCCGCCGACGACATCTGCTTCCTCACCCCGGCCGAGCGCGCCCAGGCCCTCGACGAACCGTCGCGGCTAGTCGGCACCCGCCCGTTGCCGGGATCCTCGGACAGCGGCATCCCGGACCGGACGGTGCTGGACGTCCTCGCCGCGCGCGGCGCCCTGCAGCCCGGCCGCACCGCCGTGGTCGCGTCCGACGGGCGGCTCACCTTCGGTGAACTGCTGGCCCGCACCGAGCATCTCGCGCGGCGCATCCGCCGGGCGGGGGCCGGCCACGGCGACCGGGTGGCCGTCGCCATGCCCCGTACCACCGGGCACATCGTGGCGCTGCTGGCCGTACTGCGGGCCGGGGCCGTCCACGTACCGCTGGACCCCGACCAGCCGGCGGCCCGCAACGGGCTCATCCTCGACACGGCCGCGCCCCGGCTCCTGCTCACCACGACCGGTACGGACAGCGCCCTTCCGGCGACGACGCCCCGGCTGCTGCTGGACGGCCCGGACCCCGGGGACACCGCCGGGGGTCCGCTGCCGCCTCCGCCACGCGCGGGGGACGCCGCGTACGTGCTGCACACCTCGGGCTCCACCGGGCTGCCCAAGGGCGTCACGGTGGAGCACGGCGCCCTGGCCAACCTGTACGCGAGCCACCGCGAGCGGCTCATGGAACCGGCGGAGGCCTTCAACGACGGCCGTCCGCTACGGGTCGCGCTGACGGCGGCCATGACCTTCGACGCCTCCTGGGACCCACTGCTCTGGATGATCGCCGGCCATGAACTCCACCTGGTGGACGACACCACCCGACGGGATCCCGAGGCCCTGGCCGCTCTGGTCCACGACCGCGCGATCGACGTCATCGAGACGACCCCGTCCTTCCTCGGACAACTCGCGGCGAACGGCCTGTTCGACCCCGGCAGACGCCGCCCGAAGGTGGTGGCGCTCGGCGGCGAGGCCCTGGGCGAACAGCTCTGGGAGAAGCTCGCCGCGCTCCGCGACGTCACCGTGTGGAACCTCTACGGACCCACCGAGACCACCGTCGACAGCGTGATGGGGCGGGTCTCCCCCGGCGTCCGCCCGCACCTGGGCCGTTCGGTCGCGGGTACCCGGGCCCGGGTGCTGGACGCACGGCTGCGGCCGGCCGCCCCGGGCACGACCGGCGAGCTCTACGTGTCGGGGGCAGGGCTGGCCCGCGGCTACGAGAACCTCCCGGCCGCCACCGCGTCCCGGTTCGTCCCCGACCCGTACGGGGCTCCCGGTGCCCGGATGTACCGCACCGGTGACCTCGTGCGGCGGCAGGACGGGCTGCTGGTCTTCGTGGGGCGGGCCGACGGCCAGGTCAAGGTCCGGGGTTTCCGGGTGGAGACCGGCGAGGTCGAGAGCGTGCTCGGCGGCCATCCGGACGTGGACCGGTGCGCGGTCGCCGTGGTCGCGGGGGCGGACGGCGGCGGGCGGCTCGCCTGCTGGGTCGTCCCGAGGGACGGCAGCCGTCCCTCGGCGCGCGAGCTGCGTTCCTTCGTGGCGGAACGGCTGCCCGCGTACATGGTGCCGGCCACTGTGACGCACCTCGGCTCGATGCCCCTGACACCGCACGGCAAGGTCGACTTCCGGGCGCTCCCGCCGGGCGGGGACGCGCCGTCCCGCCGGGACGCGGACGCGGCGACGGCAGAGCCGCCGCGCTCGCCGCGGGAGGAGATCCTGTGCGCGCTGTTCGCCGAGTGCCTCGGCCACGAGCACGTCGGCAGGGACGAGGACTTCTTCGAACTGGGCGGGCACTCGCTGCTGGCCACCCGCCTCGTGGGCCGCGTCCGGACCGCCTTCGGGGTGGAACTCCCGCTGCGCGCGCTCTTCGAGTCCACCACCCCGGCGGCCCTCGCCGAACGCCTGGACGGGGCGTTCGGGGCAAGGCCCGCGCTGCGCCCGGCGGTGCGTCCCGCCCGTCCCGCACTGTCTCCGGCCCAGCAACGGCTGTGGTTCCTCAACCAGTTGGATCCGGAGGGTGCCTCGTACCACATCGCCTTCGCCGTGGAGCTGGGCGGCGTACTGGACCGTTCGGCGCTGCGCCTGGCCGTGACGGACCTGGTGGCCCGGCACGAGAGCCTGCGGACCCTCATCGGCGTGGGCGACGGCGAGCCGTTCCAGGCCGTCCTTCCCCCCGACGGCGCACGGCCCGCCATGCCCGTCCGAGCGGTGCCGGAAGCCGATGTCCGGACGGCACTGCGCGAGGCGGCGGGGCGTCCGTTCGACCTGGCCCGTGAGATCCCGTTGCGCGCGGAGCTGTTCCGCACGTCGGAGGAGCGCCACACGCTTCTCCTGGTCGTGCATCACATCGCGGCCGACGGATGGTCGATGGGCCCACTGGCGCGGGACCTGGCCGAGGCCTACACGGCCCGGACCGCCGGGCGGCCGCCAGGCAGGGCACCGCTGTCGGTGCAGTACCCGGACTATGCCCTGTGGCAACGCGACCTGCTGGGGGAGACCGATACCCCCGACTCGCTGATGTCCAGCCAACTGGCCTACTGGAAGGCGGAGATGGCGGGCGCGCCGGAGGAGACACCGCTGCCCGCCGACCGCCCCAGGCCGGTCGCGCCGAGCGGCCGGGGCGGTTCGGTCGCCTTCCGTGTTCCCGCGGCGACGACCGCGGGCATCGTGCGGCTGGCCAGGAAGTCGGCCTCCAGCACCTTCATGGTGCTGCACGCCGCGCTGGCCGCCGTACTGCACCGGACCGGCTCGGGTGACGACATCACCATCGGTACCCCCGTGGCGGGCCGGACCGACGAGGCACTGGAGCCGCTGGTGGGGTTCTTCGTGAACACCCTGGCCCTGCGCGCCGACCTGAGCGGCGGCCCGGACTTCGAGGAGCTGCTGGCCCGGGTGCGGGAGACCGATCTCGCCGCCTACGCCCACCAGGACCTTCCGTTCGAGCGGCTGGTGGAGGAGGTGCGGCCGGCGCGCTCGCTCAGCCGCCATCCGCTCTTCCAGGTGATGCTCACCCTCAACAACACCCTGCCGCCCCACGCGGAGCTGCCCGGACTGCGCACCCGGGTCCACGAGGTCGACACGGCGGCGGCCAAGTTCGACCTGTCGTTCAGCTTCACCGAGCGACAGGACGGCGACGCCGACGACGGCACGTACCTGGACGGCACGCTGGAGTTCGGCAGGGACCTCTTCGACACCGCCACCGCTCGCAGGATCACCGAGTGGTTCCTCACGCTGACGGCGCACGCCGTCGACGCGCCGCACACCCGACTGGCCGAACTGCCCGTGCTGGCCGCGCCGGAGTGGTCCCGGCTGCTCGCCCTCGGCGACGGCGGCAACGGCGCGACCGAGGCCGGGACCGTCCTGTGCCGGTTCGCCGAAACCGTCGCCGCACACGGCGAGGCCGTCGCGGTCGTCGCCCCGGACGGCGAGGCGACCTTCGCACGGCTCGACGCCCGCTCCGACCGCATCGCTGCCCTGCTGCGCGCCGAGGGCGTCCGGCCCGGTGCGTGCGTCGCGGTGCTGCTGCCCCGGTCCCTCGACTCCGTCGCGGCGCTGCTCGGTGTGCTGAAGGCGGGCGCGCTCTACGCACCGCTCGACGCGAGCCTCCCGGACGGCCGGATCGAAGCGGTGCTGGACGACGCCCGGCCCGCGCTGGTCGTCGTCGCCGACGCGACCGGGCACCGGCCGACCGGCCCGTGGCGCCCCCTGGTGCTCGGCGGCGCCGCGGAACCGGAACCGGCCACCGCCACTCCCCCGCCCACGGTCCGTCCGGCCCCGGGCGACGCCGCGTACCTGATCCACACCTCGGGTTCCACCGGCCGCCCCAAGGGAGTACGAGTGGGACACGGCTCGCTCGCGCGGCTGCTGGACCACCACCGCCACCAGGTCTTCGCACCCGCCGTCCGGGCCCGCGGCGGACGACGCCTACGGGTCGCGCTGACCGCGGCGCTGTCCTTCGACGCGTCCCTCGACCCCGTGCTGTGGATGATCGACGGCCACGAACTCCACCTGCTGGACGACGGCATCCGGCGCGACTCCGAGGCCCTGGTGGACGTCGTGCGCTCCCGGGGGCTCGACGTGCTGGAGTCGACCCCGACCCACGTCGGCCATCTTCTGGAGGCGGGACTGCTCGCCCCCGGAACGGGCCATCGCCCAACAGCCCTGATCCTCGGCGGCGAGGCGGTCCCGGCCGCGCTCTGGACGACGCTGCACGGCATTCCGGAGGTGCAGAGCTGGAACTTCTACGGCCCCACGGAGGCCACCGTAGACACCCTGGTCGCCCGGATCTCCGACACGGTCCGCCCGGTGCTCGGCGGGCCCGTGTCCGGCACCCGGGTCGCGCTGCTCGACGAGAGGCTGCGCCCGGTACCGCTGGGGGTGACCGGGGACCTGTACCTCTCGGGACAGAGCCTGGCGCACGGCTACCACGACAGGCCGGCCGAGACCGCCCGCAGCTTCGTCCCCGACCCCTACGGCCCCGCGTCCAGCCGGATGTACCGCACGGGCGACCGCGCGGTGCGCGCACCGGACGGCTCACTGCTCTTCACCGGCCGCAGTGACGGACAGATCAAGGTCCGCGGCTTCCGGGTCGAACCCGACGAGGCGGCGACGGTACTGACGGCGCATCCCGATGTCGTGGCCGCCGCCGTGGTCGCCCACGAGGACGGCGCGGCGGGGGCCCGGCTCGACGCCCACGTGGTGCTGTCCGTCCCGCCGGAGGGTGAGCGGGCCCCGGCGGAGCCCGAACGCCTCGCGGCGCTCAGGGAGTACGCGGCCCGGCACCTGCCCGGCTACATGGTCCCGTCCGGCTGGCAGTCCCTGGACCGCCTGCCGCTCACCCCGAGCGGGAAGCTGGACCGGAACGCCCTGACCCGCCCGGTGCCCCTCGGCGTGACGGACACCGCGGGACGCAGCCCGCGCAACCCTCGCGAGGACGTGCTGTGCACGCTGTTCGCCGAGGTGCTCGGCGTCGAACGCGTCCTGATCGACGACGACTTCTTCGCGCTGGGCGGTCACTCGCTGCTCGCGACCCGGCTGACCGGACGCATCCGGACCGCTCTGGGCGTCGAACTCAGCATCCGCAGTCTGTTCGAGGCACCGACGGTGGCCCGGCTCGCGGAACGGCTCCTCGACGGCGCACAGGACAGTCCGCTGGCGACGCTCCTGCCGCTGCGGACCACGGGCAGCCGGCCCCCGCTGTTCTGCGTCCACCCGGCGGGCGGACTCGCCTGGTCCTACGCCGGTCTGCTGCCCCATCTGGATCCCGGCCAGCCCGTGTACGGGCTGCAGACGCCGAATCTGGACGGCGGCGAACCGTTCCCGGAGAGCATCGAGGAGATGGCCGCCGTCTACGTGCGCGAGCTCCGCGCCGTCCAGCCGGCCGGGCCCTACCACCTGATGGGCTGGTCCTTCGGCGGCAACGTGGTGCAGGAGGTCGCGGTCCAGCTCCAGGAGGCCGGGGAGCCGGTGGCGCTGCTCGCCATTCTGGACGCCTTCCCGCTCGCCCCGCTGGACGACCTCGACAACGCTGACCGGGACACGGTGTTCCGGGCGCTGCTGTCCAACATGGGGGTGGGCGAGGAGGGCCCGGGCCGGGAGGGCGCGGTCGAGGCGAGCGCCGTCCGCGACGCGTTCCGTCGCAACGGGAGCCCGCTCGGTTCGCTGGAGCCCGCCGTCATCGACGCGATGGTGGACAACTTCGCCGGCCAGGCCCGGCTGATGCGGAAGTACACCCCCCGGCGCTTCGAGGGCCCGGCCCTCTTCTTCACCGCCACCGAGGGCCGTCCCGCCGACACCTTCGGACTCGGCCTCTGGGCTCCGTACATCAGCGGCCCGGTCGAGAACCACGACGTGGCGTGCGCGCACGCCCAGATGATGCAGCCCGACGCCCGCGCGCGGATCGGGACCACGCTGGCCGCCGCGCTCGGCGCCGGCCACGACACCACACAGGGAGAGACCCGATGACCAACCCCTTCGACGACCCGCAGACCCAGCACCGTGTCCTGGTCAACGACGAGGACCAGCACGCTCTGTGGCCCTCCTTCGCCGAGATTCCCGCAGGGTGGCGGGCCGTGTACGGACCCGCCGACCACGCCGCGTGCCTGGACTACGTCGAGGTGCACTGGACGGATCTGACCCCCAGGAGTGCCCGCGCCGCCATGGCCTGACCCGCCCGATCACCGCGACCGCACGACGAGAGGCAACAATGACCGAGCGGCAGAACCAGCCGGCGATACGTGCCGAGGGGCTCACCAAGCGGTACGGCGACAGACACGCTCTGGCCGGGGTGGACCTGGAAGCGGCGCCCGGCACCGTTCTGGGTGTGCTCGGGCCCAACGGGGCGGGCAAGACCACGGCGGTACGGATCCTCTCCACCCTGCTCCGGCCGGACGGCGGAGAGGCCTGGGTGGCGGGGCACGACGTCCGCAAGGACCCCGAGAGCGTCCGGAAGAACCTGGGCCTCTCGGGCCAGTACGCGGCGGTCGACGAGAAGCTGACGGGGCGTGAGAATCTGTATCTCGTCGCCCGTCTCTACGGAATGGGCCGGCATGCCGCCCGGCGCAGAGCAGGGCAGCTGCTGGAGAGCTTCCACCTCGAAGAGGCCGCAGACCGGCCGAGCGGCGCCTACTCCGGTGGCATGCGCCGCCGCCTCGATCTGGCGGGCGCTCTCGTCGCCCGTCCGGTCGTCGTCGTCCTGGACGAGCCGACCACCGGACTTGACCCACGGGGCCGCGCCGACACCTGGCGTTCGATCCAGGAACTCGTCGCGGGCGGCACCACGGTCCTGCTCACCACGCAGTACCTGGAGGAAGCCGATCAGCTGGCGGACACCATCGTCGTCATCGAGCACGGCCGGGTCGTCGCACGGGGCACCGCCACGGAGCTGAAGGGCCGGGTCGGCGGCGAGCGGCTGTCGCTGACCGTGCACGAGCCGCACCTCGGGCCGATGGCCGCGGAGATCCTGGCGGGCCTGGGCCCGCACCTCCCGGTGCTCGACCAGCGGACGGGGCGGCTCACCGTCACCACCGAGCACGGCGCCCTCACCCTGGAGGACGCGCTCGGACGGCTGCGGCTGGCCGAGATCCGGGTCCGGGACGTGGTGCTCGCCCCGCCGACCCTGGACGACGTGTTCATGGCCCTGACCGGGCAGCCCGATCCGGCGCGCGGGCAGAACGCGCCGCCGGTCGGTGCGGTCGGCGGCGGGGAGGCGGCGCGATGACCGGGATCGGCCGGCTGGGCCGCGACGCCACCATCGTCGCCTGGCGCAATCTGCTCAACCTGCGCCGCACACCGGGTTCGGTGATCGCCGCCCTGGTGCAGCCGGTGATGTTCGTACTGCTTCTGGCATACGTGTTCGGGGGCAGCCTCGGCGGCGCCGGTTACCGCACCTTCCTGATGGGAGGGATCTTCGCCCAGGCGGTCACCTTCAACGCGGCGTTCACGGCCCTGGGGCTGGCCAACGACATGGACAAGGGCATCGTCGACCGCTTCCGCGCCCTGCCGATGCCCCGGCTCGCCGTGCTCCTCGGCCGCACGCTGTCGGATCTGGTCATGAGCGCGGTGACCCTGGCCGTGACGTCGCTGTGCGGTCTGCTGGTGGGCTGGCGCATCACCGGGTCCGTGGCCGACGCGGTCCTCGCCTATCTGCTCGTGCTGCTCTTCGCGTTCGCCATGTCCTGGGTCGGGGCGGCCATCGGTCTGCTGGCGCGGAGCGTGGAGGTCGCCCAGAGCGCGGGCCTGATCTGGCTCTTCCCCGTCACCTTCGTGTCGTCGGCCTTCGTCTCGACGCACACGATGCCCGGCCCCCTGCGCAGCGTCGCCGAGTGGAATCCGGTCTCGGCCACGGCGACGGCTGTGCGCGGGCTGTTCGGCAACCCGCCGCCGGTGGGGATGCCGGAGAGCGGGGCGTGGCCCGTCGTGCACGCGTTGCCGTACGCACTGCTCTGCGCCGGGGCCGTCGTCGCCGTGTTCATGGCGCTCTCCCTCGCCCGCTTCCGGCGGATCACGCTCGGCTGACTACCAGGGGCCCGCCGCCGCCCTCAGCGTCAGGAGTGCTCCGACGGCCAGCACGAGCACGGCGGACGCGGCCGGCCCGATCCCCGCGAGCCGGGCGAACGGGGCGCGCAGACGGGCGTACTTGTCCGCGCGCGCCTCGAACCCGTCCCGCAGCCGCACCAGCAACAGGCCCGCGAGGGTCAGCGTCACGGCCATGCCCAGGCCGTACCCGAGAACGAGCAGCACACCGAAGGCGGTCCGCCCGAGGGCGACCGCACCGAGCAGGACGACCAGGGCGGAGGGGCTGGGGACGAGGCCTCCCGCGATCCCCATCCCGATCAGCCCGGTGCGTGAGGTCCGGGCGCCGCGCGGGTCGCCGGCCGGCTCCGGGCGGGGGGCGTGGCTGTGCGGGCGGTCCCTGGCCGGGGCGAGGACCGTACCGTCCCGCTCGGCCGTGAGCGGTTGCGGCCGGCGCCGCCTCGGCACGAACCGTGCCGGAGCGGGCGGCCCGGCCGGGAGGTCTGTCCCCGGGGCCGGTTCGTGATGATGGTCGTGGTCGTGGTCGTGGTCGTGGTCGTGCTGGTGCTCCTGGTCCGGCGGACCGGACGCCGGTTCAGCATCGTGGCTGTGGCCGTGGTGGTGGCCGTGGTGATGGCCGTGGTGATGGCCGTGGGACGGGCGTTTCGTCAGTGCGGCGCGCAGGAGCCAGAGACCGATCCCGGTGACCATCAGCCCGCTGACGAGGCCGAGTACGGCCAGCACGGTCTCCCCCGCCAACGATGTCGCGAGCGGCAGCGCGAGGCCGAGCGCCAGCACCCCCGCGGTATGGGTGAAGGTGACGGTGACCCCGACGGTGACGGCATCCCGGGGAGAGCCGCGGCGGCCCGCCAGGTACGCGGCCATGATGGTCTTTCCGTGGCCGGGCAGCGCGGCGTGCGAGGCGCCGAGCACGAGGGAGAGCAGCAGGGCCAGAAGTCCTGCGGGAACGGTCAGTTCGCGCCGCCCCACGAGTGCGTCGAAGACTCCGGACACCTTGTCCAGGGCTGCCGTGACCGGTCCCGCTCCCGGCAGCACCGTTCGTGCCACGGCGGCGGAGCGGCCCTCGCCCGGTTCGGTGCGCAGCCGGGCCGACCGCTGGTCCAGGGGGGTGGCCAGCGGGTCCTTGGGGTAGTGGCGGAGTTCGTCGGTGGGCGAGGTGGTGGGCAGCGTCGACCGGGTGAGCGTGACGCCCTGCCCGCGTGCGGTCATCTCCTGCCAGCCGATGCGCCGTTCGTCGTACTCCGTGCGCACGTCGATGTCCGCCGGCCCGCCGAGGTCCGCACGGGCGTCGAGGGTGCAGCTGAGCCTGCTGGTCCGCAGGCCTCCTTCGCCCGGCCGGAACGTGAACGTGCTGCTGACGTTCCTCCAGCGCACCGGTGTACCCGCGATGTCCAGACGCAGCTGCCGGGTGAGCAGGGCGCAGTCCCCGGCGGCGAAGGACCGTGCCTCGGCGGCGTCGACGGCGCCGTCGTGGTCCCGGTCGACGCGCGGGCGTACCTGGGCGGTGGCGATCTCCGCGCGGTCCACCACGATCAGCGCGCCGACGGTGTCCTGACGGAAGGTCAGCCCGGTGTGGTGGTTGACCGTGAAGTTTCCCAGCGGGTGTGCCTGCGCCGTGGTGGCGAGGCCGGACAGGAGCACGGTGAGTGTTCCCGTGAGGGCCAGCGAGGCGAGGAGTCGGGAGGGCTTTCGGTTCGACGGACGGCTTCGGTTCGTCATCGGACGGTTTCGCTTCAACGGACGGCTTCGGTTCATCGGACGGTTTCGATTCTGCTGAGCGCGGTGCGGGCCCGGAGGGCGTCCACCGGATGGAAGTGGGGATCGGTCTCCAGGGCCAGGCGAAGGTCCGTGCGGGCCGCATCGGTCCGGCCGAGCGCCTGGTTGATGAGCGCCCGGTGGTAGCGGAACGGTGCGCTCACGGTGCCCAGCGCGAGTGCGAGGTCTGCCTGTTCGACTGCCTCGGCATCGCGTCCGGCCCGGTGCAGGGCCCACCCGTACGCGTCGTGGACCGCGATGAAGGGCCGTTGCCGCAGTGCGGCGCGCCCCATCGCGACCGCGGTCCGCGGGCTGCCGTGGTCGGCCTCGAAGAGCACCGCGTCCGCGTCCGGTACCCCGCCGCTCGCCTTCCTCAGCGTCTCCTGCGCCCTGAGTACGTCGTACTGCTCCTCGGCCTCCGCACGGTGTCCGAGCGACCGCTGGAGGTCGCCGAGCCCGAGGAGGTACTGCGGCAGGGGCGCGGCGGCGACGGCCGCGGTGAAGTCGGTGACGGCCTGCCGGGTGTCGCCGAGCGCGGTGTGGGCGCGTGCCCGCGCCTCCAGGAGGGCGGCGTCGCCGGGCAGTGCGGCGAGCCCGGTGCCGGCCAGCCGGAGCGCGGAGCGCGGGTCTCCGGTCTCCAGGGCGAGGGTGGCGAGGTGGGTCAGGGCGAACGCCTTGTCCGCCGGAGTACCGGCCGCCTGGAGGGACTTGTTCATCAGGTCGCGCGCCCGCGCCGTGTCGCCCCGCAGTTCCCAGGTGTACGAGGCGCGCGCGAGGGCGCTGCTGTCGGGCCTGAGATCGGTCATCCGCTGCACCGCCGCGTAGGAGTCCTCGTAGCGGCCGAGCTGGGTGAGCGCGTCGGCCAGGACTCCTTGGGCGGGTGCGCTGTAGGGGTTGTCGTTGGTGGCCCGTTGGGCCCAGGTCAGGGCTTCGGCGAAACTGTGGCGGGCGGATTCGAGGGCTCCCATCCCGGTCTCCGCCGCGAAGTTGCCGGCCGGCTGGAGGGCGAGGGACTTGCGCAGGGCGGTCCGGGCCCGCTCGTAGGTGGCCGCGTCCGCGGTGCTGCGGGCCTGTTGTACGTAGGCCATGCCGAGGGAGGACCAGCCGTCGGGGTCGGCGGGCAGTCTGCGTACCCGGGTCCGCAGGGCCTCGGTCGGGTCCTTGGCGTGGGGTGCGTCCGGGCCGGACGCGGCCGTGGGCGTGGGCGTCTGCTGGGGGGCCAGGCCCAGTGCCCCGACCGTGAACAGGATGCCCCCAAGGGCGAGGGTGACCGCGGTGCTGCGCAGCCGTCGTCTGCCGCCCCTGGCGGCGGGCTCGGGGACTTCGTCGGTCGGGGCTGGCACTGGTTCTCCCGGGGGTGTGGGACGGGCGGGGGCGGCGGCGGTGTCCGGACCGGCCGGTCCGGTCCGGACACCGTTGTGACCCGGTCTCGCCCCTTGAGCAGGGGCGTCGGGTCAGCTCGTGGCGCGGCGCCGGCGCAGGCGCAGTCCTCCGACACCCAGCAGGGCGACGCCCGCGGTGCCGATGGCGGCGGCGCTCGACGGCGTCATCGCCGACTGCCCGGTGCGACCGGTCGGGCCGCTGTTGACGCTCTTGGTGTGCGGGAGCGCCAGGTACGGGAAGCGCGTGCCGAAGGGCACCTCATTGGCATCGACCTTGTCGCCGTCCGCGAGCGCGGGGACGAGCTTGCCCGTCTGGGCGGCTCCTTCGACCGCCTGGAGGGAGATGTCGATGACGTCGTCGGTGAGCCGGCGTCCGTTCGGGAAGCCGGCCAGGTCGCCGGCGAGGACGCCGAGCCTGTTGGGCTTCGCGGTCGGCGGAACGGCCATGTTCAGCCGCAGTTCCTCGGCCGGGACGATCTTCTTGAGCGGGGCGTCCTTGTTCAGCCGGTGCGCGTTCAGATCGGCCTTGATCGGCCCGCAGGCCTTGCAGATGCCGGTGAGGTAGATCTCCGCGAGGTCATTGCGCGGGGCCTTCGGCGCGGGTACGCCGTACACCTTCTGGATCAGCTTCGGCAGGATCGGGTCGAGCACCTTGTCCACGACCGGCTGGACGGTCCGGTCCTGGCTGGGGTTGAGGGTGTTGAAGGCGTCCTTGTACTTGAGCGGTACGACGACCTCGTTGACGAGCGGGTTGCCGAGGCGGGAGACCTGCTTCCAGCCGGTCCCGTCGCTCGCGGTCCGGGAGTCCGTGACCTGGACGCCGCGGCGCTCGGTGGTCGACCAGATCCCGACGACGGGGTTACGGGTGGCGTTGCCCCGCAGCGCCAGGTCCTTCTTGGGGATCTGGAGGGCGACCGAGTTGACGTTGTACCCGGCGAGGGTGTCCTGCCCGCGTTCGCTGAGGTCCCCGCCGTAGAGCAGGTCGAAGACGCGCAGATCGGCGAAGAACGGGTCCTCCGCCTGCCCGGCGAACGCCTTGCGGCCACCCGTGGCGTTGCGGACCGCCTGCGCGCGCAGGGCGGCGTAGTTCGGCATGGACGCCTTGCCCACGTTCGACGGCGCCACGGGGGCCCCGCGCAGCACGGTCGAGGTGCCTCGGGAGGTGGTCACCGTGAGGTCGTAGACCTGCCGGATGTTGAGGTCCGGGTCGTTGGGCGAGGTGACCGGGCCGGTGTTGTAGAGGAACTGACCGCCCGCGTCCCGGGTCAGGGTGCGGAACCGCCAGGTGTACGTGACGTCGGCGTTGCCGTCGCCGGTGTTGTCGATCTTGATGTTGTACCGGGCGTCGTCCGCGAACTGGTAGAAGTTCGGGCCCCCGTTGGGCTCCTCGAACGGGATCCAGTTGGCGGCGAGCGTCACCGTGTCGGAGCGGTCGGGGCTGGTGAACGCGTACACATCGGTGTTGTCCGCCCGCGGGTCACCGGCGATCAGCGGAGCCTCGCGGTGGCTGGAGGCGGCGCTGATTCCGGGTGCGAGCGTGAGAATGCCGAGCCCTGTGGCCAGCGCACCGGCACCGAGGACGAGAAGGGAGTGGTCGAGGACGCGCCGGCTGCGCGGCCTCTGAGTGGGGGACGTCAAGACTGGTCCTCTCGACAACGGATCACCACCGCACCACCTGGCCGGGGCGCAGGTGCGGGTACGGCGCGATCCATGGGATGGGCGGAACGGGCCGACGACGCCGTGCACGGGAAGAATTCCGCGCGACTATCGCGGGGGCTGTGCCCACGCCGGTCGTCGGGGCGACAGCGAACCACATTTATCCGGCACGGATTCACGTATTTCCCGGGAATTATTTCGGCGGCATGCCCTGCTTCCGGCATCACCGCAGATGAAGGCATGAATGCGGCCCGTCGGCCTTCCGTCGATTTCACGGAGAACACGCCGCCACGTGTAGGCCATAAGTGAAACCACCCCGCTTATTGCGAACCCATCGCAATAAGCAACAGCCATTCACTCGCCGCAGCAGTACGAACATTCACCCGAACGGTCTGTCCCGCAGTTCGTAAGTCATCCCAACGCGCTGAGTTTTCGGGGGATCTTGACCAATTTCGCCCAGACGGCAATCCGTAGCCGACTCGGCTACGGATCACTCAGGAACGGCCGGACCAACGGCACCTGCGACGACTTCGGAGAAGAATTCGGACAGGGACCACCGATTTCCCGTCAACGCGTTTCCGGTTATCGATAATTCGGGTGACGAAGAGTCGGTACCGCAGTTCGGTGTTGCCGTTTTCCATTCCCCCACACACAGCTGCTCAGCCGTTCCGTCAAGTACAGGAGGAAATGGTGTCCGACGTTCATATGCTGACCGGTGCGTACGCACTGGATGCGCTGGAGGGGCGGGAGCGCACAGCCGTCGAGGCCCACTGTGCGGGATGCCCCACGTGCCTTCGCGAGTGCGAGGAGTTCCGGGCGACCGCCGCCCGCCTGGGGATGGCGTCGACGACGGTCCCGCCCGCGGCCCTGAAGGGGCGGGTGCTCGACATCGTCCGCGCCACGCCCCGGCCACCGCCGTGGCGGCTGCGGATGAGCGGCCTGGGGCGGCGGCTTCGCCATGGAGCGGCCGTCCGGCTGTTGAGCCGCACCCTCCACTGAGCGGGGTACGGACGGCCCCCGGGGCACCGCAGGGTCCACGTCGCGAAAAGCCCCACCGCGGACCCGGGCCGGGGGGCTGATTCCGGCGGGTCCGCAGCGGGGCGGCTCTGTCTGGGCTTCGCCCGCGACTACTTGGGCATCAGGACCGTGTCGATGATGTAGACCGTCGCGTTGGCCGTGGGCACGTTGCCGCACACCACCTTGGCGCTGTCGTTGACCTTGTAGGACTCACCGGATCCGGAGGTGGTGAGCTTGGACTTCTCCAGGGTGTCGAAGCTGCCGTTCTCCAGCTGCTTCGGGGCGAGCTTCTGGCCCACGACGTGGTAGGTCAGGATCTTGGTGAGCGTCGCCTTGTCGCTGAGGACCTTGTCCAGGTCGGCCTTCGGGATCTTGGCGAAGGCCTCGTTGGTGGGTGCGAACACGGTGATGTTCTTGGCGTTGTTGAGCGTGTCGACCAGGCCGGCCTTCTTGACCGCCGTCACCAGGGTGGACAGGTCGGGGTTGTTGGAGGCGGCCGTGGCGACCGGGTCCTTCGACATCCCGTCGAAGCTGCCCGCGCCCTGCTTCGGGACACCCGCACAGGCCGGGCCGAACGGCTTGTCCATCGAGGCGGAGTCGGCGGCGGCCGGCTCCGAAGCGTCCGGAGCGGCGGCAGCGGCACTGGACTTGCTGTCCGACGCCTTGTCGGAGCTGTCGTCCGAGCACGCGGTCAGCGCCAGCGGAAGAACGGCGGCTGCGGCGACGGCGACGGCTGCACGACGGTAGCGAAGGGCGTTCATGGTGTTCTCCTTGATGGAATACGGGTTCTGGAATACGGGTCGGGGGACAGATGTCGCAGCCGGCGGCTGCGTCTGCGACGGGTGCCGGGCGGCAGCGGCCGGTCAGGACGGCCTGGTACTGAGCGCTCGCGCCGGCGGGAAAGGCCGTGTGGTGTGTCCGGCCCGGACGCCACCGGCCCGGCCGATGGCTCGGGCAGCGGGCACGGTACGAATCGGGGTGGTCCGGAGGATCATCACGCAGCTGGTTCGGTGCCGACCGCCCGGCGGATTGGTCGATCACTCGATCAGGAGAAGATTTCCTGAAACGCGGACAGACAAGGCCGGTGAGGGTATGGCAGCCGTTGTCCGGTACGCGCGGCTGTCCCGGCACGCGCCCTCGCGCCGAACGCCGCCCCGCAAGGCGGCCGATCATATGGTGACGTTTGTGATCGTTCGTGAGCATGCGCTGAACACAAGTGGTAGCCAGCACCCCGGCTACCTGGCTGCGGCGGTGGTGTTCGCCATCGGGATGGCCGGTACCACCCTGCCCACGCCGTTGTACGGGCTCTACCAGCAGCAGATCGGCTTCTCCGAGCTGATGGTGACCGTCGTCTTCGCCGTCTACGCCGTCGCGGTCATCACCGTGCTGCTGCTGGCGGGCAACTACTCGGACAAGGTCGGCCGCAGACCCGTACTCCTGTGCGCGATGGCCCTGTCGGCCGCGAGCGCAGGATGCTTCCTCCTGGAGCGCGGTCTGCCGCTGCTCTTCGCGGGACGGCTGCTGTCCGGTTTCGCGGCGGGGCTGCTGAGCGGCGCCGCGACGGCGGCTGTCATCGAACTGGCCGGGCCCGCGCAGAAGGCGCGGGCCGGATTCGCCGCCACGGCGGCGAACATGGGAGGGCTGGGCTGCGGACCGCTGCTGTCCGGGCTCCTCGCGCAGTACACGCCCTGGCCGCTGGCGCTGCCGTTCTGGGTCCATCTGGGGCTGGTGGCCGTGGCATTCGGGATCACCTGGTTCCTTCCGGAGACCGTGGCCGAGCCACAGCGATGGCCGCGCCTCGCACCCCAGGGCATGGCGGTGCCGCCCGAGGTGCGGAGCGTGTTCGTGCCCGCCTCCGTGGCGGCCTTCGCCGGCTTCGCGCTGCTCGGGCTGTTCACGGCGGTCGCACCGAGCTTCGCCTCGCAGACGCTGGGGGTGCACAACGCGGCCGTCACCGGGGCCGTGGTCTTCTCGGTGTTCCTGGCCTCGACGTTCGGGCAGTCCCTGACGCAGCGTTTCGGCGCCCGCCGCGCGCTCCCGGCCGGCTGCGGCATCCTCATGGCCGGTCTGGTGCTGGTGGCGTCGTCGCTCATCGCGGAGTCCCTGCCGCTGCTGATCCTGGGAGCACTGTGCGGCGGCACCGGTCAGGGCCTCGCCTTTCGCGCGGCGCTCACCCTGGTCAGCGGTGCGGCCCCGGCCGAGCACCGCGGCGGCACCATCTCGGCCTTCTTCGTCGTCGCGTACACCGGCATCTCGGTACCGGTCGTCGGGGTCGGCGCCATCGCCACCTGGCTCGGGCTGCGCCAGGCCGGACTCGTCTTCACGGGCTGCGTGCTGCTGCTGGCGGCCGGAGCGGGCACGTACGCCGCGCTCAGGCCACCACCGGGGGCGTGAGCAACGGCAGGACAACCCATCCGGGCAGGGCACACCCCGCCCACCGCTCAGTCGGCGGTGCGGCGCAGGACCAGGCTGACGAAGCCCCAGGTGTCGCGGTAGCCGCGCAGCCATTCGGTGCGGCGGGTGGCGGACAGGGCGAGTGCCTCCGCGGCGTCCGGGTGTCCGGGGTGGTCGAGCGCCCATTCGGCCAGCGTCCCCCAGCAGGCCCATTCGTAGTCGTCCAGCTCGCGACGGGTACTGACGTGGCCGTGGACGGGCGTCCAGCCGTCGGCCATGACCCGGTCCACGGTCGTCGCCAGATCCGCGAAGTCCCCCATCATCTCAACGTCCTCCGGTGACGGTTCACGCTCCCAGATGCCGTCACCGACCAGCACCCGGCCGCCCGGAGCCAGGTGTTCACGGGCCGCGGCAAGGGTGGGGAGCAGCCCGCCGAAGGCATGGGCGGCCCCGAAGCTCAGCACCAGGTCGAACCGGTGCGGCGAGACGAAATCGGCGGCGGGCAGCTGATGGAGGGCCAGGCGGTCCGCGACCCCGAGCCCGGTGGCGCGCTTACGGGCATCCGCCAGCGCGCCCTCGGAGATGTCGACGCCCTCGGCCCGAAGTTCCGGCCGGGCGGACAGTGCGCGCAGGAGCCACTCCCCGCCGCCGCAGCCGAGGTCGAGTACGCGCTCGTCGCCGCGCGTGATGCCGTGGTCCAGCAGTTGACGTACCGATTCGTCGTCGAGCGGGGACTTGATGGGGTGGTGGGCATGGGCGATTCTGGAGATCTCGTCTCGGTTCACCGGCGCAGCGTGACAGCACCGGAGACCACACGCATCTGCTTTTCCAGCCGCTGCCCGGCAAGGGAACGGGCGGGTTTCAGACGGTGGCGATCAGCAGGTCCTCGCCGCTCGACGGGCGGAGGCCGTCGGTCCGGTTCGCGAAGTAGCGTGCGGCCAGCTGGGGTCCCGACACGTGCCGGGCGCTTTCGAATCCGGCGGCGCGGGCCAGGGCGAGCATCTCCCGCGGGGTGTGGAAGCTGATGAAGGGCGTGCCGGACGCGCGCGCCTTCGGCTTGGTCTCCTCCAGCCGGTCGCGGTCCGCGTCATCGACGAGTTCGGCGGGCAGCATGAACGTCATGGCGAGCGTCGAGCCGGGGGCGAGACCGCCGAGTGTGCGCAGGGTCGCCGCGATGGCCTCCTTGGTGAGGTACACCGTGACGCCGGCGCAGACGACGAGCGCCGGTCTGCTCGCGTCGAAGCCGGCATCCGACAGCTGTTGCCACCAGTCGCCGCCCGCCTCGAAGTCGACCGGCACCAGTCGCAGCCGCTCTGGGATGCCGTAGCCGAGTTCGATCAGCCGTCGGCGTTTCCAGGCCTGGGTGGCCGGCTGGTCGATCTCGAAGACCCGGAGCCGGGAGGCTGTCCCGGGCCGGCGCTGAACATAGGTGTCCAGTCCTGCTCCCAGGATGACGTACTGGTCGATGCCCTGGCTGATCTCCTCCGCGACCAGGTCCTCGACGAAACGGGCGCGGCACACCGTGGAGGCCCGGAATCCGCTGGTGGCGTCCGGGTCCATGTCGGGGCGGCTCCGCCAGTCCTCTTCCGGTGCCACCAGCCGCAGGCCGATCTCGTCCTCGAACACGTGTGGCTCGGCGTCGACCTGTACGTGCATCGCCCGCCAGAGGGCGACCCGCACCGCGGTGTTGTCCGGCTCCTCGTACTGCTCGTCCACCATGGCTGTTCCCACTCCTCACGGTCGGTTCCCGGCCGGGGCCCACATTACCCAAATAGTTTCATATCCATCTTTTTCAGCTGTTTCACTCAACTGGCACACGTACGCCTGTGGCCTGCGGAACCGGCCGCGCCCCGGCCCTGACGTGCGGTTCCCGTGAGCCGGGTCACTTCGCGAGGGCCCGCGCGCATGGCTTCGGGCTTCCGGGGAAGAGGGCCAGACCGCCGGGGTTCGCCCGGCGTCAGACGTACGGCCACCGAAAGGGCAGCACACGACGTGTCGGCACAACACACGATCCAGGTAGCGGGAGAGTGGCGAGCCGCCGCGTCCGGCGCCACGCGCGAGGTTCTCGACCCCGTGGACGCGACCGCGTTCGCCGTCGTCTCCGAGGGGGACGCCTCGGACGCGGACGCCGCCGTCGCCGCGGCCCGGACCGCTTTCGACGCGGGTCCCTGGCCGCACACGCCCGTCGCGGAGCGCGCCGCGCTGCTCAGGCGGGTGGCCGGTCTGCTGGAGCGCGACCGGGAGCGGATCGGCGCGCTGGAGTGCCGTGACGCCGGGAAGACGCTCGAAGAGGGCCGGGTCGACGTGGACTGCGTGCGCGACGCCTTCCGTTACTTCGCCGACCTCGTCATGAACGAGAGCGGCGGACGTGTCGTCGACGCCGGGTCCGAGGAGATCCACAGCGTCGTGGTGCATGAACCCGTCGGCGTCTGCGGGCTCATCACCCCATGGAACTATCCGCTGCTCCAGGCCAGTTGGAAGATCGCTCCGGCTCTCGCCGCGGGCAACACCTTCGTGATCAAGCCGAGCGAGATCACGCCGCTCACCACGGTCGCGCTGATCGCGCTGCTCACGGAGGCCGGACTGCCGGCCGGGGTCGCCAACATCGTCACGGGCCCCGGGGCCACGGTCGGCGCCCGGCTCGCCGAACACCCCGGGGTCGATCTGGTCTCCTTCACGGGCGGGCTCAGCAGCGGGACGAAGGTGATGCGGGCCGCCGCTGAGTCGGTCAAGAAGGTCGCGCTCGAACTCGGCGGCAAGAACCCCAACGTGGTGTTCGCGGACGCCTGCGCCACCGAGGAGGGCTTCGACACCGCCGTGGACCAGGCGCTCAACGCCGCCTTCATCCACAGCGGCCAGGTGTGCTCCGCCGGATCGCGGCTGATCGTCGAGGAGTCGGTGCGCGAGCGGTTCGTCACCGAACTCGCCCGGCGCGCCGAGCTGATCCGGATCGGCCGCGGCACCGACGACGGTGTCGAGTGCGGTCCGCTCGTCTCGGCGCAACAGCTTTCCAGGACCGAGGAGTTCGTCGCCTCCGCGCTGCACGAGGGTGCGGTGCTGCGGGCGGGCGGCGAACGTCCGGCGGGGCCCGGGTACTTCTACCGGCCCACCGTCCTCGACCACTGCGACCGCTCCATGCGCGTGGTGCGCGAGGAGGTCTTCGGACCGGTCCTGACCGTCGAGACGTTCCGTACCGAGGACGAGGCCGTGACGCTCGCCAACGACACGGAGTACGGGCTGGCCGGCGGCGTGTGGACCGCCGATCCGGGCCGTGGCCGCCGGGTCGCGGCCCGGCTGCGCCACGGCACCGTCTGGATCAACGACTTCCACCCCTACCTGCCGCAGGCCGAGTGGGGCGGCTTCGGCAAGTCCGGCATCGGCCGGGAGCTCGGCCCGACGGGTCTCGCCGAGTACCGCGAGTCCAAGCACATCTACCAGAACCTCGCCCCGCGCCCGGTGCGCTGGTTCGCGGGCTGACAGGAGCAGAGGCGATGGAGAACATGACCCCCTACGACTATGTCATCGTCGGCGGCGGCACCGCGGGTTCGGTGATCGCGTCCCGGCTCACCGAGGACCCCGACGTCACCGTCGCCCTCATAGAGGGCGGCCCCAGCGACGTGGGACGGGACGATGTCCTGACCCTGCGCCGCTGGATGGGCCTCCTGGGCGGCGAGCTGGACTACGACTACCCCACGACCGAGCAGCCCCGCGGCAACTCGAACATCCGGCACAGCAGGGCCAGGGTGCTCGGCGGGTGCTCGTCCCACAACACCCTGATCGCCTTCAAGCCGCTGCCGTCCGACTGGGACGAGTGGGCCGAGGCGGGCGCGGACGGCTGGGACGCCTCGTCGATGGACCCGTACTTCGCACGGCTGCGCAACAACATCGTCCCCGTGGACGAGGCCGACCGGAATGCCATCGCCCGCGACTTCGTCGACACGGCGCAGTCGACGCTCGGGGTCCCGCGCGTCGAGGGCTTCAACAAGGCGGCCTTCCAGGACGGTGTGGGCTTCTTCGACCTCGCCTACCACCCCGAGAACAACAAGCGCTCCTCCGCCTCCGTCGCGTATCTGCACCCCTTCCTCGACCGGCCGAACCTCCATATCGCCCTGGAGACCTGGGCGTTCCGGCTGGAGCTCGACGGCGACCGGGCGACCGGAGTGCGGGTCCGTGCCGCGGACGGCACGGAGCGGCTGGTACGCGCCCGGCGTGAAGTGGTGCTGTGCGCGGGCGCGGTGGACACGCCCCGGCTGCTGATGCACTCCGGGATAGGCCACCGCGCGGAGCTGGAGAAGCTCGGCATACCCGTGGTGCACGATCTGCCGGGTGTGGGTGAGAACCTGCTCGACCACCCGGAGTCGGTCATCGTCTGGGAGACCCACGGGCCGATTCCGGAGAACTCCGCGATGGACAGCGACGCCGGGCTGTTCGTACGCCGGGACCCGGAAAGCCCGGGACCTGATCTGATGTTCCACTTCTACCAGATTCCGTTCACGGACAATCCGGAGCGGCTCGGGTACGAGCGTCCTGAGCACGGGGTGTCCATGACGCCGAACATCCCGAAGCCCAGGAGCCGCGGCCGGCTGTATCTGACCAGCCCCGACCCCGAGGTCAAACCCGCCCTGGACTTCCGCTACTTCACCGACGCGGAAGACTACGACGGACGGACGCTCGTCGACGGGATCAGGATCGCCCGGGAGATCGCCGCGCGGCAGCCGCTGGCCGGCTGGCTGAAGCGGGAGGTCTGTCCGGGGCCCGAGGTCACCTCGGACGAGGATCTGAGCGAGTACGCGCGCAGGGTCGCGCACACCGTGTACCACCCGGCCGGAACGTGCCGGATGGGAGCTGCCGACGACGCGCTCGCCGTGGTCGCACCCGATCTGCGGATCCGCGGTCTGGACGCCGTCCGGATCGCCGACGCGTCGGTGTTCCCGACGATGCCGACCGTCAACCCGATGATCGGGGTCCTGATGGTCGGGGAGAAGTGCGCGGAGCTGCTCGGCGCCACTACTGGGGGTCATGCCCGATGAACACACCGCCGCACGTCTTCTCCGTGAACAACCTCTGGAAGGTCTTCGGGCCGAAGGCCGACCGGATACCCGGTGACGCCGCGCTGGCCGAGCTCGACGGCACGGAACTGCGCGAGCGGACCGGCTGCACCGCCGCCGTGCGCGACGTCTCCTTCGATGTCCGCAAGGGCGAGGTGTTCGTCGTGATGGGCCTGTCCGGGTCCGGCAAGTCCACCCTCGTACGCTGCCTCACCCGGCTCGTCGAGCCGACCTCCGGTGAGATCACCATGGACGGCGAGGACGTGCTGTCGATGAACGCGGGACGGCTGCGTGAACTGCGCCGCCACCGCGCCTCCATGGTCTTCCAGCACTTCGGTCTGCTGCCGCACCGCTCGGTCGTCGACAACGTCGCGTACGGGCTGGAGATCCAGGGCATGGGACGGGCCCAGCGTCGGTCACGGGCGGCGGAGTTCATCGCCAAGGTCGGCCTCGACGGACTGGAGGACCGCCGTCCCGGGCAGCTCTCGGGCGGTCAGCAACAGCGCGTCGGGCTGGCGCGGGCCCTCGCCGTCGACCCCGAAGTGCTGCTGTTCGACGAGCCGTTCAGCGCCCTGGACCCGCTCATCCGGCGGGACATGCAGGAGGAGGTCGTGCGCCTGCACCGCGAGGAGGGCCGCACGATGGTCTTCATCACCCATGACCTGAACGAGGCGCTGAAGCTCGGCGACCGGATCGCGCTGATGCGGGACGGCCGGATCGTCCAGCTGGGCACTCCGGAGGAGATCGTGGGGTCTCCGGCCGACGACTACGTACGGGACTTCGTGCGCGACGTTCCGCGCGAACAGGTCCTGACCGTGCGCGCGGCGATGCGTCCGGCCGACGGCACGGAGAGTGTCTCGGGTCCCGCGCTGACACCGGGAACCACCGTCTCCGAGGCGATCGAGGCGGTCGTCCGTACCGGTGAGACCGCCCGGGTGGTCGACGGGGGGCGCTGCTTGGGCGTGGTCGACCACGCGTGCCTGCTCGCCGTCGTGGCCGGGATTCCGGCCGTGAAGGAGGCCGCGTGATGCGGATGACCCTTTCCATGGCCCCGCCGGGCCACGTCGCACCGTGTCCGCGGTCGGCCGCGAGGCCCGCCGTACCGAGCCGGAGGTGGCAGCGATGACCGCGACCGCCACCCCCGCACGCCCCACGGGTCTCGTCCCCTCCGGGACCGCCACCGCCTTCGCCCGGCACCGCACCCCTCTCCTGCTGGGCGCGGCGATCGTGCTGCTGGTGCTCGGCAGCGTCCTGGTCGGCCGGGGTGCCTGGCCGGGGGACCTCACCGTCGACCTCACCGGTCCGCTCGGCAGCGTCAGCGACTGGATCATCGACAACCGCGATACCCACCCGCTGTTCCTCTACTTCTTCGGGCACATCAGCAACGGCGTCGTGCTCTCGGTGCGCGCCGTCTACCTGGTCCTGCTCGCGGCCGGCTGGGCCGGGGTCACCGCGGCGGTCGGGCTGATCGCCTGGCGGGTGGCCGGTGTCCGGCTCGCGCTGTCCGGGGTCGCCGCGTTCCTGCTCTGCGGGCTGCTCGGCATGTGGGTGCCGACCATGCAGACCCTGGCGCTGATGGTGGTCGCCGTCCTGGTCTCGGTGGTGCTCGGTGCGCTCCTCGGCCTGGCCGCGGGGCTTTCGGACCGGGTCTTCCGCCTGCTGCGGCCGGTGCTCGACACCATGCAGGTGATGCCGGCCTTCGCGTATCTGCTGCCGGTGGTGCTCGTCTTCGGCATCGGTGTGCCGGCCGCCGTGCTGGCCACGGTCGTCTACGCGGCGCCGCCGATGGCCCGGCTGACCGCTCTCGGGCTGCGCGGCGCCGACGCGGGCGTCATGGAGGCGGCGGCCTCGCTCGGCGCCACCGGACGGCAGCGGCTGCTGACCGCCCGGCTGCCGCTGGCCCGCAGGGAGCTGCTGCTCGGCCTCAACCAGACCATCATGATGGCCCTCTCGATGGCGGTCATCGCCTCGGTCATCGGCGCCGGCGGTCTCGGGGACCGCGTCTACCAGGCGCTGGCCTCCGTCGACGTCGGAGCCGCGCTCGCGGCCGGCGTCCCGATCGTGCTCCTGGCCGTGGTTCTCGACCGGGTCACCAGCGCGGCGGGCAACGGGCTCGACGCGCCCCGGGCCGGATCGGCCCGGCTGGGCTGGGCCGTCGCCGCGGCCGGCACCGTGATCGTGGCCGTGGTGGCGCGCCTCGTCTCCGGGACGACCTGGCCGGACGGCCGGACCGTCGCGGTGGCCGAGCCCGTCAACAGGGCCGTCGGCTGGATGACCGACCACCTGTACTCGGGCGTCCCGGTCGTCGGCGGCACGGCGGACTGGGCCGCGCACTTCACCACCTGGATCCTCGACCCGGTGCGGGACGGGCTGCAGTGGCTGCCCTGGTGGGCGGTGCTGCTGCTGATCGCCGTGCTCGCCATGCTGATCGGCACCTGGCGCACCACGGTGACCGCCGTCCTCGCGATGGCCGCCATCGGAGTACTCGGCGTCTGGGATCCGGCGCTCGACACGCTGTCCCAGGTGCTGGCCGGTGTCGCGGTGACCCTGGTGGCCGGTTTCGCCGTCGGGATCGCCGCCTCCCGCAGCGAACGGGTGGAGCGGCTGCTGCGTCCGGTGCTGGACGTGTTCCAGACGATGCCGCAGTTCGTCTACCTCATCCCCGTCGTGGCCCTGTTCGGTGTCGGCCGCGCACCGGCGGTGGCCGCCGCCGTCATCTACGCGCTGCCCGCCGTCGTCCGCATCACCACGCAGGGCCTGAACGGCGTCGACCCGGTCACCATGGAGTCCTCGCGCTCCCTCGGTGCGACGGGGGTCCAGCAGCTGCTGAAGGTCCAGCTTCCGCTGGCCCGGCCGGCGCTCCTGCTCGCCGTCAACCAGGGCGTCGTCCTGGTGCTCGCCGTGGTGGTCATCGGCGGTCTCGTCGGTGGCGGGGCGCTCGGATACGCCGCCGTGTTCGGCCTCGCGCAGGGCGACCTGGCGACCGGGCTGGTCGCCGGCGCCGCGATCGTCCTGCTCGGCCTGATGCTCGACCGCGTCACCCAGCCGACGGCACGCCACTTCGGAAAGGGGGCCTGACATGGCTCGTCCGCGCACTCCACTCATCGCGCTCGTCTCCGCCACGGCGCTGGTCGCCGTGGCCGGTTGCGGGGCGGCGGACATGACCCAGCAGTCCTCGCCGTTCGCCAACGCGCAGGGCGCGAAGACCGTGACCCTGTCCGTGCAGTCGTGGGTCGGCGCCCAGGCGAACGTCGCCGTCGCCCAGTACCTCCTCGAACACGAGCTGGGCTACCGCGTCGACACCGTCCAGATCGACGAGGTGCCCGCCTGGGACGCCCTCAGCCAGGGCCGAGTGGACGCGATCCTGGAGGACTGGGGCCATCCGGACCAGGAGGCCAGGTACGTCGGGGACAAGAAGACGATCAGCGCCGGCGGGGAGCTCGGGGTCACCGGGCACATCGGCTGGTTCGTACCGACGTACTTCGCCGAGCAGCATCCCGACGTCACCGACTGGCACAACCTCAACAAGTACGCCAAGCAGCTCGGTACGGCGGAGAGCGGCGGGAAGGGCCAGTTGCTGGACGGCTCCCCGTCGTACGTCACCAACGACAAGGCCCTCGTGCACAATCTCGGCCTGGACTACCAGGTCGTGTTCTCCGGCTCCGAGGCTGCCCAGATCACGCAGATCAAGCAGTTCGCCAAGGAGAAGAAGCCCTTCCTCTCCTACTGGTACAAGCCGCAGTGGCTGTTCGAGAAGGTGCCGATGACGGAGGTGAAGCTGCCCGCGTACAAGGAGGGCTGCGACGCCGACGCGAAGAAGGTCGCCTGCGCCTACCCGCAGACCCCGCTGAAGAAGTACCTCAACGCCCGCTTCGCAAGCAGCGGCGGCAAGGCGGCCGCTTTCCTCAAGAAGTTCTCCTGGGACACCGAGGAGCAGAACAAGGTGGCGATGATGATCGCCGACCAGAAGATGTCGCCCCAGGACGCGGCGGAGAAGTGGGTCCACGAGAACGAGAAGACGTGGCGGGCCTGGATTCCCCGCTGATCGCTCCCTCAGCAACGTGACGGGCAGGGGCGCCCGGTCTCAGACCGCGGCGCCTGGCCCGGCCTCGCCCGGGGACGCCTCCGTGAGGGCGAACCAGGCGGTCTTGCCCTCGGGTTCGGGCCGCACACCCCACTGGTCGGCCAGGATGTCGAGGAGCAGCAGGCCGCGCCCCGAGGAGGCGAGCTCGACCGGGGTTCGCTGGTGGGGCAGTTCGTCGCCGCGGTCCATGACCTCGACGAGCAGCCTGCGCCGGCCTGTCTCACCGGTGACGTGAGCGGTGAGCGAGCCGTCCTGGTCGGTGTGCACGAGTACGTTGCCGAGCAGTTCCGTCGCCAGGAGCACCGCGGTGTCCACCTGGTCCGGCCGCGCCCAGTCGTGCAGCAGCGCCTTCAGTTCGGCCCGCGCCTCGGCCAGCCCCTCGCCCTGGTCCTGGCCGATGGTCAGCACCAGCCGGCGCTGGTCCACCTCCGCGCGCGGTTTCACGGAGTCCCGGCGCAGGAGCAGGAGCGCGATGTCGTCGCCGTCGCGGGCGACGCCCTCCCGGGCCCCGGGTTCGGGGCTGAGCACGGCCGACATCAGCCGGTCGGCCATCCCTTCCAGGTCCTCCACGGGACCGGGCGAGAACGCGTCGCGCACCCGTACCCAGCCGCTGTACATGTCGTGGCCGCCGTTCTCGATCAGGCCGTCCGTGCACAGCATCAGGACCTCGTCGTCGTGCAGGCGCAGGATGTCGACGGGGTAGTCCTCCTCGCCGGGCATCAGTCCGAGCGGCAGGCCGCCGCTGATGTGCTTGAGCAGACAGGTGCCGTCCGGCATCCGCAGGACCGGGTGCGGGTGGCCGGCGCGGGCGATGTGCAGATTGCCGGTGGACGGGTCGGCCTCGATGTAGAGGCAGGTGGCGAACCGGTCCTCGTCGAGGGTGGTGAGGAAGCGGGAGGCCCGTGCCAGTACGGCGTCCGGGCCGTGCCCCTCCGCGGCGTACGCGTGTACGGCGGTGCGCAGCTGGGCCATCAGCCCGGCGGCGTGTACGTCGTGTCCCTGGACGTCTCCGATGACCAGGGCGAGGCGGCCGTTGGGCAGATCGATGCTGTCGTACCAGTCGCCGCCGACCATGAGGCCTCCCCCGGTCGGCACGTAGCGCGTCGCGACGCTCAGGCCGGTCAGCGCCGGGCCCGCGGCGCGCATGCTCTGGCGCAGGCCGCGGGAGAGGGCGAGTTCCGCCCTGCCCGCACGGGCGCGTTCGTGTACCTGGGCGATCATCCGGCCCGTCACGCTCAGCAGGGCGCGCTCGCTCTTGGTGAAGGCGACGGGTGAGCGGAAGGCGGCGAGCCACACTCCGACGACCCGCCCGGCGGTCACGAGCGGCAGGAAGGCCCACGCGTTGAGGCCCTTGCGGGCCGACATGTGCCAGGTGGCCGGGAACGCGGCGCGGTACTCCTGTGTGGAGGCCAGGAACACCGACCGGCCGGTTCTGGCGACCTCTGCGGCCGGGTAGCCGGTCGTGAGCGGCATCCGGAAGCCCTCGTCGATCACGCCGCCGGGCCGGAATCCGTACTGCGCCAACGCGGTGAGGGAGCCGTCACCGGTGGCGAACACGTACTGGGCGTCCATCGGGAAGTCCGGCGCGTACAGCCCGGCCACCAGCCTCAGCGCCTCGTCGAGCGAGTCGGACTCGGCGACCGTGTGACCGGCCGAGAGCAGGAGCGCGTCGCGGCGCCTGACCGCCTCGCCGGGCGGAACGCCTTCGCCGGCCTGCCGGCTCCCCCGGCCGTCCTGCGGCGCCGGGGGCGGGGTTTCCAGCCGGTTCAGCTCGGCGATCTGGTCCAGCTCGGCCTCGAACTCGTCCGGCGGCGGTTCATGCCGTTCACCACCCATCCGGCGTCCCTTCCCGATGTCCGTCGCCGACTGTTCGTACCATGCTCCGACGGCGGAGCCGGGTCCGCAGTGCGAGAGGCTCCGAAGGCGCACGGCACGGAGCCGCGCCGGGGGCCGGGACGCGGGAGTCGGCAGGGGTACGAGGAGTGGGCGCGCCACCGCGGGAACGGGGGCGGTCAGCTGTCAGCGATACGCCGCCGACCTGCGTACATCGCTGAAGTCGACGGCCAGGTCGGCCTCGCGCAGAGTCTCCTCAGCCACTCGGCGCACCTCCGCCAGGACGTCCCCGTGCTCCTCCACGAGACCGGCGTAGATCGGTGCCTCGGAACTGTCTGTGAAACTCACGTCGAACTGCCTCAATCGGTTGGGTATGCCATCGTTCGGCCGGAAACAGGGGCCGATTCTACGTGGTCCGCCGTCGGGGCCGCGGGCGGTACCGAGGAGTGGGCGTTCCGGTCGATACCCGGTTTCGGCTGTGCTCGCCGGCCGGTCCGCCGGACGGGGCACGAGATCCGGGCGGGGCATGAGATCCTGCGCCGGGCGCGGAGAAAAGCGGTTGACCTCAAGTCGACTTGAGATCTTAGCGTTCTGTCTGCGTCCCTGGCCGTGTCCGGCCGACGGGAGCATCGACTCGTTCCCGGAGGCACGTATGAGTATGGAAGTCACGGCGTGGTCATCGCTGCACAGTGCGATGAACGCTCAGCAGGACCGCCGGCCCTTCTCCCGGGCGACCGTGCGCCGGATCGGCGCCTTTGCCCGGCCGCGCCGCCGCGAGCTGTACCGGTTCCTGGTGCTGAGCGTGTTCACGGCCCTGCTGGCGGTGGCCACACCGGTGCTGGCCGGCCGGGTGGTCAACGCGATCGTGCAGGGCAAGGAGAACGGCACGGTGACGCGGCTGGCCCTGGTGATCGCCGTCATCGCCGTGGCCGAGGCGGGGCTCGGTCTGCTGACCCGGCTGCTGTCGGCCACGCTGGGCGAGGGACTGATCCTGGACCTGCGCACAGCGGTCTTCGACCATGTGCAGCGGATGCCGGTCGCCTTCTTCACCCGGACCCGCACCGGAGCCCTGGTGAGCCGGCTCAACAACGACGTCATCGGGGCGCAGCGGGCGTTCAGCAACACCCTGTCCGGCGTGGTCTCCAATCTGGTGACCCTGCTGCTGACCCTCACGGTGATGCTCACCATCTCCTGGCAGATCACCTTGCTGGCGCTCGTCCTGTTGCCGGTGTTCGTCGTGCCCGCGCGGCGGATGGGCTCCAGGATGGCCCGGATGCAGCGTGAGGCCGCAGGTCACAACGCCGCCATGGGGACCCAGATGACCGAGCGTTTCTCGGCGCCCGGCGCGACCCTGGTCAAGCTCTTCGGGCGCCCCGACGACGAGTCCGCGGAGTTCGCCGCGCGGGCCGGCAGGGTCAGGGACATCGGCATCCGTACGGCCATGGCGCAGTCGACGTTCATCACGGCGCTGACCCTGGTGTCCGCGCTGGCTCTCGCGCTCGTCTACGGACTCGGCGGCTACTACGCACTGCGCGGGAGCCTGGAACCGGGCGCGGTCGTGGCGCTCGCGCTGCTGCTCACCCGCCTCTATGCCCCACTGACGGCGCTGGCCGGTGCCCGGGTCGAGGTGATGAGCGCGCTGGTGAGCTTCGAGCGGGTCTTCGAGATCCTCGACCTGAAGCCGCTGATCTCCGAGAAGCCGGATGCCCGCAAGGTGCCGGACGGTCCGGTGTCGGTGGAGTTCGACGGGGTGTCCTTCGGCTATCCGTCCGCCGACAAGGTCTCCCTCGCCTCCCTCGAAGAGGTCGCGACCCTCGATGCCCGGGGCGGTACGGAGGTGCTGCACAAGGTCTCCTTCCGTGCCGAGCCCGGCCGGATGATCGCCCTGGTCGGTTCCTCCGGCGCGGGCAAGTCGACGATCGCGCAGCTGCTTCCCCGGCTGTACGACGCCGATTCCGGCTCCGTGCGGCTGAACGGCGTCGACGTACGCGATCTGACCGCCGCGTCGATCCGCGAGACGCTCGGCATGGTCACCCAGGACGGGCACCTCTTCCACGAGTCGGTCCGCGCCAACCTCACGCTCGCCAGGCCCGGTGCGAGCGAGGACGACATCTGGGACGCCCTGCGCCGTTCGCGCCTCGACGGGCTGGTGGCCTCGTTGCCCGACGGTCTCGACACGGTGGTGGGCGAGCGCGGCTACCGGCTCTCGGGCGGTGAGCGTCAGCGGCTGACGATTGCCCGGCTGCTGCTGGCCCGTCAGCGCGTCGTCATCCTCGACGAGGCGACCGCGCACCTGGACTCGACCTCGGAGGCGGCGGTGCAGGAGGCGCTCGCCGAGGCGCTGGAGGGGCGCACCGCAGTGGTGATCGCCCACCGGCTCTCGACGGTGCGGGCGGCCGACCTGATCCTGGTCATCGAGGAGGGCCGGGTGGCCGAGCGGGGTACGCACAGCGAGCTGCTGGCCGCGGGCGGACGGTACGAGGAGCTGTACCGGACGCAGTTCGAGCCGGCGGCGGCCGGGGAGCGGCCGGAGTCCGTACCGGCCGAATGAGGTGCGCGGCGCCCCGGTCCGTGCGGACCGTGGGCGCCGCGTGTGTGATGCCGTGCCGGGGCCCGGTCAGTCGTTGTCGACGTGCTCGCCGGTGACGGAGCCGCTGGCCGCGTCGATGTCGACCGTCGTCTCCTTGTAGTCCTTGGCCACGACGTCGACCGACCAGACGAGGACGTTCTTGTCGTTCTCGTCCAGGTCGAGGGAGGTCACGGTGCCCTTGGCCTTGTCCGTCGCGGCCTTGGCCGCCTCCTGCGGTGTCTGGGTGGCCTTGGCGATCCGCTCGGCCGTCCGGCTCTTCTCCTGCGTGTCCTGGTCCGGGTCCTCGACGGACTGGAGCACCTTGCCGGTGACCGCGTCGATGCGCACGGTGTGCTCGGTGCCGTCCTTGGCTACGACGGCCGCCACCCATTCCGGGCCGGTGGCGGTGGGGCTGGCCGACGGTGAGGCGCTGGAGCCGCTCGGTGAGGAGCTGGCACCGGTCGGGGAGGCGCTCATGGACGCGCTCGCGGAGGCGGACGCCGAGGCGGAGGCGGACGCGTCGGTGTCGTCGTCCGACTTCCCGGGGCCCTTCAGCTCGAGTTCGGTCACCTTGCCGCCCTTGACGGCGCCTTCGGCCGTGGTGACGGCCTTGTCGAAGGTGATCTTGGTGGAGGCCAGCAGCTTCTTGCGCTTCTGCTGGTCCTTGGTCAGCGAGGCGCTCGGGCTGGGCGAGGGGCTGGTCGTGCGCTCCGGGACGGCACGGGCGGCTTCGGAGGTCTCCGTCCCCGTCGACGTGCTGCCGCTGTCCTGGCCGCAGCCGGTGAGCAGGGCCGCGGTGAGGACGGCGCAGGCGGCGCCGGCCGCCCGGAGGCGGTGGGCGCGCAGGAATCCGGTGTTCTTCGGTCGGGGGTCATATGTCATGCCGGCATGCCTAACCGCCCTGCGGCTCAGGCATGTGGGGTGACGGGTCGTAGTCACCCGATCACCCGCGTTCCGGGCCCGGCCCCGACCGTTCGCGTCACCGGAGCCCCGGGCGACGCAGCGGTGGGGCGGCGGGGCCCGATTCCCCAGGCGTGCCACGGGATATTGCCTCCCGCGGGTCGCGATCCGGCCGTTTTGGTGCGAGCCTGGAAGCATGACCTGGGCGTCCTGGACGACTCGCGGAGTGTATTCGGGGCACGGTGGCGTGCTCACCGAGGAGGTCGGGCCGCTGTCCGGCGATCTGACCGTCCACACCACATGGGCCGACGACACTGCACAGATCACGGTGCAGTACACCGATGCGGCCGACTGGTTCACCATGTCCGGCAGTCCCGTCCCCTGCTCCTCCGAGCAGGAGAGCCGGGCACTGCACGAGGCCGTGGTGAACGCCGTCCGGCGGGGTTCCGCGGCCACGGTTCCGGCCGCGTGCCTGGAGCCGGACCGGCCGGCCGGCGGGACCGCCGCCGAATAACCGACAACCGCGGGGCCGTCCGAGCCGATTCCTGACCGCGCGCCCGCACGCGAAGGCGTACGGGCGCGGGCGGGTTCCGTCCTGCTCAGTGCGCCTTCTTCACGAATTCCGTGGTGTACGTCTTGTCGAGGTCCACGTCCGCGTTCTTGAGGTTGGGGTTGAAGGCCTTCAGGACCCGCTCGACGGTGGCCGGTCCGTCCGGGGGCATCACCCCGTCCGTGGTGAACATCGGCAGGGTGTTCTTGATGGACTGCGCGTACAGCGCCGCGCCGCCGCCCTGTGCGTAGTCGGCCGGCATCTTCGCGGCGATCTCGTCGGCGCTGTGCGTCGACATCCACTTCAGGGTCTTCACGAAGGCGTTGGCCAGCTTCTGCACGGTCGGCTTGTGGGCGTTGACCCAGTCGGTCTGCATGTAGAGGCTGGAGGACGGGTAGAGGCCGCCGAGCGCCTTCCTGGAGCCTTCCGGGGTCCGCATGTCGACGAGGATGCTGCCGAGCTTCTTGTCGAGGATGGTGGCCACGGTCGGGTCGGTGGTCATGCCGCCCTGGATGGAGCCCTGCTGGAGCGCGGAGATGAACGTCTGGCCGGCTCCGACCGCGACGGGCGTGAACTCGCTGGTCTGCACGCCGTTCTTCACGGCGAGGTACTTCGTCAGGAAGTCGGTCGAGGAGCCGAGGCCCGTCACGCCCAGCTTCTTGCCCTTGAAGTCCTTCGCCGAGCCGAGGTCGCCCGCCGCCTTGTTGGACACCATCTCGACCTCTCCCGGGGCCTGGGAGAACTGGACCACCGACTCGATGTGCTTGCCCTTCACCTGGAGGTCGAGGGTGTGGTCGTAGAAGCCCACGGTTCCCTGCACGTCGCCGGAGACCAGCGCGGTCTCCGCCTGGACGCCGGCGGGCTCGGTCAGCAGCTGGACGGCGACGCCCTCGTCCTTGAAGTAGCCGAGCCGCTCGGTGAGCATCGCGGGCAGGTAGATGACCTTGTCCAGGCCGCCCACCATGATCTTCACGCTGTCGTTCTTGTCGCCGGACGCGGAGGTGGAGTCTCCTCCGCAGGCGGTCAGGCTCGCCGCGGCGAGGGCTCCGGCGACGGCGAGGGCCGGGATCCGGGGGGACATACGCATCTGGTTCACGTCCTTGTGAAGAGGGGTCCCGGGAGGGGAAGGAGGGGTCCCGGGGGAAGGAGGCAGGCGCGGGTCAGCGCGCGGTGTCGGCGTCGGCCGGTTTCCAGCGGAAGAGCTTCTTCTCCAGGAAGGTGAGCAGCCCCTCGGCGAGCAGGGCGACGACCGCGAGGATGGCCATGGCGGCGTAGACGCCCGCCGCGTTGAAGGTGCCCTGCGAGGCGGCGACCAGCAGCCCGAGGCCCTTGGTCGCGCCGATGTACTCACCGACGATGGCGCCGATCAGTGCGAAGCCGAAGCTGACGTGGAGGCTGGTGAAGATCCACGAGGTGGCCGACGGAATGACCACCTGGAGGGTGACCTGCCGGTTGCTCGCGCCGAGGATGCGGGAGTTGGCGACGAGGTTGCGGTCCACCTCCCTGGCGCCCTGGAAGGCGTTGAAGAAGACCGGGAAGAACACCAGGACCACCGCGGAGGCGACCTTCGACGCGGGGCCGAGGCCGAACCAGATCAGGAAGATCGGGGCGAGCACGATGCGCGGCAGGGCGTTGAGGACCTTGATGTACGGGCCGAGGACATCGGCGGCGAAGCGGACCCGGCCGAGCGCGATACCGAACAGGACTCCGGCGATCACACCGATGACCCAGCCGAGCAGCGCCTCGTAGAGGGTGTACCAGATCTGTTCCCACAGGGAGCCCTGGGCGGTTCCGTCGGTCACCCAGGTACGGATCTGTTCCCAGATCTTCGACGGCATGGAGAAGTTGAACGGATCGATGACGGCTGTCCTGGCCAGCCACTCCCACAGCCCGACGACCGCGACGAGCACGGCGATCCGGCTGGCCAGCACCAGCATCCTGCGGTTGCGTGCGGCCCGCGCCCTGGCCTCGGTCCGGCCGGTCGCGCTCACGGCGGCGTCCTTGGTGACGGTCTCAGGCAGCATCGGCCGCACCCCTCTCGCGGGTGATGCGGACCTCTTCGCCGAGCGAGGACCAGATCTCGCGGTAGATCTCCAGGAACCGGGGCTCCAGCCGCACCTGTTCCACCTTGCGCGGACGCGGCAGCCCGATCTCGAAGACCTCCTTGACGGTGGCCGGTCCCGCGGTCATCACGACCACCTTGTCGGCGAGCGCGATGGACTCCTCCAGGTCGTGCGTGACGAAGACGACGGAGGCTCCGGTGCCGCCCCACAGCTCCAGCAGCTCGTCGGACATCAGGGCCCGGGTCTGCACGTCGAGGGCCGAGAACGGCTCGTCCATCAGCAGGATCTCCGGGTCGTTGACGAACGTCGCCGCGAGTGCGACCCGCTTGCGCTGTCCCCCGGAGAGCTGGTGCGGATAGCGGTCCTCGAAGGAGGACAGACCGACCCTGTCGAGCCAGGCCCGTGCGCGTTCCCTGGCCTCCGCCTTCGGTACGCCCCGGAAGCGGGGCCCCGCCATGACGTTGGACAGGACGGTCCGCCAGGGGAAGACCGCGTCCTGCTGGAAGACGAAGCCGACCTTGTCACCGATGCCGCGCACCGGTTCGCCGGAGACCAGTACCTCTCCCTCCGTGGGCTCCTCAAGGCCGCTGATCAGGGTCAGGGTGGTCGACTTGCCGCAGCCGGTGGGACCGACGACGGCGACGAACTCCCCCCTGCCGATCGTCAGGTCCAGATCCCGTACGGCGGTGTGGACCGCCCCCGACGGAGTCCGGAACGCTTTGCTCGCCCCCCGCAGCTCGATGGCGGGGCTCGTTTCGCTGTTCATGGGCCGGGACGCTAGGGGCGGTCCGGCAGCGGCGGGAGCCTTGCGCCCACAACTCCGGGTTCTGCCTGTTACCCGTGGTTCTGCTCATTGTGCTCACTCCCGTACAACGAAGCGGAGACGAGGGCTAGGCAGCGAGGTCGGCGCCGTTTACCTTGCGTTTACACCGAGCCGATCGGAGTACCGGATTCGAGGACCGCGGGAGAGCGGCCGCGGGAGAGCAGAGGACACGGACATGCGGATTCACTGGCCCCGCCGTGTCTTCGCCCAGGTCCTGGTCACCCAGGTGGCGATCACGACCGGGGTGGTCATGCTCGTCACCGGGCTCTTCCTCGCCCCGCTCAGCCACGAGCTGGACGACCAGGCGATGCGCCGGGCCCTTTCCATCGCCCAGACCACCGCCGCGGAACCCGGTCTGGTGGACCAGCTGCTCAGCACCCGGCCCGATCCGTCCGGGCCCGTACAGGCCGAGGCGGAGCGGATCCGGCGGGCCACCGGGGCGCTGTACATCGTGGTGATGGACACCCGGGGAGTGCGCTGGTCGCACACCGAGACCGCCCGGATCAGCGAACGCGTCTCGACCGATCCGAGCACGGCGCTGGCCGGCCGCGAGATCATGCAGATCGACATCGGCACTCTGGGGCGCTCGGCGCGCGCGAAGGTCCCGTTGCGCGACCGGACCGGCACCGTCGTCGGGGCCGTCTCGGTGGGCATCGCGTACAAGAGCGTCCGGCAGGGGCTGCTCTCCACCATTCCGGTGCTCCTGCAGTACGCGGGGGCCGCACTGGCCGCGGGAGTGCTGGCGGCGTTCTTCGTCTCCCGGCGCATCCAGCGCAACACCCACGGTCTGGCCTTCGCGGACATCTCCTCGCTGCTGGACGAGCGGGAGGCGATGCTGCACAGCATCCGGGAGGCGGTGCTCGCGCTCGACGCGCGCGGGCGCATCCGGCTGCTCAACGACGAGGCGCAGCGGCTGCTGGAGCTGACTCCGGACGCCGTCGGCCGGGCGCTGGGCGAGGTGCTGCCGCCGGGGCGCACGGCGGAGGTGCTGGCGGGCCGGGTCGACGGCGCGAATCTGCTCACCGTCTGCCGGGGGCGGGTGCTGATCGCGAACCGGATGCCGACCGGCGACGGCGGTGCGGTCGTGACGCTGCGCGACCGCACCGAGCTCGAACTGCTGGGCCGCGAGCTGGACTCCACGCACGGGCTGCTCGACGCGCTCCGTGCCCAGGACCACGAGCACGCCAACCGGCTGCACACCCTGCTGGGTCTGCTGGAGCTGGGCAGGCACGAGGCGGCGGTGGAGTTCGTCACGGAGGTCTCTGACGGGCGCCGGGCCTCGGCTGAGCAGGTCGCGGAGCGCGTGAACGATCCGCTGCTCTCGGCGCTGCTGGTGGGCAAGTCCGCGGTGGCCGCGGAGCGCGGCGCGTCCTTGCTGGTCTCCCCCGCCACCCGGCTGCCCGACGTCGTGGTGGATCCGCGCGATCTGGTGACCGTACTGGGCAATCTCATCGACAACGCCCTGGACGCCGCCACGCTGGTCGAGGTGGAGCTGCTCGCCGAGGGTACGACGGCGGTCCTGCGGGTCAGCGACAACGGCCCCGGGGTGCCCGTCGCGATGCGGGAGCAGATCTTCACCGAGGGCTGGTCCACCAAGGAGTCCCCGGCCCACCGGGAGCGGGGGCTCGGACTGGCGCTGGTGCGCCGTCTCGCAGAGCGTTACGGCGGCGCGGCCCGGGTCACGGCCAGGGCCGGTGGCGGCGCCGTCTTCACCGTCGTCCTGCCGGAGGCGCTCGCCGTCCGGCAGCGAGCCGAAGTGGGAGGGGCGCAGTGATCGACGTTCTGGTGGTGGACGACGACTTCCGGGTGGCGGAGATCAACGCGGCGTACGTGGCCAAGGTGCCGGGCTTCCGGGTCGTCTCCCGTGCCCACACGGCGGCGCAGGCGCTGTCCGTCCTGGAGCGCGAGCATGTCGATTTGATCCTGCTCGATCACTATCTGCCGGACCGGACGGGGCTCACGCTGGTGCGTCAGCTGCACCAGATCGGCCATCCGGCCGACGTGATCATGGTGACGGCGGCCCGGGATGTGGTGACCGTGCGGACCGCGATGCGGTACGGCGCTCTGCAGTACCTGGTCAAGCCGTTCAGTTTCGGCGGGCTGCGCTCCAAGCTGGAGAGCTACGCGACGCTGCGCCGCACCCTGGAGGGTGTGGAGAGCCGCCGCGGGGAAGCCGGCCAGGAGCAGGTCGACCAGATCTTCGGGGCGCTGCGTACTCCGGAGTCCGTCGCCGCGGCCGGGCTGCCGAAGGGGCATTCGGCGCCGACCGCCGATGTCATCCGCCAGGTCCTGCTCGCGGCCCGTGAGCCGTTGTCCGCGCACGAGGTCGCCGCGCGGGCCGGTCTGAGCCGCTCGACCGCTCAGCGCTACCTCAAGTACCTGGAGGGCGCGGACCGGATCAGCCTCACGCTGAAGTACGGGGACACCGGCCGCCCGGAACACCGCTACGCCTGGGCGGCGGCAGGCTGAGGGCCGCTCGCCGGTCCGCGCAACCCCCATGCAACGTCCGGCCGGGTTGCATGGGGGCCATGCGCGTACCGCGATCCGCGCGGTGCCCGGAGGGAGGCCGATCCGTGAATCGATGCGAGGTGGTGCGGCCATGAGCACCGAGGACGCGCCGCCGGTGGAGCTCACGCCCGCGGCCGCCGATCTGCTGCGACGGTTGCGCGGGCTGCACGGACCGTTGATGTTCCACCAGTCGGGCGGCTGCTGCGACGGCAGCGCGCCGATGTGTTACCTGGACGGTGAGTTCCGTACCGGCGGCTCCGACGTACTGCTCGCCTCTCTCGAGGTCGACGGGGTGGCGGAGAGCATTCCGTTCTGGATGTCGAGGAGCCAGTCCGAGGTGTGGGCGCACACCCGGCTGATCGTGGATGTGGTGGAGGGCCGGGGCAGCGGCTTCTCGCTGGAGGCCCCGGAGGGGGTGCGGTTCCTGATCCGGTCGCGGCTGGTCGGCGGCTGATCAGGAACCGGGCACCCCGGCCGGGGATCAGTCGGCGTCCCGCACCGCCACGATGCCGTTGAACACCCCGACGTACGCCGTGCCGTCAGGACCGATCGTGACGGGCGCCCAGTTGTTGTCGTACGAGGGGCCCGTGCCGGTGAGCTTCGTCCAACGGCGCTGTCCGGTGCGGAAGTCGACCGCGGTGAGGTACCAGGCGTCGATGCCGAGGCTGTTGGGCTGCTTCTCGTAGAAGTAGAGCAGGCCGTTCGCGGTGGACAGTTTGGGCACGGTGGAGGGCGAGCGGACGGCGCTCTCCCACACGGTGTCGCAGCCGCTGCCGTCGGGCCGTACGTCGATGCGGGCGGCGCCGCCGACGACGCTGCGGCCGAGCAGCAGCGAGGTGAGGTTCTCGTAGCCGTAGTTGTTCTCGACGACGAGGCTGTTGCCCCAGCTGATCATGGAGTTGTCGGTGGTGGAGGCTCCGGAGCCGAAGACCGGGACCTTGCAGACGAGGCGTTGGCCGTCGGGCACGCCGGGGCCGCGCCGGTAGACGAGGACGTTCATCCGGTCGTCGGCGTTGTCGGTGATGGCCACGTAGTCGTCGCCGTCACCGAACAGGTCCGGGGTGGTACCCGAACCCTGGTTCACCGAACCGGGTTTGGTGCCGGTCCCCCGGTCGTACGTCTGCCGCCACTGGACCTTGGGCGTGCCGTCGTCCGAGGCTGCGAAGCTGTAGAGGGCGTGGTCCGTGACGATCGAGACGCCGTCCTCCGCTACGGAGAACGAGTTCTGGATCTCCTCCCCCGGGAGCTGCACGGAGCGGATCGCGGAGGTCTGCGGGTCGACCGTGCCGATCCTGCCGAGCCGGGTCACCCACCAGATGCGGCCCTGCCAGTCGGGCATGACGGAGGTGACGGGATCGCACGTTCCGCCGGGGTAGAGGTTGGTCCAGCTGACACAGTCGTGCGGTACCTGTCCGGTGAGGTCCCAGTCGTCGTCCACGACGAAGCGCCAACTGCCGTCGGGGGCCTGTTCGTGGGCGATGCGCTGGATGTGCTGGCGGGAGTCGGCGAGGACCACCCGGTCCTGGTTGTCGAGGTAGAAGTAGGCGCCGCCTGAGGTGTCCTTGAAGATCTTCGAGAAGTCGAGCCGGGTGATGGCCTCGACGGTCGAGGACCGCTGCGGCAGCGTGTACTCGGCGAGGGTGTCGAGCGTGCGCGGGTCGAGCAGTTTGAGCAGGAACCCGGTGAACGTCCCGCACACCGTGATCAGCCGGCCCGCCGAGTCGAAGGTGGCGGTGGCGCATTCGCCGCCCAGCGGTGCGATCTGTTCGCTGCTGACCCGGGGATCGCGGCCGAGCGGCCCCGAGTACGGGTGGGTGCCGCTGCCCGCCGCGTCGGCGTGCATGCCGCTGCGGCCGTTCGGGGCGAGGAAGGGGTGCTGCGGCGGAGCCTGCCCGGGGACGGGCGAAGCCGTGGCGGGCGCGCCCGTGTAGTCGCTCACCAGGCGGTGCCCGGGTGCGCGGGGGATCTCACCCGCCGTGGCCGGTGAGCCCGCGACCATGAGCGCGGTGGCGCAGAGGGCAAGTGTCAGGGCCAGCGCACGGGCCGGCCCACTTCTGGACAACGGGAACAGCGGGGACATCGGACTCCTCGGTCGGGACGGGGGTCGCGCCGCCGCCCGACGCTAGGGCGAGGTCCTTGAGGTGTCCATGGAAATGCGCCGTGTTTCATCGACGCTTCACGGCCGTGCAATGTTGCCGGATCCCCCGCCGCCCCGGCGCTGCCCGCCGGCTCCGCGCCGCGCGCCGGTCCGGCGGTCGAGCAGCTCGCGCCGGATCTCGGCGGCCGTGCTCCTGGCCCGCTCCGAGGTCGCCCTGCGGTCCGCCTGGGCGGGCACGAACCGGTGCGGCGCCAGTGCGCACCGCGGGCACGCGGTGTCGGTGTGGATCAGCCGGCCGTCCTCGCACTGCGGGTCCTCGCAGAATGCCGAGCCGAGCAGGTGTCCGGCGATCTCCAGGGGCGGCCAGCGGCGCCCGCCGTCCTCGTCCTTCTCCTGGAGGGTGTGGGCCCAGCGCGCGTTCCACCGGCGCTCCACCCGGTCCAGGAGCTGGTCCGGGCTTCGGCGGCCGAGCTCCCGGTGGATCATCTCGACGAGTTCGGCCGGATACTGGCCGCCGAACTCCCTCATCAGCGGCTGCGGAAGGGCGTGCAGGAGGTAGCCGACCGGGTCCGCACCCGGCCGCTGCCACTTCCGGCACTGGCAGTCCCCGTCCGGGGTCAGCGGGGTGCGGCAGCGGTTGCACAGGCCCCGGCAGTCGCCGCACAGTCCGTGGTCGAGCCCGTCCAGATGCCGGGCGGGCGCCCGGCCGCACTCCCGGCAGCAGGAGGCGCACAGTCCGCAGAGCCGTTCGAAGCCGACGACCGTCGCCCAGGGCCGCTGCTGGCAACGGCAGCAGCGGCTGCTGCGGCAGTGCTCGTGGTGCACGGCGCCCGGTTCGCGTCCCAGTGGGGGCAATGACATGGCTGCGTTCTCCGGGTCCCGGCTCGGTGCGGCGCCCGGCAGCCGTTGCCGTGCCGGACGGGGATACGGTACGCGCTGCCGCGCACCCCACCGGACCGTTTCACACCCGTATGCCCGGGGCCCCCGAACGGCTGGACAAGGCAACCAACCGACCGAAACACATATGTTCCTGTACGTACCGGGACCATCTGTGCGCGATTCCGTGCCGCTGCTTGACCTTGCCGTTGGCGGCAGGGTTGAACGATTGCCGCATGAACAGCAGCTCAGCACCTTCCAGATCTTCCGTCGACCGCGTCGTCGCCATCACCGGAGCCGGGACCGGCATCGGCCGCGCCACCGCCCACGCCTTCGCCGCCGAGGGGGCCACCGCGCTCGTCATCGGGCGGCGCCCCGGCCCGCTGGAGGAGACCGCGGCCGGGCACGACCGGATCGTGCCGCTGGTGGCCGACATCACCGGCCCCGGCGAGCCCGAGCGGATCGTCCGCACCGCGCAGGAGACGTACGGGCGGCTCGATGTGCTGGTCAACAACGCCGCCGTGGTCCGCAGCGCCGCGCTCGACGCCGTGACCACCGAGATCATCGAGCCGCAGATCGCCACCAACCTGGTCGCGCCCCTCCTGCTCTCCCAAGCCGCGCTGCCCCTGCTGGAGGCCTCGGGCGGCGTCATCGTGAACATCAGCACGTCGATCGGACAGCGGGGGTGGCCGGGCGGCTCCGTCTACGCGGCGACCAAGGTGGCCATGGAGCTGTTCACCCGCACCTGGGCGGTCGAGCTCGCGCCGCGCGGCATCCGCGTCGTGGCGGTCGCGCCCGGTGCGATCGGGACCCCGATCGGCAAGCACCAGGGTCTGACGCCCGAGCAGTTGGCGGCGCTGCGGGAATGGCAGCTGGCGCACACGCCGATGCGCCGGCGCGGCACACCGGCGGAAGTGGCACGCTCGATCACGTATCTCGCCTCACCCGACGCCTCGTTCATCACCGGTGCGGTTCTCCCGGTCGACGGCGGTGCGGTGGTCGCGTGATTAGAGTGAACGGGGAGGTGGTGGGCGTGCTGATCGGCGAACTGGCCGCGGTCACCGGCACGACCGCGCGTGCGCTGCGCCACTACGAGCAGGCCGGGCTGATCACTTCGCGGCGGGCGGCCAACGGATACCGCGTGTACGAGGGGCGCACGGTCGTCCGGGTCCGGAACATCCGCCACCTGCTGGCCGCCGGGCTCACGCTGGACGACGCGCGGGCGTTCCTGCCCTGCCTGGACGGCGATGTGGCCGCCTCCCCGCCCTCACCGCAGGGGCTGCGGATCGCCCGCGAGCGGCTCGCGGTGCTCGAAGCGCGGATCGCCGCCCAGACCGAGGCGCGGGACCGGCTGGCCGCGGCGCTCGGGGCGCTGTCCGGTGGCCAGGGCCGGCCGGGCGGGGCCACCGGACCGGCGACGGGGTCAGGGCCTGATGCTGCTCACGACGTCGGCGGTGGCCGTGAGGCCCTCCTGGATGGTGGGCGCCATGCTCGTCCCCGCGAGGAAGAACCCCAGCAGGCCGCAGACCAGCGCGTGTGAGATCTTCAGTCCGCCGTTGCGGAGGAAGATCACCGCCAGGATCAGCAGAAGCAGCACCAGTGAGATCGAAATGGCCATGGCCAACCTCCTCCGCCGCGCCTGAATTGCGGCATTCGGCGGCCAGTTTGGCGTAGCGGAGGAGCCATCCGGCGCACTGGCGTGTCCGCCAAACGGGTACGGCTGGGCGGCCACGGACGGGGCTGGGCGGGCCCCCGGCCGGCCGGTCCTGCCGGGGGCCCGCCCAACGGGTCTCAGGGCGCGGGCAGCTCCATCAGTTCGGCGACGGTCTCGCGGTGGCGGCCCGCCGTGCCGTACGCGATCGAGTCGGCCTTGGCGCGCTTCAGGTACAGGTGCGCCGGGTGCTCCCACGTCATCCCGATGCCGCCGTGCAACTGGACGCACTCCTCCGCCGCGTGAACGGCGACCTTGGAGCAGTACGCCTGCGCGACGGCCACCGCCAGCGGCGCGTCGGGGCTGCCGGTGGCCAGCGCGTCCGCGGCGTTGCGCGCCGCCGCCCGCGCCGAGACGACCTCCAGCCAGAGCTGCGCCATGCGGTGCTTGAGCGACTGGAACGAGCCGACGGGCCGGTTGAACTGGCGGCGCTCACGGGTGTACCCGACCGTCTCGGTGAGGCACCACTCGGCGATCCCGAGCTGCTCGGAGGCGAGGAGCCCGGCTCCGGACAGCAGTCCGGCGCGCACCGCTTCCCGCGCGGTCCCGGCGTCCGCGAGGCGGGTGCCGGTGGCGCCGGTCAGGGTGACGGTCGCGAGCGGACGGGTCAGGTCGAGCGCGACGAGCGGCTCGACGGCGACGCCGGGGGCGTCCGCGTCGACCGCGTACAGGCCGTCGGCGGTGGGCACCAGGAGGACGTCGGCGCTGGCCGCGTCCGCGATCGGGCCGAGCGTGCCGTCGAGGGCGGCGAGCGGGGTGCCGGCGTCCGGCGCGGCGTTCCCCGGCGCGGCTGAGAACGCCGCGGTGGTCTCCGGGGCGGCGGCGGAGAACGGCACCGCGAGCACGGCGGTCCTGCGGCCCGTGGCCAGTTCGGTCAGCAGCGCGGCCACCGGCCCGTCCTGGCCACCGAGCACGAGCAGCGTCCGGGTGGCGACGACGGAGCTGGTCAGATACGGCACCGGGGCGACGCGGCGCCCGAGTTCCTCCATGACCACGGCGGCCTCGCGGTGCCCGGCACCCTGCCCGCCGAGCTTCTCCGGCACCAGGAGTCCGGCGGCGCCGATGCCGGTGGCGAGCGCCTTCCACAGCTCCGGCTCGTACGGCGTGGCGGACTCGGTGCGGGCGATCACGGCCGGCGCGTCGCACCGGGCGTCCAGGAGCGAGCGGACGGCGGCGCGCAGATCCTCCTCGGCCTCCGAGTACAGCAGATCGGGCGCCTGGCTCTCTTCGGTCCGTGCGGTCATCGGGACAGGTCCTTCCAGGCGACGTCCTTGTCGTTACGCGGCTCCGCGGGCAGGCCGAGGACGCGTTCGGCCACGATGTTCAGCAGTACCTCGCTCGTGCCGCCCTCGATGGAGTTGCCCTTCGAGCGGAGGTAGCGGTACCCGGCGTCCCGGCCGGTGAAGTCGACGAGTTCGGGCCTGCGCATCGTCCAGTCGCTGTACAGCAGCCCCTCGCCGCCCAGGAGTTCGACTTCGAGTCCGCTGATCTCCTGGTTGAGCCGGGCGAAGGCGAGCTTCATCCCGGAGCCCTCGGGGCCCGGTTGTCCGGCGACGAGCTGCTGGCGCAGGCGCGCCCCGGTGAGCCGGGCGACCTCGGCCTCCACCCAGAGGGTGAGCAGGCGCTGGTGCAGGTCGTGGGTACGCAGTTCGGGGCGTTCGCGCCAGGTCGCGGCGACCGGTCCGATCATGCCGCCCTCGCGCGGGATGCGCGCTCCGCCGATGGAGACGCGCTCGTTCATGAGCGTTGTCTGCGCGACCTTCCAGCCCTCACCGACCGGGCCGAGCCGGTGGCTGTCCGGGATGCGGACCCCGGTGAGGAAGACCTCGTTGAACTCCGCCTCGCCGGTGATCTGCCGCAGCGGCCGGACCTCGACACCGGGGTCGGTCATATCGCAGATGAAGTAGCTGATGCCGCGGTGCTTGGGCACGTCGGGATCGGTACGGGCGATGAGGATCGCCCAGCGCGCCAGGTGGGCACTGGACGTCCAGACCTTCTGCCCGTCGACCACCCAGTCCTCCCCGTCGCGGACGGCGCGGGTACCGAGGGCGGCCAGGTCGGAGCCGGCGCCCGGCTCACTGAAGAGCTGGCACCACACCTCCTCCCCGACCCACAGCGGGCGCAGGAAGCGCCGCTTCTGCTCTTCGGTTCCGTAGCCGAGGACGGTCGGGGCGGCCATGCCGAGGCCGATGCCGATGCGGCGCGGATCGTTGTCCGGTGCGTCCGCCGCGGCGAGTTCGGCGTCGACGACGGGCTGCAGGGAGCGCGGCGCGTCCAGGCCGCCGAGTCCGGCCGGGTAGTGCACCCAGGCCAGTCCGGCGTCGAAGCGCGCCTTGAGGAAGTCGGTGCGGTCGGTGGTGGCCGGCGGGTGGGCGGCGAGCAGTTCCCGGGTGAGGCGGCGCAGTCCGGCCGCGTCGGGCGCGGTCATCGGGCGGCTCCCGAGGGGATGACGACGATGCGGCCGGTGCTGGTGCCGTCGGCGACGCGCTGGACGGCGGCCGCCGCCCCGTCCATCGGGACGCGCTCGCTGACCAGGGGTTTGATGACGCCCTCGGAGGCGAGCCGGGTCAGCTCCCGGTGACAGTCGCGGACCGCCTGCGGGTCCTTCGTGTTGTACAGGCCCCAGTGGAGCCCGAGGACCGAGTAGTTCTTCACGAGCGCGTGGTTGAGCCCCGGGGTGGGGATCACGCCGCTGGCGAAGCCGACGACGACGATCCGTCCCTCGAAGGCGACGCACTTCACGGACTTGGCGTAGGCGTCGCCGCCGACCGGGTCGTAGACGACGTCGGCACCGCGTCCGCCGGTCGCGTCCTTGACGGCCGCGATGATGTCATCGGTGCGCCGGTCGATGACCAGGTCGCAGCCGAGCGCGGTGGCGGCCTCGGCCTTCTCCGCGCCGCCGACCACTCCGATGACGGTCGCGCCGGCGGCCTTGCCGAGCTGGACCGCCGCGCTGCCGACGCCGCCGGCCGCCGCGTGGACGAGCAGCGTCTCACCGGCCCGCAGGTGCGCCCGCCTGTGCAGTCCGAACCAGCCGGTCTGGTAGCCGATGTGCAGCGCGGCGGCCTCGGCGTCGTCCAGGGCGTCCGGGGCGGGCAGCAGGGCCGCCTCGTCCGCGACGACGTACTGGGCGAATCCGCCGTGCGGCAGCGCGGGGGTGGCAAGCACCCGGCGCCCGTCCTCGGTCCTGCCGCAGATCTCCACGCCGGGCGTGAACGGCAGCGGGGGCCTGACCTGGTACTGGCCGCGGCAGAGCAGCGCGTCGGGGAAGTTGATGTTCGCCGCGAGCACCTCGACGAGCGCCTGCCCGTCGCCGGGCGTGGGCCGGTCCGTCTCCTCCAGCCGCATCACCTCGCTCGGCTCACCGTTCCGGTGCACTCGCCATGCCTGCATGAGGGGCCTCCACAACACTGTCGGCATTACCACTGCTCCGGCGCATACTAAGCGGTCGCTTGCCCCTCTGGGAACAACCCGAGGGTGACCGTTTCGGCCGGCCCCGACAGCTGGGCCGTGGCAGGTGAACCGTGACATGGCTGTGCGCCCGGCCCCGCCCGCTGTGGTGCGGGGGTGCCGGGCGCACTTCGGGCGGGCCGCTACCTGCCCGCCACCACCTCCGCGATCTGCGGCGCCTGCGCGCCCTTGCGCCAGGTCAGCCGCACCGCGTCGGCGGTCCGGCCGTGCGTGTCGATGCCGGTGTACGCGCCGCCGAGCCGGCCGACGGTCTGCCAGTCGCCGTCCGCGTTCCGCAGCTGGATGTCCGCCGCGCCCTTGGTACCGGCCGGCCGCAGGACCGTGACAGAGCCGACCGCACGCGCGCTGCCGAGCCCCACTTCAAGGAACTCACCGGCCTGCGGGGCCCGTGCGGCCCGGTAGACCGTGCCCGGGTCCCCGTCGGCCGCCGAGTCCATGGCGGAGTCGGTGGCAGCGGGCGGGTTGCCGGTGACCGCGCCGTCCGTGGTCGCGACGTGGAACTCGCGGACGACGACCCAGCTGGTCTGGGCCGCGGTCGCCCGCGCCCGCACATAGCGGGCCTTCGTGCCGGCGGGCGCGGTCGCGGCGACGTCCGGCTTGCCGGAGAAGGCGGTGAGCGACTGCCAGCTCTTGCCGTCGGCCGAGTACTCCAGCACCCCGTCGTGCAGGTAGTCGTCGGTGCTGCCGGGCTTGCCCATCGCGAGGGTGATGTCGCCGATGTCCCGGGACTCGCCCAGGTCGACGGTGAACTGATCGTCCACCGCGGGCGCCCCGTCGCTCCAGAAGTACGTGGAGTCGTCGCCGTCGAGCATCCGGGCGGCGGTGTTGCCCTGGTAGGTGCCGAGGCTCGTCGATGCGCCGGGCCGGCCGCTCACGCCGAGGATCCGGTCGTACTCGGCGGTGGCCGCGTCGACGAACCCGTCCAGTACCCCGTCACCGACATGGACCGGCACCTTGCCGCCGCCGAGGCCTGTGTACACGAAGGACTTGGCGTGCTCGACCTGCGCGGGCAGTTGCTGCCGGAGGTCCCAGGCCTGTGCGCCGTTCCCGGCTCGGGCCGCCTCGACCATGCGCAGGGCGGTGCGGGACGCGGTCGCCCAGGCCTCGGTGGCGTCCAGCCAGGGGCCGGAGTCCTCGATGAAACCCCGGTCCGGAAGTGCCGCGCGCAGCCGGGCGGGGGCCGCGCCGAGGTCTCCGAGCACGGTGGTGAGCCGCTTCGCGTCGCCGGACTTCCAGAAGCGCGCGACCTCCGCCGCGAGCTCCGGCGCCTTGTCGGTGTTGAGCGCGGAGCTGTAGTTGACGTCCGCGAAGGCGCGCAGCGCCTGCTCGGTGCGGGCGTCGCCCCCCGCGTACTCCTTGAGGCCCTTGCTCCACGAGGTGCGCGGGTCGTACGCGGCGTCGTTCCAGGAGTAGTCCGCGACGGTGTACAGCGAGAGCTTCGAGGCGTACGGCTGGATCATCGGGTTGGCGGTGATGCCCGCGAGCCTGCCCGGGAGCCCCTTCTCGCGCCCGTTGAACGGGCCGAGGAGCAGCCGGTCGGTCGCGTAGTCGTTCACCGGGTAGTTGTCCCACGTCAGGATCGGGTGCCCGAACACCTTTCGGGCGGTGTCGGCCTGAGCCACCGTCATGGTCGGCGCGACGACTCCCACGCCGGTCCATTCGACGAGCACATCCGGGTCGAGCTGCTCGGAGAGGGCCGTCTTGTAGGCCGATTCGCTGATGTTGTAGTACTCGGTGGGGACCATCTGGAGCGGTTGCGCACCGGGGTGGGTGGCGATGAACTCCTTGTTGACCCGGTTCAGCAGGTACGCCTGCGCGGCTCCCGCCGCGCCGCCGCCGGTCCCCCACTTCTCCTTGTCGGCGTCGCAGTTCCAGTCGGTGTAGCTGATGTCGTCGAGCGGCACCGCGAACGTCCGTCCGCCGATGTCCCAGATCGTCTGGAACTTGTCGACGAGGGCCTTGACGTCCGCGTCCGAGCTGTAGCAGACCGACAGTCCGGGAGAGAGCGCGTAGGTGAACTCGACGTGCCGCTGGACCGCCCGGTCGGTGAGCTCCTTGATCTGTGCCAGCTGGGCGGCCGGGTAGGCGTCGCGCCACTTCTCGCGGAGGTAGGCGTCGTCCTTGGGCGAGTACACGTAGATGTTCATCTTGTGCTCGCCGTAGTAGTCCAGCTGGTCCAGCCGGGCCTTCTGCGACCAGGGGGTGCCGTAGAACCCTTCGATGACGCCGCGCAGCGCGGTGCCCGGCCAGTCGCGTACCGCGAGTCCGCCGACCCGGGCGCCCGGCCGCTGCTGGTGCGGCAGGATCTGGCGCAGGCTCTGTGCGGCGTAGTACGTGCCGGTGGTGTCCTTGCCCGCGAGGACGATGCGGTCCGCCCCGATGCCGAGGACGTAGCCGTCGGCGGGCAGTCCGTCGGTGCCTTCGAGCTTCTGGGCGGCGAGCGCGCCGGCGTCACCGACGTGGACGGTGAGCCCGCTCGCGGATGCCCGCGTGCTCCGGACGACGCGCTGCGCACCGGCCCGCTTCAGGGCGGTCTCGACCACGGCGAGCGAGGACTCGTCGGCCGTTTCGCCGGCCACCACGGTGACGGTGGGAGTGACGGTGATCCGGTCGGACCGGCTCTTCACCGACTGCGGGGTCGGGGTGATGACGGGGGTCCCCGGGCTGTCCTGGGCCTTCGTCGCGGTGTCGGTTGCGGTGGGGCCGGCCGCCTGCGCGGACGGCCCGGCGGCCAGCAGGCCACCGATGAGCAGGGCCGCCGCTGCGGCCGTGGCGGTGAGACGGGGTGGGCGAGGCGTCACAGATCCTCCATTGATCACTCAAGTCATCAGAGTCGCGCAACACAACTGGACTGAATTCAACATCCTGTCGCTGGCATGTCAATGGTCTGGACAACATCACTGCGTGGACCTGGAGTTTTGCCTTCGGACGCGGTACTTATGCGCCATGACAGAGCCCATGCGCACCCCCGGATTCGCCGCTCCTCCCCCGCTGGGCGCCAGTGCGTTACCACCCGGCACATACGACGGCGTCGTGGTGCTGGTGACCGGCGGCGGCTCGGGACTCGGCAAGGCGATCGCCGCCGAATTCGCCCGGCTGGGCGCGGATCTGGTGCTGGTCGGCCGCGACGCCGAACGGCTGGCCGCCGCCCGGGACGAGCTGGCCCCACTGACCGGCGGCCGGGTCATGACCGCACCGGCCGACATACGCGACCCCGACCGGATCGCCGAGGTGTTCGACGCGGCCGAGGCCCAAGTGGGTCTGCCGGGAGTACTGATCAACAACGCGGCCGCCAACTTCCCCTCCCCCGCGGAGGACTTGTCGCCGAACGCCTGGCGGGCGGTCCTCGACATCACGCTGACCGGCACCTGGTTCATGACCCGGGAGTTCGGGCGGCGCCACCTCGCAGCCGGCACGGCGGGCTCGATCGTCAGCGTCGGCGCGTCGTACGCCTGGACCGGCGGCCCCGGCTACGCCCACTCGGCCGCCGCCAAGGCCGGGGTCAAGAACCTGGTCGAGACGCTCGCCGTGGAGTGGGGTCCGTACGGAATCCGGATCAACGGACTGGTGCCGGGGCTGATGCCGCACGAGGACATGACGACCGACATCCGGGGCCACCTGGACCGGGCAGGCGAAACGGACCCCGGGCACAACGGACACAGCGATCACGGCAAGCCCGGCGAAGACAGCACACGCGATGAACACGACGCGCGGCAGCCCGCGTTGCGGGTCGGTCTGCCGCGCGAACTGGGCTGGGCGGCGACGTTCCTGGCCTCGCCGTACGCCGGCTTCGTCTCCGGCCACTCACTCGTGGTCGACGGCGCGAACTGGCAGCGGCGCTCGCTGGTCGCCCCGCCCGTGGTACCGGTGCGCGAGCAGCTGGGCCGTGGCCCGTTCGCCCCACCCGGGCCCGGCGGGCGGTGAGTCAGGGTCTTTCGTTGGATCCGGCCTGATCCAACGAAAGACCTAAGGGCTGTCCCGCAATTCCTGGTGGATCAGCGCACGGCGTCAGATGCGGTGCATCGCAAGGCGGAGAGGCGCCCGCATACTGGATGTATTCGGGCGTTTCGACAACGCGGCGAGGTGCCGTAGCTGTCGTCGTGCGCCCGCCAGGAATTGCGGGACAGCCCTTAGCCGCCCTCGAAGTGCGGCGGCCGGCGGGCGGCCTTGGCCGCATAGCCCTCCGCGCAGTCCTGCGAGGTGAGGGTGACGGCGGCCGCCAGCGCCGTCCGGTCGAGCGCGGCAGCCATCCCGGCATCCGCGAAGGCGTCGACCGAGCGCTTGATGTGCCGTACGGCCAAAGGGGCGTTGGCCGCCACCGCGTCGGCGACGGACCGCGCGGTGCCCGCCAGTTCACCGGGCGGCGTGACCCCCTGGAGCAGCCCGATCCGCTCGGCCGTCGCCGCGTCGATCCGGTTTCCGGTGAGCGCGAGGTACTTCGCCCAGCCCGCCCCGGCCTCGCGGGCGATGCGCATGTCGCCGCCCGCGTCGACGGCGACCCCGATGCCGGCCTCCGGCAGCGCGAACACGGCGTCGTCGGCGGCGATCCGGATATCGGCCATGAGCGCCAGCTCGAAGCCGAAGCCCAGGCAGTAGCCCTGGACGGCGGCGACCACCGGCTGCGGGAGCCCGGCGAACGCGGCGAAGCGTTCGTGCACCCAGCGGATGCCCTCGTAGTAGTTCTGGGTGCGCTCGGCGGGGGAACGCCCGGTGATGGCGCCACCGGGCGCGGTGACGTCGATCCCGGCGCAGAAGGCCCGGCCCTCGCCGCGCAGCAGAACGGCCCGGATCGAGCCGTCGAACCTGATCCGGTCCGCCATGATGCCGAGCTGTCTGCTGGACTCCCAGCTCCAGCCGTTGAGCCGGTCGGGGCGGCAGAGGGTCAGCACACCCACGCCGTCCTCGATCCGGAGCGTGATCCGCTCCTCGCCCTGCGCAATACCGTGATCGAGGATGTCGAGCACCGCCACCCCTCCCGCCCTCAACTGACGTACCGTCAGAATACCTTGTGCGGCACAGAGTACGGCGGCACGCCCGGGGCGGCCAGGGCCCGTCCGGCTCAGCGCGCGAACAGCTCGAAGGTCACGGCGGGCCGGCCGCCGAACCGCTCGCCCGACGCCTCCGCGTTGCCGGCCAGGAAGGCGCGGCAGTACTCCTCCGGGTCCTGGTCCGTGAGCACCTCGATGTACGTGCGGTGGGCGAGCAGCGAGTGCACGGAGCGTTCGAGTCCGACCGTCACATCGACGGCGTGCGTCGGCGTGGCAGAACCGGCGACGGCCACCCAGCGCACCCCGTTCCACGGATCGAGCCCCTGCTCGGCCAGCTCCGGGAAGATCCAGCGGTTGCCCGCGTCGCCCGCCGCGTCCAGGGCCGCCCGGCCGACCGCGCGGTGATCGGGGGTGTTCCAGGCGACGCCGCCCCAGGTGTCGCGGTGGTTGAGCGTGACGATCAGCTCGGGCCGGTGGCGGCGGATGGCCGCCGCGATGTCGCGGCGCAGCTCCACGCCGTATTCGATCACCCCGTCGCGATGGTCCAGGAACTCCACCCGGGAGACCCCGACGACCGCCGCGCTCGCGCGCTGCTCCCGCTCGCGCAGCGGTGCGCACTTCTCCGGTTCGAGGGTGTCGATGCCGGCCTCGCCCCGGGTCGCCAGCAGGTAGCCGACCTCTCGGCCTTCGTCCGTCCATACGGCGACGGCCGCCGCGCAGCCGTACTCCAGGTCGTCGGGGTGCGCCACGACGGCGAGCGCGCGCCGCCAGTCCACGGGCATGGATTCCAGCTGCTCGGTCATACCGGCAGGCTAGGGGCTGCCCCGCGATCCCCGGCGGATCAGCGCACGGACCCGCCGACGCGGACCCGCCCCGCCGGCACGGACCCGCCCGGTGACGCGTCCACGGACCCCACTTTGCATGATCATGCGTAATAGCGCATACTCTTCCCATGTCTAAGGTTCTTACCTCCCTGCCGGCCGGCGAGCGCGTCGGCATCGCCTTCTCCGGTGGCCTCGACACCTCCGTCGCGGTCGCCTGGATGCGCGACAAGGGTGCCGTCCCGTGCACCTACACCGCCGATATCGGCCAGTACGACGAGCCCGACATCGCGTCGGTCCCGGGCCGCGCGTCGGCCTACGGCGCCGAGATCGCGCGCCTGGTCGACTGCCGTGCGGCGCTGGTCGAGGAGGGCCTGGCCGCGCTCACGTGCGGCGCGTTCCACATCCGCTCGGGCGGGCGTGCCTACTTCAACACCACGCCGCTCGGCCGCGCCGTCACCGGCACCCTGCTGGTCCGGGCGATGCTCGAGGACAACGTACAGATCTGGGGCGACGGCTCCACGTTCAAGGGCAACGACATCGAGCGGTTCTACCGCTACGGTCTGCTCGCCAACCCGCACCTGCGGATCTACAAGCCCTGGCTCGACGCGGACTTCGTCCATGAGCTGGGCGGCCGCAAGGAGATGTCGGAGTGGCTGCTCGCCCACGACCTCCCCTACCGCGACAGCACCGAGAAGGCGTACTCCACCGACGCCAACATCTGGGGCGCCACCCACGAGGCCAAGACCCTTGAGCACCTCGACACGGGCGTCGAGACCGTCGACCCGATCATGGGTGTGCGGTTCTGGGACCCGGCGGTCGAGATCGCCACCGAGGACGTCACGATCGGCTTCGACCAGGGCCGCCCGGTGACGATCAACGGCAAGGAGTTCGCCTCCGCCGTCGACCTGGTGATGGAGGCGAACGCCATCGGCGGCCGCCACGGCATGGGCATGTCCGACCAGATCGAGAACCGGGTCATCGAGGCGAAGAGCCGCGGCATCTACGAGGCCCCGGCACTGGCCCTGCTGCACGCCGCCTACGAGCGGCTGGTCAACGCGATCCACAACGAGGACACCGTCGCGCAGTACCACAACGAGGGCCGGCGCCTGGGCCGTCTCATGTACGAGGGCCGCTGGCTCGACCCGCAGGCGCTGATGATCCGCGAGTCCCTCCAGCGCTGGGTCGGCGCGGCGGTCACCGGCGAGGTGACGCTGCGGCTGCGGCGCGGCGAGGACTACTCGATCATGAACACCTCCGGTCCGGCGTTCAGCTACCACCCGGACAAGCTGTCCATGGAGCGCACCGACAACTCCGCGTTCGGCCCGGTGGACCGGATCGGCCAGCTCACCATGCGCAACCTCGACATCGCCGACTCCCGCGCCAAGCTGGAGCAGTACGCCGATCTCGGCATCGTCGGCAACACGCACGCGACGCTCATCGGTGCCGCCCAGGCGGCCTCGACCGGGCTGATCGGCGCGATGCCGCAGGGCGGCGCCGAGGTCATCGCCTCCCGCGACCGCGCGGAGGGCGACGACGACCAGATGCTCGACCGCGCCGCCATGGAGTTCGGCACCGACTGACCGGGGCCCGCACGCATCCGCCCGGACTCCGTTCACCACGGCTTCGGATACCCCGACGGGTACCCTGGCCCGTCCGGGGCAGGAGAGAACGAGAACCCGCCCCGCCCGGTGAACGAAAGGAAACACCGCTCGTGACCAGCCCCGTATCGCTCTCACCAGCCCAGGCCGCGGCCCGCCTCACGGAGTTCACCGTCATCGATGTGCGGGGTCCCGGCGAGTACGCCTCCGGGCACGTTCCCGGCGCCCTGAACATCCCGCTCGACCGTCTCTCCGAGGCCGTCCCCGCGCTCAAGTCCGCCTCTGCACGCGGCGCACTGCTCGTCGTCTGCGCCTCCGGAGTCCGCTCCACCCGGGCCTGCGACATCCTCTCGGCCGCCGACATCGACGCCGCCACGCTGACCGGCGGCACCTCCGCCTGGGAGGGCGAGGGCCGAGACCTGGACCGCCCCGCAGGCTCCCGGGCCGGCTGGCCGCTGGAGCGGCAGGTGCGGCTCGCCGCCGGTTCGCTGGTGGTGGCCGGTCTGCTGGCGGGGGTCCGTTATCCGGCCGCGCGCTGGCTGTCCGCCGGTATCGGCTCCGGTCTCGTGTACTCCGCGGTGACCGACAGCTGCGGCATCGCGGCGGTCCTGTCCAGGCTCCCGTACAACCGTGACCCGCGGGGAGCGACGAGCCTGAACGCGACGCTGGACGCCCTCCAGGGCTGACCCGCGACCCGCCCGGCCCCGTCGCGGCGCCGGGCTTCGTCGCGGGCCGGAGCCCTTCGCGGTCTCAGACCTCGTCGCGGACCAGGGCGAGCAGCCGGTCCAGGACCTTCGGGCCGCCCGCGCGCAGCCCGTCGTGCTCGTACTCGTCGGTCACCCAGGTGCGCAGCCCGCGGATCGAGGCGGCGGTCCGCAGCGCGTGGGCCGTGTCCACGTACATGTCGTCGTGGTAGACGGCGGCGGCCACCGGTACCTCGTTGGCGGCCAGCCGCTCCGCGTCGTACAGCGGCTCCCAGTCGCCGCGGGTGGCGAGCAGCTCGGCCGTCTCGCGAAGCGGGCGCAGGGCCGGGTCCACGTCGAAGTGCCAGGGGTGGATGCTCTCGCCGGTGAACAGGACCGGGCCGTCGCCCCGGAGCGCGGCCGCCGCGTCGAACTGCGGGAACTCGGCGCGCACCCGCTCGGCCGCCCAGCCTGTGGGGCGTTCGCCCTGGCCGTAGATCGGCTCGTGCAGGAGCGCGTACAGCGGATGCCCGGCGAACGAGCAGGCCGTGCGCATGGCCTCCTGGAAGGCGTCCGAGAGCTCGGTGCCGTGCGGGGTGCGGACGAAGGCGTTCTCCAGCAGGTAGTGGAGCTGATGGCTGCCGCTGCCCCCGCCGAGCATGATGCCGAGGGACTGGAACCCCTCGGGCGTCAGCCGGTGTCCGCCGCTCTCGGGGTGGTGCTCCGCGAGGTGAGCGGTGATCTCGCGGGCGCGCTCGACGTCCTGCGGGTAGCGGGCGTAGTGCGCGGCGTTCTTCCGCTCGATCCTCGGGTACGCGGCCCGGTAGACGTCGTCCGCGTGGGCGTCGAGCGAGGGCAGACCGCCGGTGATCAGGACGGTGCTGAGCCCCTCGGGCGCGGCGGAGAGATAGCGCACGGCGCAGAAGCCGCCGAAGGACTGGCCCAGCACCGTCCAGGGCGCGCCGCCGGTCAGCTGCGGGCGGATCAGCTCGCAGTCCCGCACGATGCTGTCGGACCGGAAGTGCGTCAGGTAGTCGGCCTGCTCGCGCGGGCCGCCGCGCAGCGGCAGGGTCTGCCGGTTGGCCGGGGCGGACAGACCGGTGCCGCGCTGGTCGAGGAGCAGCACCCGGAACTCCCGCACCGCGCGGCCCAGCCAGGCCTCCGTGCCGGTGAAGCGGCGGGCGCCGAAGCCGGGCCCGCCCTCCAGGTACAGCAGCCACGGCAGCTCCTCCGCGGCCCTGGAACCCGCCACCACCTCCCGGCCGAAGATCTCGATCTGCTCACCGCCGGGGTCGGTGTGGTCGAGCGGCACGGTGAAGTGGCGGTCGGTGAGGACGACGCCGGGCTGTCGGTAGCTGTTCAAGGGTGCTCCTGAATCCGATGTTTCCCGGACAGTTCAGCACACCCGGGTGACCCGGACAGTCCCGGCCCGTGTGCGGCGGGACCGGTGGCCTCCTAACGTGCAGTCATGATCCGGTTCGAGCAGGTCGGCAAGGTCTATCCGGACGGCACGACGGCGGTGCACGAACTGTCCTTCGAAGTCCGCGAGGGTGAGCTCGTCACCCTCGTCGGCCCGTCCGGCTGCGGCAAGACCACCACGATGATGATGGTCAACCGGCTGATCGAGCCGACCTCCGGGCGGATCCTGGTGAACGGCGAGGACATCTCGACCCTCGACCCGGTGAAGCTGCGCCGCGGGATCGGCTACGTCATCCAGCAGGTCGGGCTCTTCCCGCACCGGACGGTCCTGGACAACACCGCCACGGTCCCGGCACTGGTCGGCTGGAAGCGGTCCAGGGCGCGGGAGCGGGCGGCCGAACTGCTGGATCTGGTCGGCCTCGATCCGGCGGTGTACGGCTCCCGGTACCCCGCCCAGCTCTCCGGCGGCCAGCGCCAGCGGGTCGGCGTGGCACGCGCGCTGGCCGCCGACCCGCCGGTGCTGCTGATGGACGAACCGTTCGGCGCGGTGGACCCGGTGGTGCGGGAGCGGCTCCAGAACGAGTTCCTGAGCCTCCAGGCGACGGTCAGGAAGACGGTCCTGATGGTCACCCATGACATCGAGGAGGCCGTGCGGATGGGTGACCGGATCGCGGTGTACGGGGAGGGCCGCATCGAGCAGTACGACAGCCCGGGAGCGGTGCTCGGGGCCCCCGCGACCCCGTACGTGGCCCGGTTCGTCGGTGCCGACCGGGGCCTCAAGCGGCTCTCGGTCACCACGATCGAACCGGAGGACCTGGAGGAGCCCCCGGTCGCCCGCCTGGACGAGCCGGCCCGGGTGGCGGCGGCCCGGCTCGGCGCCGCGGGCTCACGGTGGGCCGTGGTCCTCAACGGTACGGGCGACCTGCACGGCTGGGTGTCGGCGGACGCGCTGCGGATCGCCGGGGAGCACGGCACGGTGGGCGAGCTCGCCCGCCGGATGGACGCGTGGGTGCCGGTCGGCGCCCCGTTGAAGCAGGCGTTCAGCGAGATGCTCCAGCACGACGCCGGCTGGGTGGCGGTGCTGGACGGGGCGCGGTTCCTCGGCGTACTGACTCCGGCGAAGCTGCACGAGGCGCTTCGCCGCTCCGTGGACGCGGACGCGCAGGGCGTGGGACGCGACGAGGTCGACTTCGACTCGGTGTCGGACGCCTGACGGGCGCGCGTCCCCCGCCCCCGCCGCGTCTAGACGCCGACGGACAGCCGGCTTCCGGCCTGTTCCCACGGCTCGGGTTCGGCCACGTCGTCCCTTTCGTAGGCGTCCTCCTCGAACCAGCCCGTCCCCGCGAGCCAGGTCTCCAGCCACTCCGCGAGGCCGGCGGAATCGAGGAACCAGCACTGCTCCCACGATCCGCCGCCGTACGGGTTCGGTTCGAAGAGCAGGACCTGACCGTCCTCACTGAGACAGTCGACGCCCGCGTACATGCCACAGCCCCAGGTCAGGACCGGTACGACGCCTTCGGGCCACTCCGGGTGCTCCACCCCGACGGAAGCCTCACGCCGCGTCAGGTATTCGCCGACGACACTGGCGTCCGGACCGGACAGCGGCAGCAGCCGGTACTCGGGGCCGAAGCCACCGTCGGCGACCTCGCGGTACAGGCGCGCCAGCAGGGGGTGCAGCGCGAAGCCCAGTCGGGCCTCGGCCTGCGCTATTCGGGCATCGTCGACAGGCGCGGGAAGGTCCTCGTTGTCCGATGCGGCGCGGACGGCGACGCGTTGTACGAGGTCATCGTTGTCGGTCATGACCGTGATGCTGCCAGAGCCCTCTGACATGCCGCGGATCAGGGCCGCCGGACGGATGCGGTGCTCAGGGCTGTTCGGGCCTGCGTGCGAGGAAGGTCGCGAAAGTCCGCTCGGCACCTTCACGGGGTTCCTCCACCAGTCGTGCGGTGAGGGCGAACCCGGCCTGCTTCAGGAGCTCCGCGATCCGGTCGGGCGGCAGCAGGTAGGACTCGTAGGAGACGGGGTGACCGCCGTACGCCTGGGTGGGGCGGAAGTGCTGGCCGGACCCCACGTGGCCGGCCAGCATCAGGCAGCCGCCCGGCGCGAGGGTGCGGCGGAACTCGCCGAACACCACGGGCAGCAGCGCCGGCGGGGTGTGGTGGGTGGAGTAGTAGGCCAGGATGCCGCCGAGTCCGCCGTCCCCGACCGGGAGCGAGGTCATCGAGCCGACACCGAAACGCAGATCCGGGTGGGCGATGCGGGCCAGCTCGACCATGGCGGGCGACAGGTCCAGCCCGAATACGTCCACTTGCCGCCCGGCGAGGTAGGCCGTGACTCTGCCGGGCCCGCATCCCAGGTCGGCGACGGGCCCGAGGCCGGCCGTTCGCACCGTCTCCGCGAAGACGTTCAGCATGCCCCGTGACAGCGGATCGAGCTCCTCCGGAGGCTTGACCCGTTCGAAGTAGGCGGAGGCGACGGTGTCGTACGACTCCCGGACGGCGGCGAGGTAGGTGTGATCGGGCATGCCGGCGACTCTAGTGAGGGCCCGCAGCCCATGTGATCGCATTCCCCGTCCGGAGGAGCGCTCCGGGAACCGGGGTCCGGGCGCCCGGGGTTCAGACGCCCGCCGCGTGCTGCCAGAAGTCCCGCATCATGACCGGCGGGGTGGGGCCCGCCATCGCGACCTGGCTCAGCATGATGGCGACCGTGCCGGTGGACGGGATGATGTGCGCCGTCGTGCCGGTGCCACCGACCCAGCCGTAGCGCCCCAGCACGTTCCAGGAATCGAGCGTCTCGACGTCGACCGCACCGCCGAACCCCCAGCCCTGGCCCTCGGTGAACAGCCCGCTGGCCGCGCGCTGAGCAGGTGTCAGGTGGTCGGTCGTCATCTGCCGCACCGATTCGGGCGTCAGCAGGCTGCGGCTGCCGACGGCCCCTTCGTCGAGCAGCATCCGGGCGAACGCGTACCAGTCGTCGACGGTCGAGACGAGCCCGCCGGCCCCGGACGGGAAGTCCGGCATGCTGCTCCACTGCCCGTCAGGGGCGTCCAGGAGTTCCAGTGCGCCCTCCGCGCCCGCCCGGTAGTAGCCGGTGAACCGGTCGAGCCGGTCCGCCGGGACGGCGAAGCCGGTGTCGGTCATCCCGAGGGGTTCGAACAGCCGCTCCGCCATGAACTCCGGCAGCGACTGGCCGGAGGCCCTGGCGATCAGGACGCCCAGGATGTCGGAGCAGGTGTTGTACAGCCACGCCTCCCCCGGCTGGTGGAGCATCGGAATGCGGGCCAGTGTGGCCATCCACTCGTCCGGGGCGGCGACGCCCCGCGGCTCCGGCGAGCCCTGGTGCAGCTCGCTGAACAGCGGCGCGAGAGCGGGCAGCGAGAAGTCGGACGGGAATCCGTACCCGGCGCGGAAGGTGAGCAGGTCGAACACGGTGATCGGCCGGACGGCCGGGACCACGTCGTCGGCCGGGCCGTCCGGGGTGCGTACGACCTTCGGTGACGCCAGTTCCGGCAGCCACCGCCCGACCGGGTCAGAGGCAGCGATCCGGCCGTCCTCGATCAGCATCATGGCCGCCGCCGCGGTGAGCGGCTTGGTGATCGAGGCGATCCGGAAGATCGAGTCCCGGGCCATCGGCGTACCGCCGTCCGTGAAGGCGGAACCGGCGGCCTCCACCTCGATGCGTTCGCCGCGGGCCACCAGCCCCACCGCGCCCGGCACAGAGCCATGACGGACATGCGTTTCGAGTACTTCGCGCAGGGTGCTCATCGCTCCGCCTTCTCAGGTGTGGGGTTCACCAGGATGACTCCGCCGGAGGTGCGAACTCATCGGACCGCGCCGACCGGGCGCGACCTGGCCGGATCTCCTGACCGGGCCAGGTCGCGCTCAGCCGGCCGGAATGAGGTGCTCGGAGCGCAGATAGTTGCGGGCCACGTCCTCCGGGAGCCGTCGCCAGCTGTCGACCTGCTCGTTCAGCCGGGCCAGGTCCGCGGTGGTCAGTACGGTGTTGAGCTTGCCCAGCGCCTTGCGCACGCCCTCGCTGCCCGCCCGGGAACGGTTCACGACGGGGACGAGGTAGTCGGCGTTCTGCAGGTGCTTGTCGTCCGCGAGCAGGACGAGCCCGAACTCGTCCAGGGTGGCGTCGGTGGTGGTGGTCAGCACCATCTGGTCCCGGCCGCTCTGGACCGCCTGCTTGGCCTGGGTGGTGCCGACGCCCTTGGGGTCGACGGCGGTGATGTCGATGCCGTACGTCTTCTTCAGTCCGGGTGCGCAGTACGGGCGCTGCACGCATTCGTCGCCTGCCGCCAGCCGGACCGGCAGCCCTGATCTGCCCAGGTCGCTCAGCGACTTCAGGTGGTGCTTCTTCGCGTACGCGGAAGTGACGGCGAAGGCGTTCTGGTCGACGGCGCGTCCGGGGTCCAGGACGGTGAGTCCGCGCGGTGCGGCCAGTGCGCGCAGGGCCTTCATGGTGACGGCGAGGTCCGGGGACCCGACGGGCGCGGCGTCGGCGCCGTTCTTCTTGGCGTTCAGCCAGTCGCCGAAGGTGGCGGCGTACTCCGGTACGACGTCGATCTGGCCGCTCTCCAGCGCCGGTTCGTAGATCTCCCGGTTGGTGACGGAGATGATCTTCGTGGAGTATCCGGCCCGGTCGAGCAGCAGGGCGTACATCTGGGCGAGCAGATCGCTCTCGGTGAATCCCGCGGAGCCGATGGTGAGGTGTTTGCTGTCACCGGGTGGCGCGGTGACCTCGCCCTGGTTCTCCAGTGCCGGTCCGGTGGTGCAGGCGGTCATCGGCAGCGCGAGGAGCAGGATCGCGGGGACCGTGCGGCGGGCCCTCATCCGGTGTTCCCGTCGCGGACCCAGTCGGGTGCGAGCCGCTGCGCCAGCTCGAAGAGCCCTTCGACGATCAGGGCGAACACGGCCACCAGGACCGCTCCGGCGACGACCTGGGCGGTGGAGGCGAGGTTGAAACCGGCGGTGATGATCCGGCCCAGACCGCCGCCGCCCGCCAGGGCCGCGATGGTGGCGGTGGCGACGAGTTGCACGGCGGCGATCCGTACGCCGGTGAGGATGAGCGGCAGGGCGAGCGGCACCTCGACCTGGAACAGCAGCTGCCTGCCGGTCATCCCCATGCCCCGGGCCGCCCGCACCACGTCCTGGTCCACCTCCCGCATGCCGACGTAGGCGTTGGTGAGCAGCGGCGGTACGGCGAACAGGACGAGGGCGACGATGGTCGGCCCTTCGCCGAACCGGCCGACCGGGGTGAGCAGGAGCAGCACCAGGACCGCGAAGGTGGGGACGGCCCGGCCGACGTTGGAGATGTTGACGGCGAGGGCCCCGCCCTTGCCGAGGTGGCCGAGGACCAGAGCGACCGGCAGCGCGATGAGGCAGCTGATCAGCAGGCAGACGACGGTGAGGTAGAGGTGCTGGCCGAGCCGGGTCCAGATGCCGTCGTCGCCGTACCAGTGCGCGGAGGTCGTGAGCCAGGACCAGGCCTTGCCGAGGGTGTTCACGACTGCCTCCGGGTCCAGGGGGTCAGCAGGCGCTGCACGAGGAGGAGCAGCAGGTCGGCGGCGACGGCGATGACGACGCAGAGGACGGACGCGGTGAGCACCTGGGCCTTGAAGTAGGTGTTCATCCCGGAGTAGATGAGGTTGCCGAGTCCGCCGTAGCCGACGATCGCGCCGATGGTGACCAGGGAGACCGCGGAGACGGTGGCGATGCGCAGGCCCGCCATGGCGGCGGGCAGGGCGAGGGGCAGTTCCACGGCGACGAGCAGCCGTACGGGTCCGTATCCCATGCCCCGGGCCGCCTGCCGGGTCTCCTCCGGTACGGCTCTGAGTCCGGCCAGGATGTTCCGTACGAGGAGGGTGAGGGAGTAGAGGACCAGGCCCGCGACGACGAGCGCGGCGGAGAGTCCGTACACCGGCAGCAGCAGCGAGAACATCGCTAGGGACGGCACGGTGTACAGGACGGTGGTGACCCCGAGCACCGGACCCGCCGCCCAGCGCCAGCGGCGGGCGGCGAGGGCGAGCGGCAGGGCGAGCGCCAGTCCGATGAGCACGGCGATCACGGTCAGCTGGAGGTGCTGGAGCACGGCCTCCCACAGGATGTGCCGGCGGCTGCTCAGGTAGGCGCCGCAGATCCATTCGTTGCGCGCGAGGCAGTCGTCCGGGGGCGCGGTCACCCGTCCATTGCAGCCCGGAACGGGGCGGGAGCGCGCGTACTGATCGACTGTTCGTGGCGGGGACGGCGGGCGGTGCCGGGCCGCAGGGGCTGCCGGCGCCCGCTCATTCCCGCCGCTCGGCCGCCGCGGTGAGGATCCGGACCAGCTCCGCCGGCCGGGAGTACATCGGCCAGTGGCCGGTGTCCATGGTGACCAGCTCCCAGCTGTCCCCGGTCAGCAGCGCGGCCACGTCGTCGCTCGGTTCCGGGCCGTCGAGCAGGCATTTGACGTAGGTGGCCGGGAGGCCGTCGAGCGGGCGGCCGAGCACGGCGGGATCGCTCAGCGAGGCGCCGGGGTGCGGCGTCGCGTCGGCCACGATCCGCGCGGTCTGCTCCTCGGTGAGCCCCTGGCCCTCGAAGTCGGCCGCGGCCGGCGGCGCCCAGGAGCCTCCGTTGCCCGCGATCTCGGCCTCCAGCGCGGCCGGGCCCTGCCACCACGCGGAGACGAAGGACTCGCCGTCGGCCGGAACGCCGGCGTCCACGAAGACGACCCGGGCCAGCCGGTCACCGATGCGGGAGGCGGCCTGGCCGACCGGGATGCCCGAGTAGCTGTGGCCGACCAGGACGACGTCGCGCGGGCCGAGGCGCTCCACCTCGTCGACGATGTCGGTCACATGGGTCTGCGGGCCGACCGGCAGTCCTCGCCTCTCCCCGACGCCGGTCAGGGTCACCGGGTGGGCGCCGTGCCCGGCCGCGCGCAGTCCGGGTACCACCTCGTCCCACGCCGACGCTCCCAGCCAGGCACCTGCCACCAGTACGAATTCAGTCATGGGACGAACCTAACCGAGGGGTCTGACAGCGCCGTTGAGTCGCCCGCCGGTCCAGGATCCGCAGCACCTGTTCGCCCCAGCGCAGGTTCTCCGCCTCGAAGGACCGTCCGCGCATCAGCGTCAGGTAGGGGCCGACGCGGTCGGTCTCCGCCAGGTAGGTCTCCTCGTCGCGGCCGTCCAGCAGGCGGTCCCGGAGCCGTTCGTAGCGGGCGAGCTTGGCGCGCGCCCACTCCATGCGTTCCGCGACCGAGGCGCGAACCGCGTCCTGGTCGCCGGCGTCCACCGCCTGGGTCATGACCAGGAGCTCGTCCCGGATGGCGATGGGGCGGGGCGGTTGCGCGGTGAACGCGGCCAGCGAGGCGCGGCCCGCCTCCGTGAGGGTGAACATCCTCTTGTTCGGCCTGCGCTGCTGCTCGACCACCCGTGCCTCGATCAGGCCGCTCCCCGCCAGCCGGTCCAGCTCCCGGTAGAGCTGCTGCGGGGTGGTGGACCAGAAGTCCGCCACCGCGACGTCGAAGACCTTGGCCAGGTCGTAGCCGGAGGCCTCGCCTTCCAGCAGGGCCGCCAGGACCGCGTACTTGAGAGACATCTGGACACGTTAACACCGATGTGATTAACCTCTTTCACGCCTATTCAACAAATTGACTATGGAGCGCCGCATGCACCCCTTCCGCGAAGCCGTCGAGGCGCACGATCTCGACGCGATCGAGGCGATGCTGGCCGAGGACGTCGTCTTCACCAGCCCGGTGGCGTTCAAGCCGTACACCGGCAGGCCCCTCACCGTCGCGATCCTGCGCGCGGTCACCGAGGTGTTCTCGGACTTCCGGTACGTCCGCGAGATGGCGAGCGCGGACGGCCGTGACCACGCGCTCGCGTTCGTCGCGAAGGTGGGCGACCGGGAGATCGGCGGCTGCGACTTCCTGCACCTGAACGAGGCCGGCGAGATCGACGACATGACCGTGATGGTCCGGCCGCTGTCCGGGGCACAGGCGCTGGCGGCGGCCATGGGCGCGCGGTTCGACGCGATCACCCGCGAGGCGTCGGCGGGCTGACCCGGCCGGGCGCGAACCGGGCAGCGTCCCCAGCGACGTTGATACGATCAGCGCTCCATGGACACAGTCACCGACATCCGGATGATCAGCGTCCCGGCAGGCCGGGTCACGCTGTCCGACCGTCGTACGCAACGCAGTTGGACGGTCGCCCTCACTCCGTACCGCATCGCCGCGTCCGTGGTCACACAGGACCTGTACGCGCGGGTCACCGGCGAGCGCCCGGCCACCGCACAGGGCGGCCGGCTGCCCGTCGAGAGCGTCTCCTGGCTGGACGCGGTCCGGTTCTGCAACGCCCTGTCGGCACAGGCCGGGCTGACCCCCGTCTACCGCCTCGAAGCCGCCGCCGACGGTACGGAGGGGACGGAGTCCGTCGGCCGGGACACCGCCGCCGACGGGTACCGGCTGCCCACAGAGGCGGAGTGGGAGCACGCCTGCCGCGCCGGCACGACCGGCGCGCGTTACGGGGAGCTCGACGACATCGCCTGGCACCGCGGAAACTCGCGGGAGCGGATGCACGAGGTGGGCGGCAGGGAGCCCAACGCCTGGGGCCTGTACGACACGTTGGGCAATGTCTGGGAATGGTGCTGGGACGTCTACGACGCCGAGGTGTACGGCAGCTACCGGGTACTGCGCGGCGGCGGCTGGTTCGACGAGCACTGGAGCTGCCGGGCATCGGTGCGGCGGCGCAGCCACCCGACGTTCCGGATCGACGACACCGGGTTCCGGGTGGCACGTTCCGTCCTGTGACGTGCCACGGCCTCCGGGGAGACCGTTCCCGGCGGAACGAACCCCGCCGTCGGCTTGCGGACCCGTGGTGCACGGTGTCGACTCGGAGAAGGTGCGCGGACGGCTGTCCCTCCTCTCCCGGTCTGGGGTGAGTCCCGGTGCTTTTCTCCGATCGCGCCGACGCGGGACAACGGCTCGCGGCGGCTCTCCGCCCGCTGGCGGGTAGCGATCCCGTCGTGCTGGGCCTGCCCCGCGGCGGGGTCCCGGTGGCCTTCCGGGTCGCCCAGGAGCTCGGCGCCCCGCTCGATGTGATCGTGGTCCGCAAGCTCGGCGTCCCGCGCCACCCGGAACTGGGCTTCGGCGCCATCGGTGAGGGCGGTGTGCGGGTCATCAGCGAGGACATCCTGCGCCGCAGCGGGGCCTCCTCGTCGGACCTCGCCGCCGTGGAGCGCGCCGAGGGCGCCGAGCTGCTGCGGCGGGCCCGCGCCTTCCGCGGCGACCGGCCGCGCATCCGCTTCGAGGGACGCGTCGCGATCATCGTGGACGACGGCATCGCGACCGGCGCGACCGCCCTGGCCGCGTGCGAGGTGGCCCGTGCGCAGGGCGCTGCACGCGTCGTGCTGGCCGTACCGGTGGCGGCGCCGGACGCCGCCGAGCGGGTACGCGGCCAGGTGGACGAGCTGGTCTGCCTGTCCACGCCGCTCCGGTTCTCGGCGGTGGGCGAGTGGTACCGGGACTTCGGCCAGACGGCGGACGAGGAGGTCGTCGCGCTGCTGGCGCGGGCCGCGGACCGGGCCTCCGCGCCGACGCCCGTCGAGGTGGACGTGGAGGCGGGCGGCGTCGTGCTGCCGGGTGAGCTCACGGCTGCCGGATCCGCCCGCGCCCTCGTGGTGTTCGCCCACGGCTCGGGCAGCAGCCGGCACAGTCCGAGAAACCGCGCGGTGGCGGCGGCCCTGCACCGGGCGGGGTTCGGCACCCTGCTCTTCGACCTGCTCACACCGGCGGAGGAGGCGGACCGCGCCAACGTCTTCGACATCGAGACCCTGGCGGAACGGCTGGTGAACGCCACCGACTGGCTGCTGCGCCGCGAGTCCCTGCCGGTAGGTGTCTTCGGGGCGAGCACCGGGGCCGCCGCCGCGCTGCGGGCGGCCGCGGCCGTGGGAGCGGAGCCCGGCACGGGGATCGGCGCGGTCGTCTCCCGGGGAGGCCGGCCCGATCTGGCGGGCCCCTGCCTCGGTGACGTCCGGTCTCCGACGCTGCTTGTCGTGGGCGGCCGCGACAGCCGGGTACTGGAGCTGAACCAGCAGGCGAAGTCGGCTCTGCGCTGCGAGAACCGGCTGGACGTCGTCGCCGGCGCGACGCACCTGTTCGAGGAGCCGGGCGCGCTGGACGAGGTCGCGGAGCTGGCCCGGGAGTGGTTCACCGAACACCTGGCGGACCGGTCCGGCTGACCGGTCCGGCTGACCGGGACGAACGCCGGGAGCGGATGTCCGTACGAATAGGTGAACTCGAAGCAACCCTGAGCGCGCCACAGCCGTCTTGATCCACAACAAGGCGGTACGCCGCACACGATAAGCGTCTTCCGACCCCCCATGAGCGCACAGGTCGGACCACCGGGCAACTATGCACTGCATGTATACATCATGCGTATAGTTGGCGTGGCCGGCCCGTTCGCGCGCGAAAGGCTCCCATGCACAGCAAAGCACTGGCGCCCGAGTACCAGGGCGCCCTCACCAAGATGTCCGTGAACGCCTCCCTCACCGACGTACTGGCCGAGGGAGAACGCCACTTGAAGGCGGCCGAACTCGCCGGCTCCCAGCAGGAGGTGGCCCGCACCGGCCTCGCGGTGGCCGAGGCGCACCGCAGGCTGGGCCATGTGCAGGACGCCGACCGCGCCTGGAAGGCCAGTTACCGCGCTGCCCGGTCGGCCGAGGACACCGGGGCGATGGCCTGGGCGCTGTGGAGCGGCGGCACCCTCGCCCGCCAGCGGGGCGCACTGCGACTCGCCTTCCGGCTGCTGGGCCTGGCGGCAGACCTCGGCAAGAAGGGCGGCGATGTGGTCGCCCGGGGCTACTCGCTCGCCGGGCTCGCGGAGACCGGCCGCATCCAGGGCGACTACCGGACCGTCGCGGCGCTGCACGAGCAGCTCCTCGCGGAGGCGCGGGCCCGGGGCGAGGCGCGGCACACCGTCTGGGCCCTGGAGGGTATCGCGCAGATCCACCGCAACACCGGCTCGTTCGACACCGCCCTGGAGATGTTCGAGGAGGCGGCGCAGCTGGCCGGGAACGCCGACGACCGGCGCGGCCGGGCCTGGGCCCTGCGCGGAATGGCCGACATAATCTCCGTACGGGACAACGACCCGGAGCGCGCGCTCGCCCTGCTGTCAGAGGCCGAACTGACCTGCCGCGAAATGAACTTGTCCAGCGCCCTCGCCTACAACCACAAGATGCGCGCCAACGTGCTCTACCGCGCCGGGCGGTACGAGGAGGCCCGGCAGGTCTACGAGGAGGCGCTGGGGGAATTCCGGGCGATGACCGAACCCCGGGGCGAGGCGCTGGCCCGCCTAGGTCTGGTCAAGTCGCGCGCCCGGCTGGGCCGGGACCGCGCGCAGACCGCCGCGGAACTGGACGGGCTGCGGGTCACGCTGGACCGGATCGGGCTGCTCAACGCCCGTGACATGGTCGACAAGGCCTACACGGAACTCGGCGTGACACCGGCCGGTGACACGGTGGCCGGGGAAGCCGGCCGCCGATGACACCGCCGGTGACCCAGCAGACCACGGCGCCGGAGATACTCGCCCGCTGCCGCGCTCTCGTCCGGCCCGGTCTGGAGCGGGCCGTGCGGCAGCTGCATCCGTGGCACGCCGAGATCACCGCGTTCTCGCTCGGCTGGGACGGGCCCGGTGGGCGGGCCGTCCCCGGGGCGCAGGGCAAGGGGATCCGGCAGGCCCTCGCCGTGCTCGCTGCGGAGGCTGTCGGCGCGCACGCGCGGAGCGCGGTACGGGGCGCCGTCGCGGCCGAGCTGATCCACACCTTCTCGCTGCTCCACGACGACATCATGGACGGCGACGAGACCCGCAGGCAGCGCGCCACCGCCTGGAAGGCCTACGGCACCGGGCCCGCCGTCCTGGCCGGCGACGCGCTCTTCGCGCTGGCCGTGCAGACCCTGGCGGACACCCCCGGCGCGCACTGCGTGCAGGCGGTGCGGCTGCTGTCCGGGACGCTGAACGACCTGGTCCGCGGCCAGGCCGACGATCTGCTCTTCGAATCCCGGCCCTGGACCGGGCCCGATGCCGTGCGGCCGCACGAGTACCGGCTGATGGCCGAGCACAAGACGGGCTCGCTGCTCGGCTGCGCCGCCGGTCTGGGCGCCGTGCTCGGCGGGGCCGGACGGACGGCTACTGACGCCCTCACCTCGGCGGGACGCCATCTCGGGGTCGCCTTCCAGGCCATGGACGACGTCCTCGGCATCTGGGGCGATCCGGAGGTCACGGGCAAGCCGGTGCACAGCGATCTGCGCCGGCAGAAGAAGACGTACCCCGTCCTCACCGCCCTCGCGGCGGGCGACCGGGCGGCGCTCGAACTGGGCGCGCTGCTGCGTACCGGCGAGCCGCTCGACGACGCGGCGGCCCGGCGCGCGGCCGATCTGGTGGAGAAGGCCGGCGGGCGGGCGGCCACCGTGGCCGAGGCCCATCGGCACCTGGACAGCGCCCGCGCCTGCCTGGAGAGCGTCGCGTTGGAGCCGGAGGCGGCCGGGGAACTCCTCGCGCTGTTCCCCTTCGTCGTCGAACGCACCGTGTGACGGGTCCGGGCGCGCCGCCGGCCCCGTACACGCGCCGGGCCGGCGGCGACCGTGTTCAGGAGTGCATGGACGCGCCCTTGAGGATCTTGTCCACGGCGTTGCGGGGACCGTGCACGGCCAGCCCGACCAGGTCCATCCCGTCCCGCCGCACGGCCCGGACGGCGGCCCTGTTGTCCCGGTCGTTGCCCGTCGAGAAGAGGTCGGACGTGAAGACCGAGAGCGGCACACCCCGGCTGATCGCGCGGGTGTGGGCCGCGGTCAGCACCTCCTTCCCGCCTTCGAGGACCAGGACCGGCTGGCGGAACATCGGCAGGTAGGGGGTGTCGTCGGCGTCGGCGTACGGTTCACCGACGAGTTCGGGCACCGCCGTGCCGAGCCCGCTGACCAGGAAGGCCGTGACGTTCAGCCGCTGCCAGGTCAGCAGGTCGTCCCGGAGCAGTACGGCGATCTTGGTGTCGAAGCGGACGGGGGCGGTTTCGTGTGTCATGGCTCCGAGCCTGCCCGCCCCTCCCCCGGGCCGTCTTGTACGAACTTTGCAGGCTGACCGGGGGCGGCAGGGCGACGTGGCCGCCGGGCGTACGATCGGTTCATGGCTGCTCGTCCGGACATCACCGCGTGGTGTCCGCCCGTGGAGGGGATCGAAGAGGTCTTCCACGCCCACTTCATCGATCACTCCTACCCCATGCACACGCATGACGCCTGGACCCTGCTCATCGTGGACGAGGGCATGGTCCGGTACGACCTGGACCACCACGAGCACGGCGTGCTCAGCCATGTGGTGACGCTGCTGCCGCCGCACATTCCGCACAACGGCGGCGCCGCGACCGCGGAGGGCTTCCGCAAACGCGTCCTGTACCTCAACACCGCGCAGGTCGACGAGCGGCTGATCGGCATGGCCGTGGACAGCCCCGTGCTGCACGATCCGGCGCTGCGGCGCCGGATCGCCCGGCTCCACACGACGCTCTCCCGGCCGGGTGACGAACTGGAGGCGGCGAGCCGGCTCGCCCTGGTCGCCGAGCGGCTCGACCAGCATCTGCGCAACCGGCTGGAGCCCGTCCGGTACGTGCACGACCACAGGGTCGCCCACCGGCTGCGCGACCTCCTCGACGAACGGTTCGTGGCGGGCATCACGCTCCAGGAGGCTGCGCAGCGCCTGCACGCCCACCACACGCATCTGGTGCGGGCCTTCAGCCGGGAGTTCGGGATGGCGCCGCACCAGTACGTGACCGGGCGCCGGGTCGATCTCGCGCGCCGGCTCCTCCTCCAGGGACTGCCGGGGCCCGAGGTGGCGACGTCCGCCGGTTTCTACGACCAGTCCCATCTGGCCCGCCATTTCAAGCGCGTCGTGGGCACCAGCCCGGGGCACTACGCCCGCACCCGCGGACCGCTCGCCCCGGCCGCCGGCCGAGAGGCTACCGGCGCTCCAGCGAGCCCCGCACGAAGGCTGCCTGCCCGGCGTGCTGGAGATCGTCCGACAGCACGCTGATCAGCCGTACGCCCAGGGTGACCGGCGGCGACCAGGCCTCGTCCACGACGCGGTCCAGCGCCTTGCCGTCGAGGCCCTGGACGAAGCTGATGGTCTGGAGGTGCACCGCGTCGTGGTAGCCGATCAGCAGCTCCGCCGAGTCCACCTTCACCTCCCCGACCTGCTTGCTGCTCTGCCCGTAGCCGGTGGCCCCCTCGGCGAAGGGCAGATCGAAGCGGGCGGACCAGTCCTGGGCCGACCAGACCTGTTCGATGCCGGCCGCGTCCGCGATGTGGTCGTCCTGGACCCTGGTCAGGTGCCAGACGAGCCAGGCGATCGAGTTCGCCCCCGTGTCTAGGCGGGCGTGGAGGTCGTCGGGTTCGAGGCCCTCGACGGCCGCGTGCACCGTCTCGCGGACGCGGGTGTATCCATCCACCAGAATATCTGCGACGTTCATGTCATCACCATGCCGTTCCCCTGCCCGGCCACGCCGACGACACGCCCCGCGGAATGCGGCGCCGGTGAGGCGGACTCCCCTCACCGGCGCCGCCGGGTGATCAGCTGTAGATGCCGAACTCCCAGAGCGAGTAGCCCCAGGCCGTGCCCCGCTGCGTGAGGCTGAGCTTCACGTAGCGGGCCGTCTGGGCGATGTCGAGATCGTCGGCATCGCCGTTCCCGCTGGTGGTGGAGTACACCGAGCGCCAGTTGCTGCCGTCGTCCGAGACCAGTACCTCGTACGACTTGGCGTAGGCCGGGTCCCACACCAGCTGGAGGTGGCGGAAGGACTTGCGCTCACCGAGGTCGACCTGGATCGACTGGGGGTCGCTCCAGTCGCTGGCCCAGCGGGTGTCGGTCCTGCCGTCGACCGCCATCGCGGGGGTGCAGGGGCAGCCGGTGCTGCCGGCCTGGGCCGAGGTGGCGGTGGCCGGGCGGCCGAGCGCCACATTGGTGCCGGTGACCGGCGGCACCACGACCTTCACCGACTTGGTCTCGATGCCGGCGTTGCCGTGTCCGTCCTCGGCCTGGATGTAGACCTTCCAGACCCCGAGCCGCTCCGGCGCCTTCACCGCGAAGGTGCCGTTGCCCGTGGACCGCCAGTCGGCCTCGACCAGGGCCTTGTCTCCGGTGGCGTAGTTGCCGCTCAGATAGATCTTGTACGTCAGCGCGTCGTTGTCCGGGTCGCGGATGTCGGCGCCGACGGTGAACTCCTTGCCGGCGGGTGCGCCGTTGGCGTTCTGGACCTTCATGTTGCTGATGACGGGCGGGGTGTTGTCCCCGGCCGTGGAGCCCTTGTACGCCTTCTTCAGCGCGTAGTAGGAGAGCCGCTTCTTGCCGTCGGGCACCACGTTGAACCAGACGCCGCCGAAGTCGTGCTCCGTTCCGTAGTGGAAGAGCGTGGCGCCCAGGGCGACGCCCTGGTGGGCGGTGATGCAGTTCCAGGCCTTGGTGTAGCCCTCGGCCTTCTGCACGTCGGTGGGCTCGTCCGGGACGCCGTTGGCGTCGTCGGGGACCTCCCACTCACCGGCCGGTCCGCCCTCGGTGATGATGTAGGGCTTGGTGTAGCCGCCGGACTCCCACGCGCCCCGCACTCCGCAGATGTCGCCGTAGGAGTTGACCGAGTACAGGTCCAGGTCGGGGGCGTTGCGCTTGTAGTACGGCCAGGCTCCCGTCCAGGCGTCGGTCGAGGTCACCGGGTGGTTGGGGTCGATCGTGTGGATCTTCTTCGCCACGTCGTTGACGAAGGTGGTGTAGGCGTTGCGCTGCTTCTCCAGTTCGTCACCGCTGTAGCAGTTCTGGAGACCGAGGACCGACTCGTTGCCGACGTTCCACATGAGCACGCCGGGGTGGTTCTTGTACGTGTCGACCCACTTGGCGAACTCGGTGAGCGAGGACGCCTTGTACGCGTCGTCGGTCAGGTAGTTGACGCAGCCGCCGCTGCCGGGACCCCCGCCCGGCTGGAGCCAGAAGCCGCTGACGACCCGGATGCCGTTGGCCGCGGCCTCGTCCAGCAGCGGCTTGGAGGAGCCGTCGGTGCCCCAGGTCCGGATGGTGTTGACACCCATCGACTTCAGGTCGGGCAGATAGCGTGCCGCGTCGGCGACGGACGGGCCCCAGGTCAGTCCCTTGACCTGATAGGGCTTGCCGTCGACGGTCAGCTGCCAGTTGCCCTGCGAGCCGGTGACCCGGACCGCGCCGCCGGTGGCGGGCGGTGTGCCGTCGGTGCTGCCGTACACCTGGAACTCCCAGAGGGAGTAGCCGTATCCGCCGGGGCGGGCGGTGCCGTACATCCTGACGTACCGTCCGGATCCGGAGACGGCCAGTTCGTCGGTGCCGCCGTCGCCGTCGGTGACGGTCTTGAGCGTGCGCCAGTCCGATCCGTTGTCGGACGCCTCGATCCGGTACGCCTTGCCGTAGGCGGACTCCCAGGTCAGGACGACCCTGCTCAGGTCCGCGGTGGCGCCCAGGTCCACCTGGATCCACTGCGGGTCGCTCCATTCACTGGCCCAGCGGGTGCCGGTCGTATCCCCGTCCACGGCCGCCGACGCCGCGTAACCGTCCCCCTCGTGGGAGGAGGCGGTGGCGGTTTTCCCCTGGGAGAGCAGGGAATCGGCGGCTCGGGCGGAGGTCGCCGTGAGCATCACGAGCGACGACGCGAGAAGCGCGAGAAGCGTGATCAACAGCGTGCCCGTTCGCGGTCTCGCGGGCAGGGCTGCGCTAGGTCTGTGCACATTCTCTCCTGGCAGAAGAGTGCGGGACGGTGTCCCGAAACCGAATGGGAGAGCGCTCTCCCAGGAGAGTGACGTGTAGCTGTTCAGCTGTCAACGAGCTTGACGCGACGGGTTCGGCGAACGGGGCCGCAGCGCGTCCCGCCGGACAGGCCCTACGGCACGAGCCGGGTGGACTCGGCCGGCCGCTCGGTGCGGCCACCGACCCCGGCAGCCCGCGCGGCGGCGTGCAGGGAGCGCAGCGCCAGCATCAGGAAGCCGATGTCGTCGAGGTATACGGGGTCGGGCAGCAGGTCGACAGGTGACACGGTGTAGATCACCGCCGCCCAGACCAGCGCCTTGTTCTGCAGCGGTATACCGGCGTCGACCAGCAGTTTCCTGGCCCGGAACACCCGCACCAGGAGGACGACGGCGATACCTACGGTGAGCAGCGCGAGAACCGCGCCGATGACGAGCCAGGCCGTGGTGTCCATGACTCACCGTGTACCCGGTGGCGGGGGAATCATCACGGGGGACGGCCGCCTGGGGTACGAGAGGCCCCGGCGTCAGCCGTACTCCTTGGCCCGTCGGCGGCTGCGCCGCTTCAGCGCGCGCCGCTCGGTCTCGTCCAGACCGCCCCACACGCCGGTGTCCTGGCCGTTCTCCAGGGCCCAGCGCAGGCACTCGGCCCGCACGGGGCAGCCGTGGCACACCGCCTTGGCGTCCTCGGTCTGTACGAGCGCGGGGCCGGTGGCCCCGATGGGGAAGAACAGGTCCGGGTCCTCGTCGCGGCAAGCCGCCCGCTCGCGCCAGTTCTGCATGGGTCTCACTCCAGACGGTCGTGTTGCTGTGTACGGATCAGTACGCTGCGGGTGACCGTCGTCAGGCTTCCGAAACCTCCCGCGCCAGGATCTCCCGGTTCGCAGGAGCTGCGGTGGCGGCGGGTCCGGGGCGACCATGGGAGAGCGCGAACCTTGTGTCCGGGCACGGCGACGGCTTGGGAAGGATGGTCCGTGGACGGCACCGATGACATGCGGACCGGCTTGGGCGACGCCCGCCGGGCAGCGGTGCGCCGCTCTTCCGAGAACGGTCTGGTGGACGTCCTCGGGACGGCCGCGATGATGCTCGACACCGAGGGCCGCATCGTGCTGTGGAGCCCGCAGGCCGAGCGGCTGCTGGGCTACACGCCGCAGGAGGCGCTGGGCCGGTTCGCCGCCCGCGTCCTGGTCGACGAGGAACACTTCGAGCTGGTGCTGAGGCTGTTCTCGGAGGTGATGAACAGCGGCGAGACCTGGGCGGGGAGCTTCCCCGTACGGTGCAAGGACGGCACCAGCCGGCTGCTGGAGTTCCGCAACATGCGGCTGCAGGACGACCGGGGTGACTTCTTCGCGCTGGGGCTGGCCACGGACGGGGCGACGCTGCGGCAGGTGGAGCGCGATCTGGCGCTGTCCGTGCGCCTGGTCGACCAGTCCCCGATCGGCCTGGCGGTCCTGGGCAGCGATCTGCGGTATCTGGCGGCCAACCCCGCGCTGGAGCGGATGAACGGTCTGAGCGCGGCCGAGCACCTCGGGCGCCGGGTCGGGGAGGCGCTGCCCTTCCTCGACGCCGAAGTGGTCGAGGCGGCGATGCGCGAGGTCCTGAAGAGCGGTGTGCCGCAGGTGGGCCATCAGGTGGAGGGCCGTACCGCGGCCGATCCGGAGACCGACCGCGCCTGGTCGATGTCGCTGTACCGGCTGGAGGACTCCGGTGGCCAGGTACTGGGGCTCGCCGTCTCGCTCATCGACATGACCGACCACCACCGGGCGGAGGCCGAGGCGGACCGGGCCCGGCACCGGCTGGCACTGGTCGCGGACGCCTCGGTGCGCATCGGGACCACCCTGGACCTGGAGCAGACCGCGCGGGAGCTGGCCGAGGTCACGGTTCCCGAGCTGGCCGACGTCGCGGCGGTCGATGTCCTGGACAGTGTGCTGAAGGGCCGTCCCAGCCAAACCGAGGGCCCGGCCCTCATCCAGGCACTGGCCGTCGTCGCGGCCCGGCCGACGCCGGTCGTCGAGGCGGCGGATCCACCGGGTCACGCGGCCCACTACGGAGCGGACCGGCTGATCACGCGCTGCGTGCGTACGGCCCAACCGGTGCGGGTGCCGTATCTCGACGCGGAGGCGCTGTCGCGCGTCGCCCGCGACAGCCGCTCCGCGGGGCTGCTGGCCGAGGCCGGTGCGCACTCCTACCTGGCGGTGCCGCTGATCGCCCGGGGCGAGGTCCTGGGCGCCATCGACCTCATACGGACGGACAATCCGCTGCCGTTCACCGAGGACGACGAGGTGCTCGCCTGTGAGCTGGCCGCCCGCGCGGCGGTCTGTATCGACAACGCCCGGCTGTTCCGGCAACAGCGGGAGACCGCCCTCACCCTCCAGCGCAGCATGCTCCCGCACAACCACCACGCCCCGGCCGGGCTGGAGGTGGCGTCCCGCTACCGGCCGGCCGCCTCGCGGTACGAGGTCGGCGGCGACTGGTTCGACGTCATCCCGCTGCGGGACGGCGGGACCGCTCTGGTGGTCGGTGACGTCATGGGCAGCGGTATCAACGCGGCCACCACGATGGGGCGGCTGCGGACCGCCACCCAGACGCTGTCCAGGATAGGTCTGCGGCCCGCGGAGGTGCTCGGGCACCTCGACGAGATCACGGCCGATCTGGACCCGTGGTTCGCCACCTGCGTCTACGTCGTGTACGACCCGGTCCACGACAGCTGCCGGGTGAGCACCGCCGGACATCTGCCACCGGTACTGATCCCGGCCGGGGGCCCGCCCCGGCTGCTCGATCTGCCGGCCGGGGCGCCGCTGGGCGTGGGCGGTGTTCCGTTCAGCGACGTCACGTTCGACCTGGGACCGGGCGACCGGCTCGTCCTGTACACGGACGGTCTGGTCGAGACCCGTGACCAGGACATAGACACCCGGTTGGCCGCCCTGCGGGAACTGCTCCGCGAGCCGGACGCCTCGCTGGAGGCGTCCTGCGACCGGCTGCTGCGCAAGCTCCGGGACCCCAGCCACCACGACGACGTGGCGTTGCTGATGGCCCGGGTGCGCGACTGACACCGGGCGGTGGCGCGGGACCCGTGCCACCACCCCGAGGGCCTGTCCGGGTGGTTCAGCGGCCGCACCGGCGGTGCCGGCGGCAGCGGCGGCGCGGCGTGCCGCAGCGGTGGGCCCCCGCGCCGAGGAAGCCCAGCCCGATGCCGAACATCCAGGCGTCCTTGGCCAGCGGGACGCCGGCCTGACTGGGGCGCAGGCTGCCCGGCTCACGCATTCCGGGGACCCGCAGATACAGGCCGAGCAGTCCGCCGGAGAACCCGGTCAGCGCCAGTCCGGCGAGCCGGGTCGGCACGACGGGGACCAGCAGCGCGCCGCCGACCGCGATCTCGGACCAGGCGAGCAGCCGGGTGAACCGCCCGGCCTCGATCCGGTCGAGGAAGGGGTAGGCGGTGCAGGCCATGCCGTGCAGGGTCTGTGCGGTCTCCTCGTCGGCCTTGAGCTTGCCCAGGCCGGAGTTCAGGATGAACGCGCCAGTGGCGAGGCGCGGAGGAATGTCACGCGGTTCGAGCACCGACAGCATCGAAAAGCCTCCACAGATCAGGTCCAAGGCCCCCGGTCGATCATAGGCAGCGGTCCGCCGGACCGCTCGCAGAGAACGGCCGATGTGAGGGCGGCCGGTCCGCGATACTGGGCCGCGGCGGGACAAGAGAGGCGGCACGGTGATCCAGCGGCAATCCGGGTACGACGTTGTGGTGGTAGGCGGCAGCGGGGTGGACACGATCGTCCGCGTCGACACCCTGCCGGTCCCCCTCGCCGACTCCGTCATGGTGGGTCCGATCCAGGAGTGGGCCGGGCAGACCGGGGGCAATGTGGCCCTCGGCGCGCGGGCGCTCGGTCTGGACGTGGCCCTGCTCGACTGCATCGGCGACGATCCGACCGGCGCCCTGGTGCGCGAACGGCTGGCCGAGGGGGACGTGGAGTTCCATCCGCTGATCTCCGCGGCGGGCACCCGGCGCGCGGTGAACCTGGTGGACGCGAAGGGCCGCCGGATGTCGTTCTACGACGCCCGGGACCCTGCGGAGCTGCGGATGCCGCGGGACTTCTACCTGCCCCGGCTGCGGCGCACCCGCCATGTCCACCTGTCCATCACGGGCTTCACCAGATTCCTGTACGACGACATCGAGGCCCTCGGTGTCCCCGTCTCCACCGATCTGCACGACTGGGACGGACTGGCCGAGCACCAGCGGGAGTTCGCCCTGCGGTCCGATCTCGTCTTCTTCAGCGCCGCGTCCACGGGCGACCGCGCCCCCGCGCTGATGCGGCGGATCCTGCGGGAGGGCCGCGCGCGGACCGTGGTCGCCACGGCGGGGGCCGAGGGCTCCTGGTTCCTCACCCGGGACGGCGGACCGGACCCGTACCACGTCCCGGCGACCGTGCCGCCCGCCCCGGTGGTGGACACCAACGGGGCCGGCGACGCGTTCGTCACCGGCTTCCTGTACGGGAGGCTGGAGGGCAGGGACGTCCACGACTGCGCGCGGCTGGGCGCGGTGGCGGGTGCCTACGCCTGCACGGGTCCCGGCTCGACCGCCCTCATCGGCCGGGACGCTCTACTGGCGGCCGGACGCGACGGCTCGTAGGGAGCCCGGTCCCGCCCGTGCCGCCCGCGGGCGGCACGGGCCCCCGGCCTCACAGCCCCACGGTCAACTGCGCCTGCACATGGGCCCGCAGCACACCGGCCATGTCCGTCACGCAGCCGCTGATGAGCCACTGGACCTGGAGTCCGTCCATCAGCGCGATCAGTTGCTGCGCCGCCTCGTCGGGGTCGATCCCGGCACGCAGCGCGCCCTCGTCCAGCGCCTCCCGGTAGGAGACGGCCGTGGAGAGCAATGAGGTGCGGTAGCGCTCCACGAAGTAGGCGTGGGCCGGGTGGTCGGCGGAGGTCGCCTCTGCGGCGAGTACGGAGAACAGCTCGACGATCCCCCGGCGTTCGGCGTTCAGCGCGGCGAGGTCGACGAGCCTGCGCAGCCGGCCGACGCTCTTCGGACTGCCGAGGGCGAGCCATTCGGAGTCCACCTCGTCGCGGTGCTCCAGCACCGCGAGCAGCAGCGACTGCTTGGTCGGGAAGTGGTGCAGCAGACCGGGATGCGAGATCCCGCAGCGGGTGGCGATCACCCGCAACGACGCGCCCCGGTAGCCGGCCTCACCGAAGATGGCCATGGCCTGGTCGAGGATCTCCACGCGTTTGGCCCGGCCCTTGGCGTAGCCACGCCGTGTGTCGCCGGTCATGTGCCACTCTCCCCGGCCGTCCCCGACGGCGTCAATGAGTACAGTTGCATACTCACATACTTACCACCCGGTCGGGATTCGGCGTACGGTGTGACGGTGTGGTCGAGTTGGGCCGGCCGGTCCTTCCACCACCCAGGCATCCGCCCGACGAGAACGTCACCGACGTTGTGAAAGGAACTCCTGTGGGCTCCTCACTGCCCTATCTCGACCCCGCGCTGTCCGTCTCCGAGCGCGTCGCCGATCTGGCCGGGCGGATGACGCTGCCCGAGAAGGTCGGCCAGATGCTCCAGTTGAACGCGAAGGACGGGGTCCGGCACCACATCGAGGGCATGCACGCGGGCTCGATCCTGCACGCCTCCCCCGACCGCGTCCTGGAGGCGGCCGCGCTCACCGAGCGGACCCGGCTGCGGATCCCGTTGCTCGTCGCGGAGGACTGCATCCACGGCCATTCGTTCTGGGAAGGGGCCACGATCTTCCCCACCCAGCTCGGCATGGCCGCGAGTTGGGACCCCGAACTCGTCGAGCGCATCGCGCGGGCGACGGCCGTCGAGGTCGCCGCGACCGGTGTGCACTGGACGTTCTCCCCGGTCCTGTGCATCACCCGGGACCTGCGCTGGGGCCGGGTGAGCGAGACGTTCGGCGAGGACCCCTTCCTCATCGGTGAGCTCGCCTCCGCCATGGTGCGCGGGTACCAGGGCGACGGCCTCGACGACCCGACCGCGATCCTGGCCTGCGCCAAGCACTTCGCAGGCTACTCCGAGACCCAGGGCGGCCGGGACGCGAGCGAGGCCGACATCTCGCGCCGCAAGCTCCGTTCGTGGTTCCTGCCCCCGTTCGAGCGGGTCGCCAAGGAGGGCTGCCGGACGTTCATGCTCGGGTACCAGTCGATGGACGGGGTCCCGATCACGGTCAACGACTGGCTGCTCAACGAGGTACTGCGTGGCGAGTGGGGCTACACCGGAACGCTGGTGACCGACTGGGACAACGTCGGCCGGATGGTGTGGGAGCAGCGGGTCTACGCCGACCACGCGCAGGCCGCCGCCGCCGCGGTGCGCGCGGGCAACGACATGGTGATGACGACGCCGGACTTCTTCCAGGGCGCGCAGGAGGCGGTCGCCGCCGGCACGCTCGACGAGGCGGAGATCGACGCGGCGGTCCGCCGGATCCTCACGCTCAAGTTCGAGCTGGGCCTGTTCGAGAACCCGCGACACCCGGACCGCGACCGGCAGGCCGCGGTCATCGGAAGCGCCGGGCACGCCGAACTGAACCTCGAAGCGGGCCGCCGCTCGCTGGTGCTCCTCACCAACGACGGCACCCTGCCGCTGGCCGGCGGTCTCACGGCCGGTCCGGACGGCCGCGCGCTCGCGGCCACCGGCGCCGGGCCGCGCACGGTCGCGGTCGTCGGGCCCAACGCCGACGACGCGCAGACCCAGCTCGGTGACTGGGCGGGTTCCTCCGGGCAGGCGGACTGGCTGCCGGACGGCCATCCGCGCGACATGATCCGTACCGTCCTGGACGGCTTCCGGGAGCACGTGCCGGACGGCTGGACCGTCACCCACGCACGCGGGGCCGACATCCTCACCGTGGGGCCCGACCCGCTGGGCGCGTTCTTCCCGGACGGGCAGCCCCGGCCGGAGGTCGTCGTCCCCGCGGAGCCCTCCGAGGCGCTGATCGGCGAGGCCGTCGCCGCGGCGCAGGCCGCCGACTACGTCGTCGCGGTCGTCGGTGACCGGATCGAGCTGGTCGGTGAGGGGCGCTCGACCGCGACCCTGGAACTGATCGGCGGCCAGGTCGCGCTGCTCGACGCGCTCGCCGCGACGGGCAAGCCGCTGGTGGTGGTCGTCATCAGCTCCAAGCCGCTGGTGCTGCCGCCCTCCGCGCACAACGCGGCGGCGATCGTGCACGCCTTCAACCCGGGCATGCTCGGCGGCCGGGCGGTCGCCGAACTGGCGCTGGGCCTCATCGAGCCGTCCGGCCGGCTGCCGGTCTCCTTCGCCCGCCACTCGGGTCAGCAGCCGACGTACTACAACCAGGTACGCGGCCAGCACGGCTCCCGCTACGCCGATCTGACGCAGAGTCCGGCGTTCGTGTTCGGTGAGGGCCTGAGCTACACGAGCGTCTCGTACACCGAGCTGGAGGTGCTCACCGAGGACCTCGGCGCGGACGACACCCTGCGCGCACGCGTCCTCGTCAGCAACACCGGCGACCGGCCGGTGCGGGAGACCGTGCAGGCGTACGTGAGCGACACCGTCACGTCGGTGACGTGGGCCGAGAAGGAGCTCAAGGCCTACCGTCAGGTGACGCTCGAACCCGGCGAGTCGCGCGAGGTGGTCATCGAACTGCCGGTCGCCGAGTGCAGTCTGGTGGACGCCGCGGGCAACCGTATCGTCGAGCCGGGCGCGTTCGAGCTGCTCGTCGGCCCGTCCTCGCGCGACGAGGCGCTGCTGCGGGCGGGCTTCACCGTCAAGGGCTGAAAGCCGCGCCCCCGGGCGCCCGGTGCGGTGCCCGGGCGGCCGGGGGTCATCGTTCCGGGTCGGGGGGATCCTGGCCGCCCGGCCGCGGCGGCTGCCGGGCGGGCCCGTCCGCGGCACCCGGTGCCGCCGCTCCCCCCGGAGCGTCGGCGGCCTCCGCCGCCGCGGGCATCGCGGCGCCGCCGCCCCGCAGCCGCTCGATGTCCGAGGGGCGCACCTTGACGATGATCAGCGCGATCAGCGCGGCCACCACGGCGAACACGACGGCGGTGACGAAGGCCCTGGAGATGCCCGTCACCAGCACCTGCTCGCCCCACTGCCCGGGGAGCTGGCCCGTCCTGCGGAACTGCGCCACCTCTGCGGGGGTCGCCTGCGACAGGAAGCGCGGGACCTGGTGGGTGGCCTCGTTGCGGCTGGCCGTACCGAAGACCGTGACCAGGATGGACAGGCCGAGCGAACCGCCCACCTGCTGCATGGTGTTGAGGATTCCGGACGCCGCGCCCGCCTCCCGCGACGCCACACCGGACACGGCCATCAGCGTCAGCGACACGAACTGCAGCCCCATGCCGAGCCCGAACACCAGCACCGGACCGAGCAGACTGCCCAGGTACGTACTGTCGGCGTCCGCCTGCGTCAGCCAGCCGAGGCCCACGGCACACAGGAGAGAGCCCGTCACCATGAAGGGTTTCGGCCCCCATCTGGGGAGCAGCCGCGAAGTGAAGCCGGCCCCCACGGCGATGATCGCGCTGACCGGCAGGAAGGCGAGGCCGGCCCGGAGCGGGCTGAAACTCAGGATGTTCTGCACAAAGAGGGTCAGGAAGAAGAACATCCCGAACATCGCGGCGGACAGGCACAGCATCATTCCGTACACACCCGCGCGATTGCGGTCGCGGAACATCCACAGCGGCGTGATCGGCTGCCGCGACCGGCCCTCGATGACGATGAACACGGCGAGCAGCACAACGGCCGCGGCGAAGGCTCCCAGGGTGAGGCTGTCGCTCCAGCCCTCCTCGGACGCGCGGATGAAGCCGTAGACGAGCAGCACCATGCCCAGCGTGGCTGTCAGCGCCCCCGTCACGTCGAAGCGGCCCGGGTGGCGTTCGGACTCCCGGATGAAGCGGGGGGTGGCGAGCACGATCAGCAGCCCGATGGGGACGTTGACGAAGAAGATCCACCGCCAGTCGAGCCACTCCACCAGCAGCCCGCCCGCCAGCAGCCCGATGGCGCTGCCGCCGGCCGAGACTGCGGCGAAGACGCCGAACGCCCTGTTGCGGTCGGGCCCCTCGCGGAAGGTCGTGGTGATCAGTGAGAGCGCGGTCGGCGAGGCGATGGCACCGCCGACGCCCTGGAGGGAACGCGCCGCCAGCAACTGCCAGGATTCCTGGGAGAGCCCGGCGAGCAGCGAGGCGAAGGCGAAGAGCACGACGCCGAACATGAAGACTCTGCGGCGGCCGAGGATGTCACCGAGCCGCCCGCCCAGCAGCAGCAGTCCGCCGAACGTCAGCGTGTAGGCGTTGACCACCCAGGAGAGGTTCTCGGTGGAGAAGCCCAGCGCGGTCTGGATGTGCGGAAGGGCGATGTTCACGATGGTGATGTCGAGAACCACCATCAACTGGCATGAGCAGATGACGAGTAGGGCGATTCCGCTGCCGTGTGCCCGCTTCGGGGACTCGGCAGACTGCCGGGGTGTCGCGTGGGATTCCGTCATGGGATCGCTTCGAGACTCAAGCCGTTGAGTGAACGCCTACGTTCACTCACACGAGATTAGTCCTGCCCGTCGACCACCGCCAATCGATGGAAGTCCCGGGCGGGCGGCGCGGGGGCGCGGTCGCGGGCGCGACATTACGGCGGCGTGAATTCGCGCGGGGCCTCGCACCCGGTCCCCCGGCACCGCGCACGGGCGCTCCGGTACGAGCTGCGAAGCCCTGGTCGGAGGCGGTTTTCCGGGGCCCGGCGGAACGCGTCGCGGACCGCCCGCACGCGCCCTGCGGCGTACGGGTACGTGGTTGACGTACCCGGCGGGGCGCTGCGAGTCTCCGGAACATGTTCGCGACGGCCACTCCCGATGCGCGGCCCGCCCCGCGCGTCGGCCGCACCGCACTGCCGCCCGGGTGTCCGGGCCGCTGTAGCGCTGCCTGACCGCCCCTGTCGCACCGCGCCTCCCCATCCCGCGCCACTGCCACGTCCCGGCACACCCCGTCCCGGCATCCCCACTCCTCGCAGCCCCCGCGTCTCGCAATCCCCGCGTCTGCACGCAACCCGCGACCGGACCCTCCACGTCCGGCGGCGGCAGTCCGCCGCCCCGCGGGGCGTACCCCACGAAAGGATTCCCGCAATGTCCTCGGCAACCACCGCTTCCGCTCCCGCCTCCACCGTGACCGTCCAGAAGGTCGGCGGCCGCATCGGCGCCGTCATCTCCGGGGTACGTCTCGGCGGTGACCTCGCCCCGGGGACGGTCGCGGCCGTCCGGTCCGCACTGCTGGCCAGCAAGGTCGTCTTCTTCCGCGGCCAGGACCACCTGGACGAGGACAGCCACGAGGCGTTCGGCAGGCTGCTCGGCACCCCGGTCGCCCACCCGACCGTCCCGTCCGCCGACGGCCGCTACTCGCTGGGCATCGACTCCGACCACGGAGGCCGGGCCAACCAGTGGCACACCGACGTCACCTTCGTACCCGCCTATCCGGCCTTCTCCATCCTGCGCGCGGTCACCGTCCCGCCCTACGGCGGCAACACCCTGTGGTCCAACACCGCCGCCGCGTACGCCGGGCTGCCCGAGCCGCTGCGCACCCTCGCCGACGGCCTGCGGGCCGTCCACTCCAACGACTACGACTACGTCGCGCTGCGCCCCGACGCTCTGCCGGAGGCACTCGCCCAGTACCAGAAGGTGTTCACCTCGACGAAGTTCCTCACCGAGCACCCGGTGGTCCGCGTCCACCCCGAGACGGGCGAACGGGTGCTGCTCCTGGGCAACTTCGTCCAGCGCATCAGCGGACTCACCGGCCGCGACTCCCGGGCCCTCATCGACCTGTTCCAGTCCCACATCGAGCGTCCGGAGAACACCGTGCGCTGGCAGTGGCAGGCCGGCGACGTCGCCATCTGGGACAACCGCGCCACCCAGCACTACGGGGTGGACGACTCGGACACCCACGAGCGCAAGCTGCGGCGCGTCACCATCGACGGGGACGTCCCGGTCGGTACGGACGGCCGGCACTCCACCCTCATCAGCCCCACAGAGGTGCCCGAGCCCGCCTTCGGCATCGCGTCCGGCGCCTCGGCGGCCCCGGCCGCGGTCTGAATGTCCGAAGCCTGAATGTCCGAAGCCTGAAAGGAGCGGGTCCCGAAAGGGGCGGAGGTGCACACTCCTTTCATTGCGCAACCTTTAAAGTATGGGCATGGATACCGATTGCACGACACGCGAGGAGCACGCGGTGCTCGTCGGGGGCCCCGCCCACGGCCTGCGCCTGCGCGTCACCGACCGGCCCACGGTCGTACAGGTCACCCGCCCCTGCGAGGTGGAGGCCGCGCCGGGTGGCGTCCGGGCCGAGGCCCTGTACGTGTACCGGCTCGGCCTGCCCCCGGGCGACGGCCCGCTGCGCTACGGCTACGACGCGGCCAGCCCGTGACCCCGGCCGGCGGTGCGCCGGCCCCACCCGGGCCGGCGCACCGCCGGTCAGCTCGCGGACACCTGCGCCGCGACCTCGATCAGCAGGGCCTGCCCCGGGTTGAGCGTCGGCATCGGCAGCCCCGCACCGGTCAGCACGGCGCCCGGCACCGGGACCCAGCCGTCGAGCGCGGCCGTGCACCAGAGGGGGCCGGCGACCTGGTGGAGGGCGGGCAGCCCCGCCTCCGTACGGATCCGGACCCGGTAGGGCCGGCCGGGGGTGAGACCGGGCAGCCGGACCCGGCCGGACTGACCCGGCACCGAGGTCTCCGTGCGCACCCAGCAGTACAGCGCGGAGCCGGCGTCCGGTGAGACCACACCGTGCAGCTGGGTCGCCTCGTCGTCGAGGTCCGCCCTGACGACCCGTCCGCCGTGCAGGAGTCCGCGCAGTTCCTTGTAGAGCGCCGCCCACCGGCCCAGCGCCGCGCGTTGCTCCGGGGTGCGCGCGGTCAGGTCGTCCTCGATGCCCGCGTGGCCGAACAACGCGGTGATCAGCCGGAACGAGTCGTCGGCGACCCGCCCCGTCGTATGGCTGCGCGGGCCCCCGACATGGGCGCCGATCAGCTCGGGCGGCAGCAGCTGCGCGGTCCAGCGCTGGATCGACTGGCGCTCCACCGGGTCGTTGCAGTCGGAGGCCCAGACCCGGTCCGTACGGGAGAGGACGCCGAGGTCCACGCGTCCGCCGCCGCCGGAGCACGATTCGATCTCCAGCGCGGGGTGGCGCGCCCTGAGGGCGTCCATCAGCCGGTACAGGGCCGCCGTCTGGGCGTGCACCCCGGGCCGGTCGGCGCCGTGCGCGCCGCGCCGCACCGCTTCGTGGAGGTCCCGGTTGTGGTCCCACTTGAGATAGTCGATGCCGTACTCGGTGACGAGCGCGTCCAGCCGCTCCAGCAGATGGGCGAAGGCGTGCTCGTCGGCGACGTTCACCACGTACTGGTGACGGGAGCTGGGGCCCACCCCGGCGGACGGGCCGAGAATCCACTCGGGGTGCTCGCGGGCCATCCGCGAATCGAGATTGACCATCTCCGGCTCCACCCAGAGGCCGAACTGCATCCCGTGGCCGTGCACCCGGTCCACCAGCGGGGTCAGCCCCTCGGGCCACACCTGCGGGTCCACCGTCCAGTCACCGAGCCCCGCCGTGTCGTCCCGGCGGCCGAGGAACCAGCCGTCGTCCAGGACCAGTCGCTCCACCCCGACGGCGGCCGCGGCGTCGGCCAGCGCCAGCAGCCGTTCGGGGCGGTGGTCGAAGTAGACCGCCTCCCAGGTGTTCAGGGTCAGCGGACGCGGCGACGACGGGTGACCGGGACGGGCGCGGAGCATCGTGTGGAAGCGTCCGGCCAGCCCGTCGAGGCCCTCACCGGACCAGGCGAAGAAGCATTCGGGCGAGGTGTACCGGTCGCCCGGGGCCAGCCGGATCTCACCGGGAGCCAGCAGTTCGCCGCCGCCGAGGACTCCCCCGTGCACCCCGGCGCCCTCCGGCAGCCGCTCGGCGAGCCAGCGCTGGTTGCCGCTCCACCCCACGTGCAGGGCCCAGACCTCGCCGGTACGGAACCCGAATCCGGGTACCCCGACCGTCAGGAGGTGCGGCGCGTCCACTGCGGGCTTGCCCCGGCGTACCTCGCGGACATGGCCGGCGAACGCCAGCCGGCCACGCTGCGGGGTGCGTTCGCGGCACCACTTCCCGGTGAAGTCCAGGATCTCCTGGGCACGGTTCGGCAGCGGGAGCAGCGCGGTGGTGGCGGCGAGGTCGTACGGCACGGCGGCGGGTGCCGGGGTGGCGTCCTGGCCGGGATCGGGCGCCGGGCACGAGACGCTGGTGCGCACGCCCAGGACACCTGACGGGTCCAGCCGATAGGTGAGGGTGATGTCGAGGGCGGCGTCGGTGTCGTGGAGGGCGATGACCAGTTCGCCGGGGCCTTCCTCCGCCCCGGTCATCACGACCCTGGGCGCGGTGGCCGCCCCGGCCCGGTGACCCTGCTGGGCCGGGGTGCCCGGCCAGCCATCGGCCTCCGTGGGCCAGACGGTGAACTGCCTCGGACCGTCCAGCGAGTTGTTGAGTGCGGCGGCCTCGGCCGTCAGTCCGAGGGCCGCGAGACCTTCGCCGGTCAGTTCGCCGAGGTCTTCGCCCCAGTGCAGGACGCGGGGCAGCGGAGCGCGCAGTTCGACGACGAAGCTCACTCCGGCCGCCCGCAGATGCGCGATCCGGGTGGTGGTGCGGGTCATGGCATGTCCTCTCGAGACCAGCGGGTGCGGACGGGGCTCCGCTCGGCTGCCGCCTGCGGCGAGAGCGCGGCGAATGCAGCGAGAGTTTCCTTCCGAGTTCAATATATTCAGCGCTGTTCCAGGGTCATTTCCCTGCCCAGGCCGTTGACCCGGGCGGAGCTCGGACGCCGCACCGGCCTCTCCTCCGGGGCGGTCACCAAGGTCTCGGCGCCACTGCTCGACGACGGCTGGATCACCGAGCTCGGCCCGGCCGGTGACCGGCAGCCCGGCCGCCCGGCCACGCTGGTGGCGGTACGGCCGGAGCGGGCCGGGTTCATCGGGATCAAGATCACGTCCGACGAGCTCATCGGCATGCTCGTCGACCTCACGGCCGCCCCGCTGGCCACCCGGCGGACCCCGCTCCGCTCACGGGATGTCGGCACAGTGGTCAGGGCCGTCGCCCAACTGGTCGGCACCCTCCCCGGCCGGGCGGGAAAGGGGGCTGGCGAGTCCGGCCCGGCCGTGCACAGCGTCGGCGTGACGGTCTCCGGCGATCTGGACGGACCGGGCGGCACGGTCCGTTACTCACCCTTCCTCGACTGGCACGGCGTCCGGCTCGCCGCACTGGTCGAGGAGGCCACCGGCATTGCGACGGTGATCGACAACGACGTCCGGGCCTCACCGTCGCCGAGCAGTGGTTCGGCGACGGGGTCGGACTCTCCTCGTTCGCCCTGGTCACGGTCGGCGCGGGGGTGGGATGCGGGATATCCCTCCACGGGCGGGTGGTATCCGGGGCGTACGGGGTCTCCGGCGAACTGGGACATCTGCCCGTCAGCGGTACGGAACGCGTCTGCACCTGCGGAAACACCGGCTGCGTCGAGGCCGTCGCGTCCACCCAGGCCATCGTCGACCAGGTACGGGAACAGACCGGCGTCGGGACCCTCTCCCTGTCCGGCGCCGTCCGCCTGGCCAGGTCCGGGGATACCGCCGCCCGCGAGGTGTTCACCCGGGCGGGACGGGCACTGGGGCTGGGGATCGCCTCGGTGGCCAACCCCATCGGCCCGGAGCGCGTCATCATCTCCGGCGAGGGCGTGGCGGCGTACGACCTGTTCTCCGACGAGATCCGGCGGGCCTTCGCGGACCAGGCCTTCGGCGCCGCCGCCGGGTGCGAACTCCTGGTGCGGCCGCTGCCGTTCGAGGCGTGGGCACGCGGTGGCGCGGCGATGGCGGCCCACCGGCTCCTCGCCCCGCTCCCCGGCCGGTCCGGCGGGGCGGGGCGGCACTGACCCGCGCCGCCCCGCCCCGCCGTGCCGGCGCTTCCCGTCCCGTCAGGCGTTGGGGTCGAAGGGGATGCCGGCGGGCATCGCCTTCTGGAGGTGGCCGGCGAGGTTCCCGTCCTTCAGGCCGAAGACCGCGCTGCCGAAGTCGGCCTGGACCAGCTTGTCCCGGAGGCCGTCCGGGTAACCGTTCCAGCCGATGAGGTCGGGGAACTGCCACTGGTGGTAGTGGTTCTCGGGCGGCTCGTCGCCCGTCGTCGCGGGACGGAAGCAGTGCGTCCCGATCCCGTCCTTGTGGTAGACGGCCTTGGGATGGGTGCCGTCCCACTGGATCTGGTCGCGCCCGTAGACACTGAACCCGCCGTGGGCCGAGGTGGAGACGTACTTGGCCTCGTTGTCCTGCACCCAGACCACGACGTGCTCCCAGTCGTGGCGGTGTCCGCCGAGCCCGCTGCCGGCGACGGCCTGGTCCTTCTCGAAGTAGAGGCCGTAAATGATGGCGCACCAGCCGTTGTTGCACTTGGAGCGCGCGTATCCGTTGGTGTTGTCCAGGTCCCAGGAGTCGTGGCAGCTGCCGTTGACGGCTCCGGTGGTCTTCAGCCCGGGGGCTATGGTGCCGTCCGGACCGATGGCGGGCGTCGGATAGCACCCGTCACCGTCGTAGTCGTAGGCCGGCTGGAACGTCTGCTCCAGTCCGTCCGCGTTCGCGGGCAGCGCACCCGGCACATCGGCGAAGGCGCTGCCCGGCGAGGCCAGGACCAACACCCCGGCCGCGGCCAGCACGAGTGGCACGTTGCGGATCCGTCGTCTGTTCTTCACTGCTTCCTCCTGGTCGAAGCGGGTGGGGCCGCACCATGCGATGACATGCCCATGTCGATAGTCGGGGAACCCCGAAATCCTGCCGGGTACAGGGGATTTCGCGGCGATGACGACTCGGCCAACGGCCCGGCCCGCACCGGGCGCGGCCACTCCGGGCGAACCCTCCGGGCGGTTGAGGTCCGCCGCTGCCACATCTGGTCGGGGTACTTTTTTTCTTGGCAGAGGAAATTAACTCCCCTATGTTTCCGGCCATGTCATCGACCAGGCCCGTCGAGACGTCCCCGGCGCCCACGTCGGCCGCCGCGAGCAAGGCCGTGCGCCCGCCGTGCACCGCTGTCCTAACGGTCACCCGACGCGGGCCGCGATGGCCCTCGCCGTCACCGCCGCCGTGGCCATCGCCGTACCTCCGGCGCAGAACGACCAGCACCCGCGGCCGCCCGCGCAGCCGGAGCCCGGTCAGCCGAGCCGCCGCCTGCTCACGCTCGCCGCGGCCGTGGGTTCGGCCACCGTCCTCGGCGCGCTGCCCGCCTTCGCCGCCACGCCTGCCCCGGAGCGGCCCGCCGCGGCGCCGCCGCGCGCCCCGGGGGCGGGCCACCGAGATGTGGTACCGGACGCCCGCCTCCGCCGACTCGATGAGTTCGTGGTGGATCTGAGCCGGCGCGACGGGAAGGTGCGCGAGGCGCGGATCCGCAGTGTCGGCGGCCGCAGCACCGAGGTGAGCTGGAAGGGCGTGACGCGGCGGGTGGAACTGCGACCCGGCGGCTTTGTCACCCTGCGGAAGTTCTGACGCGGGTTCCCTGTCCCGTACGGCGGCGGCGTGGCCCTTACGGGTCACGCCGCGGCCGGGAACGGCGTCCGCTGCTCAAGCGCTCTTGGCCTCCTTGGCCGCCTGCGCCGCGCGCAGGACGCGGTCGGGGCGGATCGGCAGCTCCCGGTGGCGGACGCCGGTCGCGTGCCACACCGCGTTGGCGATCGCGGCTGCGACGCCGACGACACCGATCTCACCGATGCCCTTGATGCCGATGGGGTCGTCGGGAATGTGGTCGTCCACCCAGTCCGCCTCGATGACCGGCACATCGGCGTGCGAGGCGAAGTGATAGTCGGCCAGGTCGGCGCCGACATGGCCGCCGGAGGCCTGGTCCCTGATCGCCTCCTCGTGCAGGGCCATCGACAGTCCCCAGGTCATCCCACCGATGAACTGGCTGCGGGCGGTGAGCGGGTTGACGATGGTGCCCGCGGCGTAGATGCCGAGCAGCCTGCGTACCCGCACCTCGCCGGTGGTGACGTCCACCGCCGCCTCCGCGAACTGCGCCCCGAAGGAGTGCCGTTCCAGCTGCGGGAGGGCGCCGATGACGTCCGCGGTGTTCGACCTGGCGGTGATTCCCTCCGGCGGGATACCTCCGCCCAGCGCCAGCCGCTCGCGCACCTCGCCCGCCGCCAGCATGACCGCCCAGGCCCAGGAGCGGGTGCCCATCGAGCCGCCGGCGATCATCGCCGGTCCCAGGTCGCTGTCCCCGATCCGCACCTGGACGCGGTCCGGGTCCACCTCCAGGGCGTCCGCTGCGACCAGCGTCATCGCGGTCCTGGCACCGGTGCCGATGTCGGCCGCGTTGATCCGTACGGTGAAGCTGCCGTCCGGCTCCGCGGTCACGGCCGCGGTGGACGGGCTGACACCCGAGGGGTAGGTGGCCGCGGCCGTTCCGGTCCCGATCAGCCAGCGTCCCTCGCGGCGCACGCCGGGGCGCGGGTCCCGGTCCGCCCAGCCGAACCTGCGGGCCCCCTCCTCGAAACAGGTGACCACGTTGCGGCTGCTGAACGGCAGCCCGGAGACGGGCCCGACCGAGGTCTCGTTGCGGACGCGCAGCGCTATCGGGTCCACGCCGCACTTCTCGGCCAGTTCGTCGAGCGCCGATTCGACGGCGAAGGACCCCGGCGCCTCGCCCGGTGCGCGCATCCAGGACGGGGACGGCACGTCGAGCCGTACCAGCGTGTGCAGGGTGTGGTGCGCGTCCGCGTCGTACAGGACCCGCCCCAGCACGGCGCTCGTCTCGACGAACTCGTGCACGGTCGATGTCAGGCTCTGCGAGCGGTGGTCGAACACGCGCAGTCGGCCGTCCGCGTCGGCGGCGAGCCTGACCCGTTGTGCCGTGGGGCTGCGGAACCCCACCAGCGAGAACATCTGACGTCGGGTCAGGACGACGCGCACGGGACGCTGGAGGACGGTCGCGCCCATCACGGCGGCCACCTGATGGGGGCTCAGGCCCTTGGAGCCGAAGGCGCCGCCGACATGCTCGGACCGTACCCGTACGGCTGACGGGTCGAGGGAGAAGATCAGTGCCAGCTCGGCGGCGACCCAGGTGCTGCCCTGGTTGGAGTCGACGACGTCGAGCCGGCCTTCGTCCCAGCGGGCCGTCGCCGCGTGCGGCTCCATCGAGCTGTGGTGCTCCTCCGGGGTGGTGTACGCCTCGTCCACGACGAAGGCGGCCGCCGCCAGTTCGGCCTCCAGATCACCCTTCGCCGTCTCGGCCTCGGCCATCACACCGCTCGGCGGCATGTACGCGCCGGGGTGCCCGGCGAAGAACGCCACGTCGTGCGGCTCCTCCTCGTCGTAGCGGACGACCAGCGCCTCGGCCGCCTCCCTGGCCTGCTCCGGCGTCTCGGCCACGACCATCGCCACCGGCCAGCCCACGAAGGGGACCCGGTCGTGCTGGAAGAGCCCGACGACCGGGTTGGGCCGTCCCAGCATGCCGACGTAGTCGGTCTCGACGCGCGGCGCGTTCCCGTGGTGCAGCACCGTGAGGACTCCGGGCATGGCCAGGACGTCGGCGTCCCGCACCTCACTGATCCGGCCCCGGGCCACGGTCGAGAGCACCAGCCAGCCGTGGGCGAGGTCCGCGAAGGGGATCTCGCCGGCGTAGCGGGCCGCTCCGGTGACCTTGTCGCGGCCCTCCACCCGGGTGAGGCCGGAGCCGACGGCCCCGGTGAACGCCGTGCTGTCGGTCGTCGTGGTCATCGGGCTGCCTCCTCGGCGAGTTCGCTCAGCACGGCCACCACGAGATTGCGCGTCAGGGTCACCTTGTATCCGTTCTCGGGGAGCGCCTCGGCCGCCGCCAGTTCGGCGTCCGCCGCGGCGGCGTACGCCTCGGCGGTCGCCGGTCCGCCGGTCAGCGCCCGCTCGGCGGCGCGGGCCCGCCACGGCCGGGAGGCGACCGCTCCGAACGCGAGGCGTACTTCGGCCACCGTCCCGTCCCGCACATCGAGCGCGGCGGCGATCGAACCGACCGCGAAGGCGTAAGAGGCGCGCTCGCGCACCTTCCGGTAGCGGGAGTGCGCGGCGACCGCGGCCGGCGGCAGGGTGACACCGGTGATGAGGGCACCGGGCGGCAGGGCGGTCTCGATGTGCGGGGTGGCGCCGACCGGCGGGTAGAACTCGGAGATCGGCAGCTCACCGGGCCCGTCGGCCGTCTCGTACGAGATGACGGCGTCGAACGCCGCGAGCGCGACCGCCATGTCCGAGGGGTGGGTGGCCACACAGTGCTCGGAGGCGCCGAGGATCGCATGGTTGTGGTGCTCACCCGCGATGGCCGGGCAACCGCTGCCGGGGACACGCTTGTTGCACGGCTTGGCGAGGTCGCTGAAGTAGCCGCAGCGGGTGCGCTGGAGCAGATTCCCGCCGACTGTGGCCATGTTGCGCAGCTGTCCCGACGCGCCGGCCAGGAGTGCCTGCGCCAGTGCCGGGTAGTGACGCCGCACCTCGGCGTGGGCGGCGAGATCGCTGTTGGTGACGGTCGCGCCGATGCGCAGGCCGCCGTCCGGTGTGAACTCGATGGTGTCCAGCGGCAGTTCCTGTACGTCGACGAGGAGTGCGGGGCGCTCCACACCGGCCTTCATCAGATCCACCAGGTTGGTGCCGCCGCCGAGGAAGCGGGCCTCCGGGTCCGTGCCGAGCAGCGCGAGCGCTCCGGAGACGTCATGGACGCGCTCGTAGCCGAATTCCCTCATGCGAGCGGCTCCCTGACTCCGTCGACGGAGGCCGCGGAGGTCTCCGCGGCCCGTGCGACCGCCCGCACGATCGACACATAGGCGCCGCAGCGGCACAGGTTGCCGCTCATCCGCTCGCGGATCTCCTCCGCGGTGAGTGCGGGCACCCCGGCTTCGGGCCGGACATCGTCGGTCACGGCGCTCGGCCAGCCCGCCGCGTGTTCCTCGATCACCGCGAGGGCGGAACAGATCTGCCCCGGGGTGCAGTAGCCGCACTGGTAGCCGTCGAGATCGAGGAAGGCCTGCTGGACCGGGTGCAGCCGGTCGCCGTCGGCCACTCCTTCGATGGTGGTGATCTCGCGCCCCTCGGCCGCGACCGCCAGTTGCAGACAGGCCACGGCTCTGCGCCCGTCGAGCAGTACCGTGCAGGCGCCGCACTGGCCCTGGTCGCAGCCCTTCTTGGTGCCGGTCAGATCGAGACGCTCGCGCAGGGCGTCGAGGAGGGTGGTGCGGTGATCGACGGGCAGCGTGTGCTTTTCGCCGTTGATGTTCAGGGTGATCGCACTGGACGTCGATGGGGCCATGATCAGCCTTCTTTCGCGTTGCTGATACGCGTCGACCGGTCCCGGTGGACGGTCCGGGAGGAGCAGGAGTGGCTTGAACTGCCGCTAGGGTAAGGCTAAGCGGACAGCTGTCCGCCGATGATCGAACCTAGTGGACAGCTGTCCGGTTATCAAGAGCGGCCACGGCCGCGGGCCCGGAAGGAGGACGTGTGCGGGAGCGGAAGAGCACCCCTCTGCGTCCTGACGCACAGCGCAATCGCGAACGCATCCTTGAAGTCGCGCTGGCCGAGCTGACCCGGGCGGCGGACGCTCCGGTGAGCGTGATCGCCAGGAAGGCCTGCGTCGGACAGGGGACGTTCTACCGCAACTTCCCCGACCGGGAGGCGCTCGTCCTGGAGGTCTACCGCTACGAGATGCAGCAGGTGGCGGACTCCGCCGCCCAGTTGCTCCTCACCCACGATCCCGACCGGGCCCTGCGTGAGTGGATGGACCGGCTCGCGCAGTTCGCCATGGCCAAGGCGGGTCTGGCCGAGGCGCTGCGCACGACGGTCAGCCGGCAGGGCGGCCTGGCCCGGCTGGGCCACGGTCCGGTGACCGGGGCCGTCACACTCCTGCTGGACGCCAACGAGAAGGCCGGCACCATCCGTCCGGGGCTGACCGCGGAGGACTTCCTGCTCGCCATCGCCGGGCTCTGGCAGATCGACCCGCACAGCGACTGGCCGCCGCGCGCGGCCCGGCTGCTGGACCTCGTGATGGACGGGCTGCGGGCGGGCGCGTCCGGCGGGCACCCCATGGCACCGGGCCCAGCCTGAGCCGGACGAGAGGGATTAGAGTGCGCGGGTGCCCTCGTACAGCATTGGCCAGGCCGCGGAGCTGCTGGCCGTGAGTCCGGAGACCGTCCGCCGCTGGGCCGACGGCGGTCACCTCACGATGGACCGGGGCGGTTCGGGGAACCGGGTGATCGACGGTGTCAGCCTCGCGTACTTCGCGACGGAGCGTGCCGCCGGGTTGCATCCGGTACCCGGGGAGGTCCTGACGTCGGTACGGAACTCGTTCGCCGGGATCGTCGTCGCGGTGACGGCCGACGACGTGGTGGCGCAGGTGGAGATCCAGTCGGGGCCGCACCGGCTGGTGTCGCTGATCAGCCGCGAGTCCGTCGATGAACTCGGTCTGGAGGTCGGGGTCATGGCCACGGCCCGGGTGAAGTCGACGAACGTGCACATCGACCGGCCGGGCAGCCGGGGCTGATCCCGGGCCCCGGCCCGTTTCCGGTCAGCGGCACATCAGCGCGGCCTGCAGGTCGAGTCGGTGATCGAGGCGCGACAGATCGCGGCCGGTGAGCTGCTCGATGCGCCGGACCCGGTAGTGGACCGTGTTGACGTGGAGGTGAAGGGCCTCGGCGGCGCGGGCCCAGGAGCAGTTGTGCGCGAGGAAGACCTCGAGGGTGTGCAGCATCATGCGCTGCGAGGCGCCGTCCTCCTCGGTCAACGGGCCCAGGGTCCGGGCGCTGAAGACCTCGCGGACCTCTCCGGGCAGTCCCGCGAGCAGCGTGCGCAGGGTGGTGAGGTCGTCCACGGAGGTCAGTCCGGCCCCCGCGGGTGCGGTGGTGCGGGACGCCGTCAGGGCATAGCGCGCCTGTACGAGGCTGCCGTGCAGTTCCTCGGGACCGGCTGCCGCGGCGCCCAGCCCGCCGTGGAGCGGCGCGCCGGGGTGGCAGCCGTCCAGTACGGGCCACAGGGCGTGCAACCGGGCCCCGCTGTCCCCCGGTTCGCCCTGGACGACGGCCACGGCCGTGCCTCCGGTGAGTCTGCCCACGGCGAAGGGGCGCTCCGAGTCGTGGTGCAGTGCCTCGGCCAGGGCGTCCGCCGCCGCGTCCGCGTCGTCCTCATGGGCCGGCCGGGCGGTGAGGACCTGGTAGGGCCCCCGGTCGGAGAGGCCGCAGCCGTGGAGGGCGGTGCGCAGTGATGTCCCGTCGGTGTGCGGGGCGTCGATCAGTGAGACGAGTTCGTCGCCCTTGCGGCGTGCCGCGTTCTCGGCCGGGGCGGCGCGGTGCCGGTGCTGGGCGAGCACGTCGGCTATCTCGTGGAGCACACGGGGCGGCGCCCCGGCCGTGTCGGGGACGTACAGGTGCCAGACGTCGTAGGGGGATCCGTCCGACTCGATGCGCAAGGTGACTCCGGCGGGCCCGTGCAGGCATTCCGCGCCCCGTCGCGCGGTCAGCGGCGGGGCGGACGGCGTGCGGGCGAGGCTGCGCCCGGTCGCGCTGAGGAGGTAGGCGGGCGGGGTGCCCAGGTGGGCGAAGGCCCGGTCGAGCAGTGTGTCCGGGTGCGCGCCGGCCGCGAGCAGGACGCTGAGTTCGTTGCGTACGTTCTCAGGGGTCGCGTAGTGGTGGGTGGGGCGGCGGCTGAGATCGCCCCACTGCCGTAGGTAGACCGCCTCTGTGATGGCCCGGAAGCTGGTGCGCGCGGGAACGGCGACGAGGGTGACTCCGTGGGTCCGGCAGGCGTCGACCAGGACATCGGGCACGGTCCCGTGCGTCTCCTCGCCCGCGAGCAGGGCCACGGCTCCGGCCGTCCGCAGCGCGGTGACGAATCGCGCGGCCTTCTCGGGCTCGTCGTCGGGACGCCACCACACCAGGCCGCTGAGCACGATCTCCCCCTGCTGGAGGAAACGGGCCGGGTCCTCCAGGTCGGTGGCGGTGACCCCGCTGATCTCCCGGACCGGCAGGGGCTCTTCGCCCCACAGCAGGGTGAGGCCGAGCGATTCGAGCTGGAGAAGGTGTTCGACGTGCATGGTGTGGCTCCTTGCGCGACTGCCGGGTCCGGGCCCCGACATCTCACATTCACGAGGCGACTGCGAGTCCTGTCATCGTAAATGCAAGGTGAAGGGATCGATACACCTCTTGGTCGATCCTCCAGGACGCGACGCGGGGACTGGTGTTTTTCCGTGTGGTGCACCAGTCGTGCGCGGGGCGGCGGCGTTGCTTCACTGGGCTTCTCGATGGCCGACGACGCAGCGGCCGGAGTGGAGAACGACATGGATCTCAACACCGTGCGGGACGTGCGGGACGCCCGTTCCCACGAGCCTTGGCGGCCCGGTGACGCCTGGCTCGGCGGGGGCACCTACCTGTTCTCCGAGCCCCAGCCACACCTGCGGCGGCTGGTGGACCTGAGCAGGATGGGCTGGGAGCCGGTCACCCACCACCACGACGGTTCCGTGGAGTTCGCCGCGACGTGCACCATCGCCCAGCTGTCCCGCCACGGGAAGCGGAGCCGGGTACGGGCCGCGCCGCTGTTCGAGCAGTGCTGCCGGGCGTTCCTCGCCTCCTTCAAGATCTGGAACATGGCCACCGTCGGCGGGAACCTCTGCAACGCGCTGCCGGCCGGGCCGATGATCTCCCTCACCTCGGCCCTCGACGGTGAGTGCCTCCTCCAGGCGCAGGACGGCTCGCTGCGCCGGGTCCGGGTGGCCGATTTCGTCACCGGCGCGGGGCGCAAGGACCTGGGCGAGGGCGAGTTGCTGCGCTCCGTCACCCTGCCCGCCCGGACACTGGCCTCGCGTACCGCCTTCCGGCAGGCCTCGCTCTACGGACTGGGCAGGTCCGGCGCCCTGGTCATCGGGGTGCTCGACGAGCAGGACGGCTCGCTGGCCGTGACGGTCACCGCGGCGACCGTGCGCCCCTTCCGGTTCTGGTTCCCGCTGCCACCGGACCGGGCGGGCCTGCGCGGCGCCATGGAGGCGGCCATCGACGACGCCGACTGGTTCGACGACATCCACGGGCTGCCCGCCTGGCGGCGCCATATGGCCTTCCGCCTGGCCGAGGAGGTCCGGCGCGAGCTGACCACGGAAGGAACGCGATGAGTTTCGGTATCCATGTCAACGAGCAGCCCTTCGACGCCGAACCGCGGCCCGGACAGTGCCTGCGCACCTATCTGCGCGAACGCGGCTGGTTCGGCGTGAAGAAGGGCTGCGACGCCGGTGACTGCGGGGCCTGCACCGTCCATGTCGACGGGGAGCCGGTGCACAGCTGCATCTACCCGGCCGTACGGGCGCAGGGCCGCTCCGTGACCACCGTGGAGGGCCTGGCCACGGACGGCGAACTCCATCCCGTACAGCAGGGGTTCCTGGACGCGCAGGGATTCCAGTGCGGTTTCTGCACCGCCGGGTACCTGATGACCACCGCGGCTCTCGACGAGGAACAACTCACCGACCTGCCGCGCGCGTTCAAGGGAAACCTGTGCCGCTGCACCGGGTACCGCGCCATCGAGGACGCGGTCCGCGGGGTGAAGCACGTCGAGGCCCCGTGCGCGGGCGCGGCGGTCGGCCGCAACCTGCCGGCCCCGGCGGGCCCCCAGGTGGTGACCGGGACCGCCCGGTACACCTTCGACATCGACGTCCCCGGCCTCCTGCACATGAAGCTGCTGCGCTCCCCGCACGCGCACGCCCGGATCACCGGCATCGACACGTCCGCCGCGCTGCGCGTCCCGGGGGTGCGTCTGGTGCTCACCCACCACGACGCCCCCGAACGCCACTACTCCACCGCCCGGCACGAGCACCCCACAGAGGACCCCGACGACACCCGGGTCCTGGACGACACGGTGCGCTACATCGGCCAGCGGGTGGCCGCGGTCGTCGCCGACAGCGAGGCGGCGGCCGAGGAGGGCTGCCGGCGCGTCGAGGTGACGTACGAGGTGCTGCCGGCGGTCCTCGATCCGGAGGAGGCGATGCTGCCGGGCGCGCCTGTGGTGCACGCCAAGGACGCCGAGGAGGCCCGGATCGCCCGGCCGCTCGACAACGTCGTGGGCGAGTCGCACGGCGAGATCGGCTCGGTCGAGGAGGGGTTCGCGGCCGCCGAGGTGGTGTACGAGGAGACGTTCCGTACCCAGCGGGTCCAGCACGCGAGCCTGGAGACGCACGGCGCGGTCGCCTGGTTCGAGCAGCCGGAGGAGGGGCCGGAGCGCGTCGTGGTGCGGTCCAGCACCCAGACCCCCTTCCTCACCCGGCGGGCGCTCTGCGCTCTGTTCGACCTGCCGCTGGAGAAGGTGCGGGTGCTGGCGGGGCGGGTGGGCGGCGGGTTCGGCGGCAAGCAGGAGATGATCGTCGAGGACATCGTCGTACTCGCCGCGATGCGTCTGCACCGTCCGGTGAAGCTTGAGTACACCCGCGCCGAGCAGTTCTTCGGTGCCACCACCCGGCACCCGTTCACCGTCCGGGTCAAGGCCGGGGCCCGTCGTGACGGGAGCCTGACCGCACTGCAGCTGCGGGTGGTGTCCAACACCGGGGCGTACGGCAACCACGGGCCTGCCGTGATGTTCCACAGCGTCGGTGAGTCGATGGCCGTGTACCGAGCGCCGCACAAGAAGGCGGACGCCTACGCCGTCTACACGCACGCCGTGCCGGCGGGCGCGTTCCGCGGCTACGGGCTCGGGCAGGTCGTCTTCGCCATGGAGTCGGTCATGGACGAACTGGCCCGGCTGCTCGCCATGGACCCGCTGGAGTTCCGGGAACGCAACATCATCGGTCCGGGGGAACCCATGATCAGTCCGGGCGGCGAGGAGGAGGACCTGCACATCGCCAGCTACGGGCTCGACCAGTGCCTGGGCATCGTGCGGGACGCCCGTGCCGAGCCGGCCGGAGCGGCGCCCGAGGGGTGGCTCGTGGGGGAAGGGTCCGCGCTGTCCATGATCGCGACCGGGCCGCCCGGCGGGCACATCGCCGACGCCCGGATCAGTCTGCTGGCCGACGGGACCCTCGATCTGGCCGTGGGGACCGCGGAGTTCGGCAACGGCACCACCACGGTCCACCGGCAGATCGCGGCCGGTGAACTGGGCACCACCGTCGACCGGATCACCGTGCGCCAGTCGGACACCGATGTCGTGAAACACGACACCGGGGCCTTCGGATCGACCGGGACCGTGGTGGCCGGCAAGGCGACGCTCCGCGCCTCCCAGGCCCTGGCGGAGACCCTCCTCACCTTCGCGGCCCAGCACCTCGGGGGGCACCGCGACGAGTGCCGCCTCCTGGAGGACGCGGTCGAGTACCGCGACACCCGCATCCTGCTGAAGGAGCTGTACGCCGCGGCGCAGTCGGCCGGCCGGGAACTCGCGGCGGACGGCCACTTCGGCGGGACGCCGCGTTCCGTCGCCTTCAACGCCCAGTGGTTCCGGCTCGCCGTCGATCCGGGAACCGGTGAGATCAGGATCCTGCGCAGTGTGCACGCGGCGGACGCGGGCAAGGTCATGAACCCCATGCAGTGCCGGGGCCAGGTCGAGGGCGGCATCGCCCAGGCGCTGGGGGCCACGCTCTTCGAGAACGTCAGGCTGGACGAGCGGGGCAAGGTCACCACCGCCGCGTTCCGGCAGTACCGGCTGCCGCAGTACGCGGACATCCCCCGTACGGAGGTCCATTTCATGGAGACCGAGGACTCGATCGGCCCGCTGGGAGCGAAGTCGATGAGTGAGAGCCCGTTCAATCCGGTCGCGCCGGCGTTCGTGAACGCGCTGCGGAACGCCACCGGGGTCCGGTTCACCGAACTGCCCGTCACCAGGGACCGCGTCTGGCTGGCCCTGGACGAACGGGCCCGGGTCCGGTCCGGCCGACCGGGCGGTCAGTGATCCGGGGATGCGGCAGAAACGCTTGATATTGCTGGTGTCGGTTCACAAACGCCAGGCTTTTGGCGGACATCGCCTCGTACGCGCGATTTCGTGGGGCGACTGCTGGGCATACCTTCTGACAGCCGCCCTGCGGGCCGTCCGATTTGGGGATCCCCATGAGCAGACTCAGCGCGCAACCCCGCACACCCGCCTCGCTGTTCACGCCCTTCGCCCTGCGCGGGGACGTCGAGTGCCCGGCCACGCTGACCGTGGCGGACCTGCGCAGCGGCTGGGAGCAGCACCGGGCGGAGGTGGTCTTCGACTGCGCCACCAACGGCCCGCAGCACCACAGCTTCGAGGGCCCCCTGCTCCGCGAGGTGGTGCTCGACGCCCACCCGGCGTTCGACGCGCGCAAGCGCAAGGACCGGTCCCGCTACCTGGTGGCGGTCACCGGCGGGGACGGGCACCACACGGTGCTGTCGTGGGCGGAGGTGGACGCCGATTTCGGCGACGTCCCGGTCCTCCTGGCCACCAGGATGGACGGCCGCGGGCTGGACGAGGCGGGAAGCCAGCTCGTGGTGCCCGCCGACCGGTGCGGCGCGCGCTACATCAGCGCCATCACGCGGGTGTGGGTCGGGGCGTGGCCGGTCTCCGTATGACGACGTCCGCCTGCCGTCAGCTGGACGGCTGCCCTGCGGCAACCGCTTCGGAGCTTCCTCTGAACGGCACCGCATCTGCTATGGAGCATCGCATTACACGTTGTAAATGCAAAGTGAAAGCACCTACTGTGTGGCACATGCGGCCCCCCGTCTCGGGCGATCTCGCAACTCGGGTGACCACCACCCGCTGTACGTCGCCCGGCGTGCACACCGACCGCACCTGAGCCCACGACCCCACAATCCCCACAGCTCCACCAAGCGGCGTCGCCCGTCCCCGGCGCGGCTCACCACCATCCGCTCGGGCGGCACCAGCCGACCGCGTTCCCAAGGAGTCCCGACCCTCATGTCCCTCGCCTTCACCAGACGCCGTACCGCCGCCGCGATCCTCACGGCGGCTCTCCTCGTCCCGCTGGCAGCCTGCGGCAGTGACGACGACAAGAAGGACTCCGGCGCCGACGCGAGCGCCTCCGCCACCGGAGTCCCGAAGGCGGACCTGACGGTGCTGGCCGCCTCGTCCCTCACCGACGTCTTCAAGACGGCCGGTGCGGCGTACGAGAAGGAGCACCCCGGCACCGAGGTGAAGTTCTCCTTCGCCGGTTCGCAGGAACTCGCCGCCCAGGTCAAGCAGGGCGCGCCCGCCGACGCCCTGGTCACCGCGGACACCAAGACGATGGACGGCCTCAAGTCCGACACCGGCACGCCGGCCGTCATCGCCAAGAACCGCCTGGTTATCGCCACCGGCAAGGGCAACCCGGAGAAGATCGACAACCTCAAGGACCTCTCCGACACCAAGCTCAAGGTGGTGCTCGCCGCCCCCGAGGTGCCGGTGGGCCGCTACAGCAAGCAGATCCTGGACGCCCAGAAGATCACCGTGAAGCCGGTCTCGCAGGAGCCCAACGTCCGCGCCGTCCTCAGCAAGGTCGAGCTCGGTGAGGCGGATGCCGGTCTCGTCTACAAGACGGATGCCGCGACGGCCACCGACAAGGTGGAGGCCATCGACATCCCCGATGCCCAGAACGCCGTCGCCTCTTACCCGGCCGCGACGCTGAAGACCACGAAGAACAGCGAAGCCGCGGACGCGTTCGTGAAGTGGCTCTCCACCCCGGAGGCCCTGAAGATCCTTACCGACGCCGGCTTCCAGCAGCCGTAACCGGTGACCGCCCCGTGCGGGCGGCCGGGCCCCGGGTCCGGCCGCCCGCACGGTGTTTACTGCTTCAGGGACCTCCAGCTTCAGGGACTTCGATGAGACGCCTTCGCAGCCGCACGACCGGCCCCCGCGCACCGATCGCCCTGGCGGTCCCCGCGCTGCTGGCCATCGCCTTTCTGTTGCTGCCGCTGATCGGGATCCTCGCCCGCACCTCATGGGGCGACCTGGGCACTCACCTGACCAGCCCCGATACCACCCAGGCGCTGAAGCTGTCGCTGCTCGTCTCCTTCTGGGCGCTCGGGCTGTCGCTCGTGCTCGGCGTGCCGCTGGCCTGGCTGCTGGCTCGTACCGAGTTCCCCGGCAAGACCTTCGTCCGTTCGCTCGTACTCCTGCCGATGGTGCTGCCGCCCACGGTGGGCGGTGTGGCCCTGCTGCTCGCCTTCGGCCGGCGCGGTCTGCTCGGGCCGTGGCTGGAGGACACGTTCGGCATCACGCTGCCCTTCCACACCTCCGGCGCCGTTCTGGCGGCGACCTTCGTCGCGATGCCGTTCCTCGTCATCAGCCTCGAAGGGGCGCTCGGCGGGCTGCGTCCCCGCTACGAGGAGACGGCGTCCTCCCTCGGAGCCTCGCCGGTACGGGTGTTCTTCACCGTCACCCTGCCCATGGTCGCCCCCGGCCTCGCCGCCGGAGCCGCGCTCACCTGGGCGCGGGCACTCGGTGAGTTCGGCGCCACCATCACCTTCGCCGGAAACCTTCCCGGGACCACCCAGACCCTGCCGCTCCAGGTGTACCTGCTCCTCCAGGACAACCCGGAAGCCGCCACCTCGGTCTCGCTGCTCCTGCTCGCGATCGCCATGCTCGTCCTCATCGGGCTGCGCGGGCGGTGGACCGGCACCCCGAGCGCGGCGACCGCCGGTCCGCGCGGACCGGCCGACGAGCCGGCCTCCGTCCCGTCCCAGGACGTCCGGCCGGCCGCGCCGGACCACGTCGAGGCCGAGACCGGGAACGAGACCGGCCGGGACAACTGGCCGCTGCACGCCGAGGTCACCGGCTTCAACCAGCTCACGCTCGACGCCGACGCCGGGACCACCATCGCTGTCGTCGGACCCAACGGGGCGGGCAAGACGACCCTGCTGCGCGCCCTGCTCGGACTCACCCCGCGCGCCCACGCCGCGCTGCAACTCGGCAAGCTGGACGTCAGCACCCTGCCCACGCACCGCCGCGGCGTCGCCTGGGTGCCGCAGGACGGTGCGTTGTTCCCGCACCTCAGCGCACTCGCGAACACCGCCTACGGACTGCGTGCCCAGGGCATGGCGCGCGCCGAGGCCCGCCGCCGGGCCCAGGAGTGGCTGGACCGGCTCGGGGTCGGGCACCTGAGCGCCCGCAAGCCGTCCCAGGTCTCCGGCGGCCAGGCCCAGCGCATCGCTCTGGCCAGGGCACTCGCCACCCGGCCCCGGCTGCTGCTGCTCGACGAGCCGCTGGCCGCGCTCGACCAGACCACCCGGGCACATGTCCGGCACACCCTGCGCACCCACCTCAACGGCTTCGGCGGCGTCTGCCTGATCGTCACCCACGACCCGGTGGAGGCCGTCTCCCTCGCGGACCGGGTCCTCGTCCTGGAGGACGGCCACGTCCTCCAGGACGCCCCGCCCGGCGAGGTCACCCGGCACCCCCACTCCCCCTGGGTCGCGCGCATGCTCGGCCGCAACGCGTGGCCCGGCACCGCAACCGCCGAGGGGCTCCGGCTCCACGACGGCGGCCTCCTGGTCATCGCCGACCCGCTGCCGGCCGGCACCGCCGCACTCGCGGTCATCGCCCCAGAAGCGGTCTCCGTGCACCGCACCGAGCCCGGCGGCAGCCCGCGCAACATCTGGGCGGGCACCGTCCGGGAGATCACCACCAGCGGCAGCCGGCTGCGCGTGCTCATCACGTCCCCGCAGGCACCGGATCTCGTCGCGGAGATCACCCCCCAGGCCGCGGCCGAACTCGGCCTCGCCGACGGGGTCTCGGTGTGGACGAGCGTCAAGGCGACCGAGACGACGGTCGTGACCCTCTAAAGGCTTTCGTCTGGATCAGGCCGGGCTCGCGTCAGGCCCGTCCTGCGGCCTTCTGGCTCCTGCGCGAAGAAGAATCCCTGGATGAGGCCCACGGCCGCTCCGCCGAGGACGGCGATGAGGAGCGCCAGCCACTCGTTCATCCCGTTCAGGACGTTGAGCACGGCGAAGACCGCGGCGCACACACCGCTGACGGAGCCGACGGAGAGGTCGATCTCGCCGAGGAGCAGGACGAAGACGATTCCGACGGCGGTCATGCCGGTGCCGACGATCTGCCAGCTGAGGTCGGAGAGGTTCTGTGCCGAGAGGAACGTGCTGTTGAGGCTGCCGAACACGGTCCAGATGATGATCACGGCGAGGACGACCGGAAGGGAACCCAACTCACCGCTGCGCGTCTTGCGCCAGAACTCCCACAGGTACCCCCGGATCCCCTCCTCGCGGACGAGCAGCCGGGTGTCGACGGCGGGGGTGGCGGCGGGTGCCGGTTCCTGTGCGTCGTCGCCGGAATCAGCGGCAACCGCTGGACCGGCAAGCGGGTGACGTCTTCGCAGGCGGACGGCCCTGGGCTCAGTCCATCAGGCCGCTCGCGAGTGTCGCTCCCAGCTCCCAGCACGCCTCGGTATCGGCCTTGCCCGGCTCTCCGGTCACCGTCACGGCGTCCGCCGCCCGGCGCCATCCCAGACCCGTGGTGATCGACTCGATGGCCCGGACCGCCCCGGTGACGTCGTTGCCGCCGTGCACGTAGTACCCGAAGGGCCGGCCGCGCGTCGTGTCCAGGCAGGGGTAGTAGACCTGGTCGAAGAAGTGCTTGAGGGCCCCGGACATGTAGCCGAGGTTGGCCGGGGTCCCGAGCAGCAGCCCGTCGGCGTCGAGCACGTCGGACGCCGTGGCGGCGAGCGCCGCGCGCCGCACGACCCGGACGCCTTCGATCCCCTCCGTCGTCGCACCGGAGACGACGGCTTCGAACAGCGCCTGGCAGTTCGGCGAGGGCGTGTGATGGACGATCAGCAAGGTGGCCACACCCCCGAACCCTGCCGCCCCCGCCTCCCTGCCGCAAGCGAGGCACGTCCCACTCACCGGCCGCCCGGGTGCTCGCTCAACCAGCGGACACGGTCAACTCGGGCACGATGGCATCAGGCACCATCACGCCGGGCGGTCCGCGGTGACCAGCCAAGCGGTGCCGCGCAGCCGGACGGCGCCGCGCTCCTCGTGCTCGCGCAGCCGGTTCACCAGCGCCTCGCGGGCGCGACCGCGGGTCTCCTGGTCCACCTGGCCGGTCAGATGGCGTCCGGGGCCGCTGTCCAGCAGGAAGTCCGCCGCGTCCTCGGCGTCGCGCCCCCAGTCCCCGTACGCCTCCACACCCGCGACGCCGATGCCCACGAACCCCGCGGCGGACAGCACGGCGCGGATGCGGTCCGGGTCGGCCAGCGAGAACATGCCCGGACCGCCCGACGTCCCGAACTCCCCGAAGGGCAGGTGGTCCCGCAGCGCGGCCATGGCCGTGATCCACTCGTTGCCCCCGGCCTCCGCGGCGCAGATGAACGCCAGGTGGCCGCCGGGGCGCAGGGCCCGGCCGATGTTGGCGAAGGCCTCGACGGGGTCACCGAAGAACATCACCCCGAACCGGCTGACCGCCACGTCGAAGGCCGCGGGTGCGAAGGAGTGGACCTGGGCGTCCGCGTGGTCGAACGTCGCGTTGCCGACGCCCTCCCGCGCCGCCGTCAGCCGGGCGCGCTCCAGCATGGGGAGCGACAGATCGACCCCCAGCACCCTCCCGCGCGGCGCTCGCCCCGCGGCGAGCCGTGCCGTCTTTCCGGCCCCGCAGCCGACATCGAGCACCCGGTCCCGCTCACCTATCGCGGCGGCGGTGAGCAGCGGTTCGTCGAACCCCCCGTTCACCGCGTCCCAGCGGTCCTGATTGCGGGCCCAGTAAGCGCCTTCGTAGCCGTTCCATGCCTGCGCCTGCTCGGTGTTGGCGATGTTTGCGATGTCGGACATCGGGTGCCTCCTGCTGGATGCGGGAACGCCGGACCTATGATGGGCGTGTGCCCATCACGGTATGGGCGCGCGCCCATACTGGCAACCCCGGCCTTGCCGGGCGGGCCGCGACATCACATCGGGAACCGGGAATCAGGAAGCGGAAGGAGCCTCATGTCACCGCGTGGAGTGGCGATGCCGGACGTTCGGGAGCGGTTGTTCGCCGCGGCGGAGCGCGTACTGGCCCGCGAGGGGCCGGGCGCGCTGACCAGCAGGGCGGTCACTGCGGAGGCGGGCTGCGCCAAGGGCGTACTGCACGCCCATTTCGCCGGGTTGGACGAGTTCGTCGCGGATCTGGTGCTGGACAGGTTCGCGCACACGGCTCGGGCGGCCGAGGAGCTCGCCGGACGGGCCGGAGGGGACACAGTGGCCGGGAACCTCTGCGATGTCGCGCTCGCGCTGCTGGACTCCGCCGGTCCCACGATCGCCGGTCTCGCCATGACCCGCCCCGCCGCCTCCCTGCGGCTGCGCCAGGCACTGGAGTCGGGGGCGCCGGGCTTCTCGGCGGTCCAGGAGTCGATCACCCGTTACCTGGACGCCGAACAGCGCCTGGGCCGCGTCTCGGCAGGCACCGACACGGCCGCGGTCGCGCTCGCCGTGGTCGGAACCACCCATCACCTGCTGATGACGGGCCGGCCCGGCGGCGCCGACCCCCGGGAGCAGGTGCGGGGGTTGATCGCGATGCTCGCGTCGGCCGCCGGGGCCACCGCCGCCGCTTCCGGGGATGCCCCGTCCGGCGAGTAGGTGTCGTTGGGCCCGCCGTCGCCGCGGTCCTGCTCACGCCCGCGGGACGGGATGTCAGGACGTGGCGCGCCCGAAGCAGCGCTCCAGGTCGTCGGCGTCGTAGAAGTAACCGCCCGTCGCCACCGGCTCGCAGTTCATGATCGCCCGGGGTGAACCCGGTGCGTCCGGAACATGACTTGCACATGCGCCGCCGCCGCTGCCGCCGTTGCGCCGACGACCGCGCGCGTCAGGCCGACGCCTCACCGATCGTGGCCGGCCGGTCCCTGACCGGCCGGGTGTGCGCCTTGGCCAGACACGCGGGCAGCGCCAGCACGGCACTGTGGTCTCCGGCCCGGTACGCAGTCGGCGTCATGCCGACCAGTTCGGTGAACCGTGAGCTGAACGAGCCGAGGGAGGTACAGCCGACCGTCATGCACGCGTCGGTCACACTCATGCCCGCGCGCAGCAGCGCCATCGCCCGCTCGACCCGCCGGGTCATGAGGTAGCTGTACGGCGTCTCGCCGTAGGCCTCCCGGAACGCCCGGGAGAAGTGCCCCGGTGACATCAGCGCCCGGTTCGCCATGGCCGCCACGTCGAGCGGCCGCGCGTACTCCCGGTCGACGAGATCCCGCGCCCGGCGCAGGTGCGCGAGGTTGGCGAGGCGCTGGTCGTCCATGCGACGAGGGTACCTCCGCCCGCGCGGCCGCCCCATGGTTTCGCGCCCTTCTCAGCGCGCCTGCTCCGGGGGGCCGGACCGGCCCGCCCGTGCCAGGAGTGATGCGGCGAGCTCGGTGAGCCGGGCGCGCCCTTCTGCGGGCAGCTCGTCGGTGAGCGCGTTCACCCGCCGGCCGATCCCGTCCGCGCACCGCCCGGCGAGCCGCCTGCCGTCGGGGGTCAGGGTGACGAGGACGGCGCGGCCGTCGTACGGGGAGGGGGTGCGCTCGACCAGGCCGCGCTTCTCCGCGCGGCCGACCAGTCCGGTCATCGAGGACTTGTCCAGGCCCAGGTGGCGTCCGAGTTCGACCATCCCGGCCTGCCGGTCGCGCAGGATGCCGAGCAGCCTGATCTGGATGACCGACAGGTCGTGCTCGGCACCGGCGGCGGAGACGATGCGGTGAATCAGGAAGGACAGCTGCACCAGCGCGTCCACCGTGTTCGGGGGCCCGTCGCCGGCAAGGCCGGACGGGTCGGATTCGAGGGTCATGGGGCCAGCCTATTTGACGTAGTACGCGGCACAAACTATTTTCGATTTTAGTACGTGCCGCAAACCAAATGGTCGCGGCAGCCACATCGGAACGGGAGAACCCCATGCACGCCGCAGTCGTACGGTCCTTCGGCTCGCCGCCCCGGTTCGAGAGCTTCCCGACCCCCAGCGCCTCCGGGGACCACGAGGTCCTGGTCGACGTACTGGCCGCCGGTCTGCACCCCCGGGTCCGCTCGGCCGCGAACGGCAGCCACTACACCTCCGACGGCACACTGCCCCTGATCCCCGGATTCGACGCGGTCGGCCGCACCCCGCAGGGCGAACTGCTCTACTTCGTCGCCTCGGACACGGCTCCGGGCACCATGGCGGAGAACGCGGTGGTCGACCGCCGCCGGGCCATCGCGCTGCCGTCCGGAACGGACCCGGCCGACGTGGCCGCGGCGATGAACCCCGGCATGTCCTCCTGGGTGGCGCTGCGCTCCCGCATCACGTTGCGGCCCGGCAGTTCCGTCCTGGTCCTGGGCGCCACGGGCAACGCCGGACAGCTGGCCGTCCAGATCGCCCGGCACCTCGGGGCCGGCCGGGTGATCGGCGCGGGCCGCTCCCCGGAACGGCTCCGGCTGCTGGAGGGCATCGGAGCCGACGAGACGGTGAGCCTGACCGGCGACGACGAGACCGTGGCGGAGCGGCTCGGGCAGGCGGCCGCTGACGTCGACGTCGTCATCGACTACCTGTGGGGCCACGTCACCCAGCAGGCCATGCCCGCACTGCTGATGGCCCGCGCCGACCGAGCGAGGGCGCTGACCTGGATCCAGATCGGGTCCATGGCAGGCCAGAACATCAACCTGCCCTCGTCCCTGCTGCGCGCGGCGAACCTGAACATCATGGGCAGCGGCCAGGGCTCGGTGACCACCGCCGGGATCGTCGCCGAGCTGCCGTCCCTGGCCGAGCAGATCGTCTCCGGCGCACTCGCCGTGGACCCTCTGCTCATCCCGCTCAGCCAGATCGAGGAGGCGTGGAACACTCCAACAGCCCCTGGCCAGCGCATCGTCCTGACCCCCTGACACCCCTGCCGCGGCTCCCAGGACGAGACGACACGAACCCTGCATAATTCACAGCACCAGGAGCTCACGACACCCACCACGAAGGAGTCCCCGTGGCTTTGACCCGTGAAGAGCGCGAGCAGTTTCTGACGGAGCCGCACATCGCGGCACTGGCCGTGACCGCGATCGAGCGGGACCGGTCCCCGCTGACGGTCCCGATCTGGTACCAGTACCGGCCGGGCGGCGACGTCTGGATCATGACAGGGCTCAACTCCCGCAAGGGGAAGGCGATCGCGGCGGCGGGCCGGTTCTCCCTGATGGTCGAACGCGTCTCACCGACCGTCCGGTACGTCTCGGTCGAAGGCCCCGTCGTCTCGACCGTCCCGGCCACCCGCGAGCAACTGGTGGAGATGGCGTCGCGCTACCTCGCCGCGGAGAAGGTCGAGGGTTACGTCGACTTCGCCTGGAAGGAGCACGGCGAGCAGGTGGTCATCCACCTGCGGCCGCAGCACTGGCTCTCCTCGGACCTCGGCGAGGCCTGAGGAGAGCGGTACCGGACCGCCCGCACCGGACCCGGCGCCCGCCGCTTCCGGCCCGCCGCCCGTACCGGGACCGGGTCAGCCGGACGGTTCGTCGGGCACGGGGTGTTCGGGATGGGGCCGATGGCCGGCCTGCGAAGCACCGCGTCGGCCGGTGCCCGCCTCGTCCGTGTCGGGTATCCCCGGATCGGGCCGCTCATCGGCCGTCCGCCGCTTCGTGCCGCCGACCACGTCCAGGGGGTCCTCGTCGGCCCCGGCCTGCTGATCGGGCGGGTCACGGGGAATCGGGTCCGCGCTGTTCCCGCGGCCATTCGAGTGAACGTCGTTCACGATGTGCTCACTTCCTCCAGTAGGCATCCCACCCGTTGCAGGTACCCGGGCGACCGGCGCCGATGCATGGCGGCCCCGTCACCTGATGTCCTCGGCCGCCCCCGGCTCCGGCGGCGCCCGGCCCGCCTCCGGGTGGGGCACTCCATTCGTCCCACAGGAGCGGGAATCACGCTCACCGAGAACGTGGAACGCGGGTCAGGAACGGCTGCCCGCCGTCCCTGAGGGACCACCTGCTCCCCCGTCGTCAACTCGTCACGCACCGAATCCCGTTCGGGTGGCGTGCGACGTGTCGAGGGAATCACGCGGAGATCTGGGCAGCCTCCCGGCGAAAGACCGTCAAAGGGAATTCGTCGAAAGGAAGCCTTGGAAGTGTCACCCGAGTACGGGCACACCATCAGCGAGGGTCCGACCCCGGCTGACGCCGCCGGAGCGCCGGCCCTGCCCTACCCGAGCGGCTGGTCCGCACTGGCCTTCTCGCACGAGCTGCGGCCGGGCACCGTCCTGACCCGCCCGCTGGCGGGGCAGGACGTCGTGCTGTACCGGCTGGGCAGCGGGGCGCTGCGGGCCGTCCATCCGTACTGTCCACACCTCGGCGCCCATCTCGGGCTGGCGAAGGTCGAGGGGGACGAGCTCACGTGCCCCTTCCACTTCTTCGCGTTCGGCCCCGACGGCGCGTGCGTACGCACGGGGTACGGCACGCCGCCGCCGCGTTCCCCGTTGACGCAGCTGCCCGTGGACGAGGTCAACGGCGCCGTCTTCGTGTGGCGGCACCACGATGGGCGCGCCCCGGACTGGACGGTCCCCCGCTGGCACGAGATCGGCCACCGGCCCGCCCGCACCGCCGCCTGGGAGCTGGCCGGAAACGTCCAGGAGGTCATCGAGAACTCCGTGGACCTCGGGCACTTCGCCACCCTGCACGGCTGGGCCAAGGCCGAGATCGGCGGGCCGGTGGTGTACGACGACGCCGCGTTCCACGTATCCATGCGGGCCCACGAGACGGCGCCGCTCGTGGGCAGCTTGACCGTCGATGTCGAGGTGGACGGATACGGGCTCGGCTGCCTGCACGCCGACGTGTTCACGCCGCGCTTCGGGCTGCGGATGTGCACGATGGTGATGCCGACGGCGATCGCGCCCAACCGGATGCAGTTCCGGCAGCTGAACCGCATCGCCTTCACCGAGCCGGGCCGGCTGCCGGCCCCGCTCGCGCGGGCGGTCAGCCGTACCGCCGCCCGGCTTCTGGACCGGGTCATCTTCCGGTCCAGTTGCGAGTTCACCGCGGCCGACTTCCCGATCTGGCACCACAAGCAGTACCAGCAGCCACCCCGGCTGGCCTCCGGTGACGGCCCGATCGGCCCGTTCCGGCGCTGGGCCCGGCGGTTCTACCCACCGCCGCCCGGCAACGGGGCCGTGCCGCGCCCCAGCCACAGCCACAGCGAGGGAGGCGACAAGGCCGTGCTCCCCTGACTCCGCGCTCAGGCGTGCTTTCCTGACTCCGCGCTCAGGTCTCAGCCGCGCTCGCCGAGGTATCCGTCCAGCTCCGCCGCTCCGGTCAGCATCGCCCGGCCGCGGGCGGACAGCCGGGCGCGCCAGTCGCCCAGTGCGGCCTCCAGCGGCTCGGGGCCGCCGGCCGCCCGCACCTGGGCGATCAGCGGGGCGATCTGCTCCAGGAGGTATCCGCCCCGCCTCAGCTGGTGGGTCAGCCGGGCGTCCCGCACGTCGGCCTCGTCGTAGACGCGGTAGCCGGTCAGCGGTTCACGGTCCGGGCTCAGCAGTCCGGCGCCCTCCCATTTCCGCAGCGTCGCGGGCCTGATCCCGAGCCTCCCGGCTAGCGGCCCGATGAACGTGACGCCGGTCGCCCCGGTGACCGAACCGGGCGGGCCCCCGGAGCCCGCACCGGGCTCGGAAGCCGGAGCGGGCTCCAGGTCGCGGAGGGCGCTCTCCACGGCCTGGAGGGTCCGGCGGTCGTCGAGGAGCTGGGCGTGGCTCTCGTCGATGAGGTGGAACGCCTGATCGACGGCGCCCTCGTTCACCGCCCGCATGATGAGCGTCGCCGTCCGGTGCCCGTGGCCGGGCACCAGGGCGAGGAACGCGCGCAGGGCGACCGCGTGCAGGGGCGTGTAGGTGCGGTAGCCGTTGGGTGTGCGGCCGGCCGCCGGAAGGATGCCGGCCTCCTCGTAATTGCGCACCGCCTGGGTGGACAGACCGTGCCCGCGTGCCAGATCAACCGGCCTGAGCCTCTCACTGCTTTGAAGGTTTTGCCTCACAGCCTCTCGTACTCCCCTGCATTATGGCCCCGGTTGTGAGCAGAAGTTTCCACCGTAGGTTCAACGATAGCGTTTAAGGCATGGCTACTGACATCAAGGACACCACACGGGCCGTGGAGGCCCACGCAGTCATGAAGCTGCTCCCGGGCCGGCCTCGGCTGCTGGCTCTGGGCGAGCCCACCCACGGCGCGGGCACGGTGCTCGACGCACGCAACAGGCTGTTCCGTCAGCTGGTCGAGCAGGAGGGCTACCGGACGATCGCGATCGAGAGCGACTGCCTGATGGGCCTGCTCGTGGACGACTACGTCACCTCGGGCACGGGGACGCTCGACGAGGTCATGGAGCACGGATTCAGCCACGAGTGGGGCGCCTTCGCGGGCAACCGCGAGCTCGTACGGTGGATGAGGGCGCACAACGAGGGCCGGCCCGCGTCCGAACAGGTCCGCTTCGCCGGTTTCGACGGGCCGCTGGAGATCACCGGCGCCGCGAGCCCCCGGCAGGCCCTCATCGCGCTCCACGGCCGGCTCTCCTCCCACGTGGACGCGGAGCTGCTCCCGTGCACCGCGCAGACGCTCGACCGGCTGCTCGGCCCCGACGACCGGTGGACCGAGCCCGCCGCCATGATGGACCCGGCCAGGTCGTTCGGGCGGTCGGAGGAGGCCGGGCGGCTGCGGCTGCTCACCGACGATCTGGTGGCGCTGCTCGATGCCCGCGCGCCGCAGCTGATCGCGTCGGACTCGCGGGCGGGCTGGCACCGGGCGCGCCTGTACGGGCGCACCGCCGTCGGACTGCTCCGGTACCACTTCTGGATGGCCGACACGTCACCGAGCCGCCTCTCCTGGCTGATGGGCCTGCGGGACTCGATGATGGCCGCCAACCTGCTCGCCCTCGCCGAGCAGGGCCCGGCACTGGTCAACGCCCACAACGGGCACCTCCAGCGGGACAGGAGCACGACGCGGATGGCGGGCCGGCCGCTGGAGTGGTGGAGCGCCGGAGCACTCGTGAGCGCCCGCCTGGGCGAGGGGTACGCCTTCCTCGCCACGGTCCTCGGCACGATCCGGCACCAGGGCGTGGACACCCCGCCGCCGGACAGCGTCGAAGGGCTCCTGTACGCGCTCCCGGACGACCGCTGCCTCGTCGACACGGCGGGGCTGGCCGCCGCCCTCGGTGACAGCCGGCCCGCCCCCCGGATGTCCCCGTACTACGGCTACTCACCGCTCGACCCGGCCCACCTGGACCGGATCGACGGCATCGTGTTCGTCAAGGACGTCCCGCAGAGCTAGGGCCTCTGGGGAAGCCGTCAGCTGCGCCCGCCCACTCGCACCGTGCAGGTGTCCGTGTCCGCGGGGCACCACTGGGTGCGCCCGCCGAACAGATGGAGTTCGAGGTCGGCGTCGCGCATGCCGTGCTCGTCGAGAGCGGCGCGCAGCGCGGTCGGCGCGGGCTGCGGAGGGAGTCCGAGTACGCCGATCACGACGATGCCGTTGCGGGCCTCGACGGACGCGATCTGCCATTTCCCGGTGGCGGCCCACTTCTCCGCGACCGGCCGGGCGTCGGCTGCCAGCGAGCGGTCCCGGGCGACGGTGACGGTGCCCGCGGTGAGCGGCGCCGCGACGAGCACGACCACGCACACCACCGCGGCGAGCGTTCTGCCGCGGAACTCCCCGACCCGCATGTCCGCCCTTTCGGCTCCCGCCCGGACCCCGTAGATCAGGAAGACCACGGTTCCGGTGGCGACGATGGCGGCCACGTTGGTGGCGAACAGCAGCGCCGACTGACCGGCGTCGTGGTAGCGGTGCACGGTGAGCAGCAGTCCGGTGACGGCGAGCGGTGGCACGAGCGAGATGGCGATCGCGACACCGGGCAGCGTGTCGGAGATGTCGGCGCGCACGAGGGCGAACGCGCCGACGGTGCCGGTGGCCAGCGCCGCGAGCAGGTCGATGAGGCGGGGGCTGATGCGTGAGGAGACCTGGCTGTTGGAGGCGTAGGCGTCGGGCGGGGTGACGATCCAGCCGAGCAGCAGACCGATCGTGACGACCGCGAGGGCGCCGCCGATCACGAGCAGCAGACAACGTGTCACCTGGCGGCGGCGCGCCAGGACGAGGGCCAGGGCGCAGCCGAGGATCGGGGTCATCAGCGGGGCGACGATCATCGCGCCGATCACGGTGGCGGTCGAGTCCCCGACCACGCCGGCGCTCGCGATGACGGCGGCCAGCACGAGCAGGCCCCAGAACCGGGTGGAGCCGGGGCTGCGGAATCCGCGCTCGATGAACAGGGTTCCGGTCATCCGCCGGACCGCGTCCGGGTCGACTCCCGCCATGGCAGAGGTCCTTTCTGTCGGTGACCGCCGGTCAGGCAGGGGGCGCCACCGGTGCCCGGTCCCCCGTGCCCGGCCGGGCTGCCAGGAACTCCACCACGGCCAGGAGGAACAGCAGGCAGAGCGCGATGCCGACGACCACCCAGCCGGTGGGGCGCGACCACAGCAGGTACACCAGCAGTGAGGCGGCCACCAGCACCCAGGTGATCCAGGTGCGCCGGCGGCGCACGAAGGGGCTCACCGGCCCGGTGCGCAGCCCGGCGCCGTCGGCGGTGGAGCGCACCGCCGCGATGCCGGTGACCCACAGCCGTCGTACGAGTCCGGCGCGCCGGCCCGGACCGGTGAGCCAGGCCGCCAGGGCGATGACGACGCCGACGGCGACGACCATCCGGACCGTGGTCTGCAGGAAGTGGGTCATCGCGTCGTAGACCGCGCCCGCGGCGCCCTGGGAGACGTCGGCGGGCAGCGCGTCCAGGTAGACCGCCCGGAAGACGCGCAGTCCGATGCCGAGGACACCGGCGGCGGCCGCGGCGCCGAGGCTTCCCGCGACCAGGGCCCGGCGCCGGCGTACCGCGAGCAGGACACCGGCGGCGATGAGGAGGACCGCGATCACCGGCAGCCAGTTGCCCAGGAACTGCAGGACCCGCAGGTAGGTCTTGACCTTGCCGATGTCGTCGGACCTGACGAGCGTGATGTCGGTGTGGATCTCGGGGATCCGTCCGGCGGCCGTCAGGCCGGCGTCGACCAGGCGTTGCTCGACCTGGTCGATCACGGGTGCGAGGTCGAGCGTGACCGCGTCGTTGGTCAGCTCGACGGCTCCGCCGCCCTTGCCGGTCAGCGCTTTGTCCACGGCGCTGTGGGCCCGCCGGTTGGCCTCGGTCCAGACCGTTGCGAACGCGTCGGAGGACACGACGGCGTGCGCCTTGTCGTGCACGAAGCTGCGGACCGCGCCCTCCAACGAGTCGCCGAGTTGACCGAGCGCCTTTTCCAGGCGGGGCCGGTCCGCGGGCGCCACGTCCGCGAGGAGGGCCGGGAGGTCGATCCGGGTCATGAGCGCGTCGGTCACCCGCCCGGCCACGGCGTCCTGGACATCGGGATCGGACGCCAGGGGCGCGACCGTGTCCACGTAACGGCCGGTGTCCCCCACCTGGTCGGCCGCCCAGGCGGCGACGACGGAGAGCGGGGCGAGCAGGCACCCCACGGTGATGAGCACCGCGGCGAGGAAGGACCGGCCGCGGTGCCGGGGCGGCCTGGCGCGCTCGCTCTCGAGTGCGGCCATCCGCGTGCGCAGAGCATCGAGTTCCGACTGCTCGGGACGCCGGGGCTGTTCCGACTGCTCCAACTTCTCCGGACGTCGCGGCTGTTCCAACTGCTCCGGACGCCGCGGCTGTTCCGATCGCTCCGGCTGTTCGGCTGCGTCGTCGCCTCGCGTGCTTCCGTCCTCCACCCTGCCCCCTGCTCCCCTGCCCCGTCCGGCTCGCCTTCTGTCTGTCTGCCTGTCAGGGAACGGTCTGCGGCAGGAGGGCGCGAGCCGAGCTGGGCCATTCGGGGTATTAACGAGGGGATCAAGTCACTACATGGCAGCTTGTCATCTTTTTCAACTACCTTGACCCATATGCACCGCCGGTCTCCACAGAAGGCCGCAGAACCGACGCAGCACGGAGGCCGGGCATGGGCGACGCCATCGGACAAGTACTCGCCCCGGCGGTCGGCATCGCCATCAGCCCCGTCCCGCTGATCGCGATGGTGCTGATGCTGGCGACACCGCGCGGGCGGACCAACGGCATCGTGTTCACCGTCGGATGGATCGTCTCGCTGTCCGTCCTCGTCACCGTGGTGGTGCTGGTCGGCGCCGGTGCGGACGCGTCCTCCGGCGGCACGCCCGCAAGCTGGACCTCCTGGCTGAAGCTGGCCTTCGGCGTGCTCTTCCTGCTGCTCGGCGCCCGGCAGTGGACGCTCCGGCCCAGGGAGGGGCAGAAGGCCGAGAACCCCGGCTGGATGGCGGCCATCGACGCCTTCACCCCGGCCCGGACGGCGGGCCTCGCCGTGGCGCTGGTCGTCGCCAACCCCAAGAACCTGGTGCTGGCCGTCGGCGGCGGTGTGTCCGTCGCCGGAGCCGACGCCACCGTGGCCGGCCGGGTGGTCGCCATCGTGGTGATGGTCCTGATCGCGTCGCTGTGCACGGTGGTCCCGCTCGCCGTCTATCTCCTGGGCGGCGAACGTTCGGCTCGGGTGCTCGGCGGCTGGAAGGAGTGGATGGCACTGCACAACGCCGCCATCATGACGACGCTGCTGATCGTCCTGGGCGTCAAGTACGTGGGTGACGCGGTGAGCGGTCTGGCCGCGTGATCCCGGTGCGGGCCGTGTTCAAGGCTGCGAGGTCCCGGCTGGGCAGGCCGCGCCCGGCGGATGTGGGTTCCGGACTGGTCACGGGCCTGTTCTCCATCCCGGAGGGCATGGCGTACGCGGCGATCGCCGGGTTCAATCCGGTCGCCGGGCTGTACGCGGGCGTCGTACCGGCGATCGTCGGCTCGCTCACCGCCCGAACCGTCCTCATGGTCACCACCCTCACCAGTGCGATCGCCCTCACCTCCCAGAGCGTGCTGAAGGACGCCGGACTCGACCCGAAGGACACCGGCAGCATCGCCACCCTGACGCTCATGGCGGGCGTGGTCATGCTGCTCATGGGTGCGCTGCGGCTCGGGGTGCTGCTGAGCTTCGTGTCCAACGCCGTGATGACGGGCTTCTCCGTCGGGATCGCACTGCAGATCGTCACCGGCGTCCTCAAGGACGCCACCGGCTACGACCCGCACGGCCACAACCGCCTGTACCAGCTGGGCGACTGGCTCGCGCATCTCACGGACTGGCAGCTCGACACCACGCTCGTCGCCCTCGTCACCATCGCGGTGTGGGCGCTCGCCCGGCTGGTGCGCCCCCTGAAGCCGGTGGCCCTGCTGATCGCCATGACCGTCTCGACCGCCGGAGTCGCGGTGTTCGGAGTGGACGTCGAGCTGGTGCGCGACATCGCGCACATCCCCGCCGCCCTCCCCGGGTTCTCCGCGCCCGACCTGTCCGCCGCGCCGAAGCTGCTCGGCGGGGCGTGCGCGGTGGCCCTGGTGGCGCTGGCGCAGGCCGCCGGGATCGGGCCGTCCATGCCCAACCCCGACGGCTCCCGCTCCTCCGTCAACGGCGACTTCGCGGCCCAGGGGCTGGCCAACCTCGCGGGCGGTTTCTTCCAGTCGCTGCCGGCCGGCGGCTCGTTGTCCCGCACCGGGGTGGCCGTGTCCGCAGGCGCCCGTACCCGGTGGGCGGGGGTCCTTTCGGGGGTGCTGCTCGCCGCCGTCGTGCTGGTGTGCGCGCCGCTCGCCGAACGCATCCCCATGCCGGTCATCGGCGGGCTGATCCTGGTGGTCGGCGGGGAGCTGATCCTGGGCAAGCGCGATGACGTGCGGCTGGTGCTGCGCACCTCGCGGCTGTCGTTCGCGGCGATGGCGGTGACCTTCCTGGCCACCACTCAGATCCCGTTGCAGCGGGCGATCGTGCTCGGCGCGGTCCTGTCGCTCCTGCTGTACTGCGCGCAGGCGGCGCGCCGGGCGCGGCTGCTGGCACTGGTGCGCGACCCGGAGGGGCGTTGGCATCCGGCGCCGGTTCCGGAGCGGCTGACGCCCGGCGAGGTCACCGTCCTGTACTACGACGGGGTCAGCCTGTTCGCGGAGCTGCCCAGGATCGAGGCGTCGCTGCCGCGGGCGGACGGGGCGACGGGCGCCGTGCTCGTCCTCGTGATGCGCGGGCTGCCGGACGTACCGTCCTCCATGGTGGTCAAGCTGCTGCGGCGCCGGATCCGTGAACTCGACCGGAACGGGGCCCGGCTGGTCCTCGTGGGCGTGCAGCCGGAGCTCGGCCGCCTCCTGGAGACGACCGGAATCGCCGGGGATCTCGGCCCCGACGGGGTGATCCCCGCCGGAGGCGCGCTGTTCGAGCCGCTGGAGGAGGCGCTCGCGCAGAGCCGTACGTGGGCCCGCGGTCACTCGGGCGACGGTTCGCCGGACGGCTCCTGAACCGGACGAAGTCCCCTGGCCAACGCCCCTGAGGGCCTTGTAATGCCCGAGTAACGGTGCCCTTCTAGCGTGCGGACTCCCCCGTACCGTTCCTGGAGGAGCATCCCGATGCACCTGTCCCGATCGCCCCGGCGCAGAACCGCCGCATGGGCGGCCGCAGCGCTCACCGTCACGGGCCTGCTGATCGGCCCACCGTCCGCGGCCGCCGCTTCCGGGCCGACCGCCCAGGTCGACGCCGCCCTGCTGAACGCCGTGGACGGCGGCGGCGACGCGTCGTTCTTCGTCGTCCTCAAGGACAAGGCCGACCTGTCGCCGGCCAAGGGCAAGCGCGCCCACGCCGCGAAGGCGAAGTCGGCGTTCAGCGAGCTGAAGACGAAGGCACAGACGAGCCAGCGCTCGCTCAACTCCTTCCTCGACAAGAAGAAGGTCGGCCACCAGGACTTCTGGATCGCCAACGCCGTCAAGGTCACCGGTGACGCGGACCTGATCGCGGAACTCTCGAAGCGCTCCGACGTCGCGCAGATCGTCAAGGAGCAGCACTACAAGCTCGACGACATCGAGAGCAAGCCCTCGAAGGCAGCGACGAAGGCGGCCGTCAACGCCGCCTCGAAGGCCGCGGCCACCGAAGAGGACGGCGCGCCCGAGTGGGGCGTCAAGGACATCAAGGCCGATCAGGTCTGGGACGAGTACCGGGACCGGGGCGAGGGCATCGTCATCGCCAGCGTCGACTCGGGCGTCCAGTACGACCACCCGGATCTGGTGGACAACTACCGCGGCAACAACGGCGACGGCTCCTTCACGCACGACTACAACTGGTTCGACGCCAGCGGTCAGTGCCCGACCAGCGCTCCGTGCGACAACAACGGCCACGGCACCCACACCATGGGCACCATGGCGGGCAAGGGCGGCGTCGGCGTCGCCCCCGGCGCGACCTGGATCGCCGCGAAGGGCTGCGAGACGGAGAGCTGCTCGGACGGGGCGCTGCTCGCGGCCGGCCAGTGGATTCTCGCGCCGACCGACCACAACGGTGAGAACCCGCGCCCGGACCTCGCGCCGAACATCGTCAACAACTCCTGGGGCGGCGGCCAGACGACGTTCTACCAGGACATCGTCGAGGCATGGAACGCCGCGGGGATCTTCGAGGCGTTCGCGGCCGGCAACGCCGGTGACGGCGCTACCTGCTCGACCACGGAGGCGCCCGGCGCGCAGGCTCCGGCCTACGGTGTCGGCGCGTACGACTCGACCGGGAAGATCGCGAAGTTCTCCGGCTTCGGCCCGTCGCTCGTCGACGGCTCGATGAAGCCGAACATCTCGGCCCCGGGCGTCGACGTCCGCTCCACCTGGCCGGGCGACTCGTACAACACCATCTCCGGTACGTCGATGGCGACTCCGCACGTCGCGGGCGCGGTGGCGCTGCTCTGGTCGGCGGCCCCGTCGCTCATCGGTGACATCGACACCACCCGCACCCTGCTCAACGAGGGCGCGACCGACGTCGACGACACGCACTGCGGTGGCACCACGGCCGCCAACAACGTCTGGGGCGAGGGCAAGCTCGACATCTACTCCTCCGTCGAGAAGGCTCCGCACAGCGCCGGCACCGTGACCGGCAAGGTCACCGACAAGGCCACCGGCACCGCGCTGTCCGGCCTCTCCATCCAGGCCACCGACACCGCAGGCACCTCGCGCACCGTGCACACCACCGGGACCGGCGGCTACCGGCTGACCCTCTCGGCCGGCACGTACGACTTCACGGTGAGCGGCTACGGCTACGCGACGTCCAGCGTCTCCGGCGTCGAGGTCACCGAAAGTGGCGACCTCACCCAGGACTTCGCACTCGACGCCGTCGCCTCGCACCAGGTCTCCGGCACCGTCAAGGACGTCCAGGGCCGGCCGCTGGGCAAGGCCACCGTCGCGGTCTCCGGTACGCCGGTGAAGCCGGTCACCACCGGTACCGACGGCACGTTCACCCTGCCCGCGGTCGCCGAGGGCAGCTACACCCTGACCGTGACGCCCACCGCCCCGGTGCTCTGCAACGGTGTGTACGCCGAGTCCCTCAAGGTGGCCGGTGACATGTCGGAGAAGGTCAAGCTCCCGCTGCGCACCGACTCCTACGGCCACACCTGCTCCCCGGCCACGTACTCCTGGGTCAAGGGCACCACGAAGGTGGCGCTCAGCGGTGACGAGGACGCCAAGACGATCTCGCTGCCGTTCCCCGTGGAGCTGTACGGCGTTTCCTACACCAGCGCCTCGGTCACCACGAACGGTCTGATCAACTTCATGGAGCCGCGGCTCGGTGACTTCGACAACGTCGCGCTGCCGTCCGTCGCCAAACCCAACGGCGCCGTCGCCGCCCTCTGGGACGACCTGGTCCTGGACAAGAAGTCCAGCGTGCAGACGGCCACCAAGGGCGATGTCGGCCACCGTACGTTCGCCGTCGTGTGGAACAAGGCCGCCTACGCGGACGGCTCCGGCGGCCGCGCCACCTTCGAGGCCGTCTTCGACGAGGCCACCGGTGCGGTGACGCTGCAGTACAACACGGTCGACGACCGCGGCGTCGGTGCGACGGTCGGCATCGAGAACCAGGCCGGCGTCGACGCACTCCAGTACTCGTACAACCAGCCGGTGCTGACCGCCGGTTCCGCCGTTCGTATCGCGCCGGAAGGCAAGTAATGAGAACCCACGCCTCGCGGCGGGCCCTGCGGCTCGCCTCCACCCTCGTCGCGGCCGGTCTCGCGCTGACCGTGGCCCCGCACGCACTGGCCGCCGACAGCTCCCCCACGGCGATGCGGCTCACCGCTGAGCAGGCGAAGCAGCTGGCCGCGAACGCCCACGTCGATGTGTACGGCGACGGCACGGCCAAGGACGGCGCGTCGGACGACCCCGCCGCCACGGATCACGGCACCTCGCTCCAGGACTCGTCCGGCAAGGGCGCACCGAAGTCCAAGGCATCCGGCGCGGCGTCCGGCACCGCCGCCGCGGACACGCCCGTCACCTTCACCAAGAAGTCCGCGCTGGACGGCGTCACCGGTCTGGGCGCCACCGTGCAGGCCGGGTCGCACGGCTACTTCACCGTGCACAGCCTCGCCACCATCCAGCTCCACAAGCCCGACGGCTCCACTACCTGGTCCCGCAGCAGCAACTCGCTGTACGCGGACTGGGGCATCACCCACTTGCGGCCGTGGGAGACCGAGTTCTACCCGGCCCGGGTCCTGATGGGGTACAACGCTGTCAGCCCGTTCTCTCCCTACTCCGACCAGGGTTACGACACCGGCGACCTGACCGGTGACGGCGTCCCGGACCTGGTCTTCTCGGCGAGCGTCGGCATGAACCCGCCGACCGGCGTCACCATCCCCGGCACCAAGATGACGTCCGGCACGATGGTGACCGTCCTGGACGGCAAGTCCGGGAACACGCTCTGGTCGAAGGTGTACGCCTACGCCGGCATGGTCAAGATCGTCGACGGGACGCTGCTGGTCGCCGACTCGCCCCAGCTGAACGGCACAGCGCCGGCCGAGGCGACCGGCGCCCTGTACGGGACCCGGTTCTCGTACGCCGACGGCGCGCTGACCCCCTCCTCGACCTGGACCTACGACACCGGGGAGACCGGGGCGGCCGCCTGGGGTTCGCTGGAGGACGCGGGCGACGGGAAGGTCGCCGCCTCCTGGAACCTCAGCAAGACCGCCACGGCCGCCGCACGCGGGCGCACCCTGGTCCTGGACACCGCCGACGGTTCCGTCGTCTGGCAGAAGGACAGCGAGCTGTACGGGCGTCAGCTGCACCTGGACGCCGCCCGGGGCCGGATGGTGGCCCTGGAGCAGGCGGACACCTCGGACGCGGTCGAGTACCAGGTTGTCTCCTACGAACTGGGCAGCGGCAAGCGCATCGCGCTGGACACCCGGATCAACGCCCTGCCGACCGCCATGACGATCGGTGACGTGGCCGCGGGCGGCGGGACCGAGTACGCGGTCAGCGAGTCGACCCTCGACTCCGCCATGTCGCTGAACTCCAGTACCGTCCGCCTCCTGAGCGGCTCTGACGGTGCCACGGTCCAGTGGACGCACACGACCAAGCGCGCGCCCGGCAACACGAGGAACGCTCCGGCCACCTGGCACATGGACGTCGTCGGCGGCAAGCTGATCACCGCTGCCCAGGACGACACGGACAGCGCGCTGGCGCAGAACGTCAGCAGCCTGCGGTACGGCTCGCTGACGGCGTTCAACGCCAAGGGAAAGATCAGCTGGCAGCACGCCGGGCTGACCGCCTCACCGATGTTCCAGCAGGCGTACCGCTCCGGCGGCAGCGACTACGTGCGGACCATCGACCCGCAGCAGAACATCCACGAGTACAAGCTGGGCAACGGCAAGCAGCAGAGCCTGACGCCGCTCCAGGGCGACCTCAACTACGCCCAGGCCGCCGATCTGGACGGCGACAAGAAGCTGGACGTGGTCGCAGGCGGCACCTCGAACGGTGTCTGGGCGTGGTCGGGCCCGTCGCTGGTCAAGGGCGCGCCCAAGCAGCTGTGGAAGACCACCGTCCCCGGCTCCGTCCTCAGCGTCCAGACCGGTGACGTGACCGGTGACAAGAAGCCCGAGGTGATCGTCGCCGCGGAGACGGCGGTGGTCGTGCTCGACGGCACCACCGGCAAGATCCTGACGACCATCGACGGCGGCGGGCAGTACGTCCGCTCCGTCACGGTCGCCGACACCGACGGCAAGGGCAAGGCCGAGATCCTGGTCCCGACCGACGCGCTGCGCGTCTACAAGGGCAACGGCAAGGCGCTGTGGACGTATTCGGCCCCCGCGGCCGACGGCGATGTGGTCTTCTCCGACACCGTGACCGGTGACGGCCAGGTGTACACGCAGTACGCCTCCAAGAACGCGCTGGACCTGCCCGACGCCGCCGAGAACGGTGTCGCGCTCGACGGTGCGAAGGGCACGGTGAACTGGAAGGCCGATCCCGAGGCACCGGCCAACGCGGTCGACGGCAAGCTGCACGGCGCGCTCCTGGACCACGCCGTCTTCGCCTCGCCGAACATTCCGTACGCGGACGGGCACGCGGTCGTCTACACCTGGATGGTGCTGGCCGATCCGACCACGGCGGGCGACATCTCCACCGCCACCCCGCGCGATGTCATCGAGATCCGTGACGGGCGCACCGGCGAACTGCTGCACCGCACCGTGAACGGCAGTCCGTGGTCGCACGGCAACTTCTTCATCGACGGCAAGGGCGACCCGCTCTACGACCTGAGCTTCGGCACCTTCCGCGGCTACGGCGCCGACGGCAAGGACACCACCAGTTCGGTGGTGGCGCCCCTGCGGACCGCCCAGTTCATCGACGGACCCGGCGGCCGGCGGCTGGTGGCCGGTGGTGTGGAGGGCGGTCTGGGCGTGTGGGACCCGTCGGTCCTCACCGAGGAATCGTCCTTCCAGTCCGGCCTCGGCAGCGTGACCAACGGCGGAGGCCGCAACTACCTCGCCGCCGACCTGGACGGCGACGGCGTCGACGACATGGTCTCGCTGAACTTCGACGACCACGGCAACAACCGCATGGCCGAGCAGCTGGGCGGCGGCGTCCTGTCCCTGAACGACTCCGGTCGCCAGATGGCGGTGTACACCCTGTCCTGACGCACCGCCGGGTCCGTGCGGCACCGCGCCGTGACGACCCGTGCATGCGTTGACCACTGAGGACTCCCGGGCCGCGCCCGGGGGTCCTCGGCATGCTCGGTTACAGTTGCGCCCTCATGAACGCACGACGTACCACCGGCACCGATCCCGTGGCGCCACGTTTGAACCTGCACCTTTTCGGCGGTTTTCGGGTCACCCGGGAGTCCGGCGCGGCGCCCGCAGAACGCTGGCCGAGACTGACCGCACAGGCCCTGGTGAAGCTGCTCGCCGTGGTGCCGGAACACCGCCTGCACCGCGAGCAGGTCATCGACATCTGCTGGCCCGGCGCAGAGCCGCACGCGGCACAGGGCAGCCTGCGCGTCGCTCTCCACTCGGCGCGCCGGATCCTGGAGCCCGAACTCGCCTCGCGCGCCACGTCCTCCTACCTGGTCGCCGAGGGCGCGCTGCTGTTCCTGAACCCGGAAACGGTGTGGATCGACGCGGACCAGGCCGAACGGGACGCGCTCGACGCGCTGGCGAGCGGCGGCGTGGCGGAGCTGGCGCGGGCCCTGGAGTGGTTCTCCGGCGAACTGCTGCCCGAGGACCGTTACGCCGACTGGGCCGAGGGCCGTCGCTCGCAGCTCGCGGAGCTGAAGGAGCGGGTGCTGCTCGGGCTCGCCTCGGCACATCTGGAGGCGGGCGCGGTGCCGGAGGCGGCGGCCGCCGCCGAGCGGGTGCTCGAATCGAGTCCCGCCGAGGAGCTGGCGCACCGCATCCTCATCGACGTGTACACCCGGCAGGGGCTGCGGCGTCGCGCGGTGCGGCAGTACCACGTGTGCCGGGCCGCACTGGACGCGGAGCTGGGGGTGCGGCCGGGCGCGGAGACAGAGCGTCTGCACCGAGTCGCACTGGCGGCGGAGCTTCCGCTCGTACCGTCCGCACCGTCCCTGCCGGCCGTCCTGCGGGTCCCTGTGACGACCCCGCTGCGCGGACGCGAGGCCGTCCTGCAACGGCTGCTCGCGGCGGACGGCCCCGCGGTCGTGAGGCTGCTGACCGGCGAGGCGGGGGTGGGCAAGACCCGGCTGGTGGGCGAGGTGGCGCGGCGGGCCGCCGCATCCGGTACGGCGGTGCTGTGGGGCGGCGGGCACGACGCGGAGGGGCACACGCCGTACGGGGCGTTCGCGGAGGCGCTCGACGGATGGCTGGCCGAACGCGACCCGGACCAACGGGCCGGGGTCGGCACGGAGTACCCGGAGCTGGCCGCGTTCCTCCCGGCGCTGGGCCGGGTGCGCGCGGACGAGGAGCGGAGCCCGGAGGAGGAGCGGGACCGGCTGTTCCGCGCCACGGCCGGGCTGCTCGGCGAACTGTCCTCCGTGCAGCCGGTGCTGATCGTCCTGGACGACCTGCACGCGGCGGACGAGGGCTCGTTCCAGCTGCTGAGCCACTTGGCGCGGAGGGCGGCACAGACGGGCGGCCCCCGGTTCCTGGTGACGTGCCGCGAGGAGGAGATACCCGACGGCGATCCGCGCAGGACCGGGCTGACGTCACTGCTGCGCCAGGGGCTGGCCACGCGCGAGGAGGTGGGGCGGCTGAGCCAGGAGGCCTGTCTCGCGGTGGTGCGCGACACGGTGCTGCTGCCCGCCGCGCGGCATCCGGCGCCGGGACCCGACGCCCCGGCCGGTGACGTCGCGAAGGACGAACGGCTGAACCGGGTGTGGGAACTCTCCCTCGGCAATCCGCTGTTCGCCGTGGAGCTCGCCCACGGACTGGCGGAGGACGTGCCCGGTGTCCCGGCGCCGGACGGAATCCGGCAGCTGGTGGCGGAGCGCCTGGGCCGGCTCGACCCCGACACGCGGCGCATCGTCGAGGCGCTCTCCGTCGCGGGGCCAGAGACCGCCCTGTCGGAACTGCTCGACGTCGCCGCGCACGGACTCCATCCGCCGGTCTCCGGCGGCGCCGCCACCGACGCGCTGGAGCACGCCATCGGCGCCTCCCTCGTCGAGGAGCGCGATATCGTGCTGGCGGGCCAGCACGAGGCCGGGCTGATCTTCCGGCACCCCCTGGTCCGTCTCACCTGCTACGAGGAGCTCTCCGCCGTCCGCCGCAGGCAGTTGCACGGCGCGTTCGCCCAGGCGGTGCTGCGCCGCCGCCCCGACGCCGTCGACACCCTCGCCTCGCACTTCGCGCACGCCGACGATCCGCGCGCCGCCGAGTACCTGCGCAGGGCCGCCGCACGGGCCGCGGCCCTCTTCGCCAACGACACCGCGGACCGCTACTACCGGGACCTGGTGGCACGGCTCGACGTGGACGCGGCCCGTGCCCGCCTCGCGCACAGCCAGGTGCTCTGCCGGATGGGCAACTTCGGTGAGGCGGCCGAGGTGCTGCGGCTCGCGCTGGACGAGTTCGCCCGCCGGGGCGACCACGAGGACGTCGTACTCACCGCCGCCTGGCTGGCCGACGCACTGGCGCGGGCGGGGGGCCCGGACTCCGGCAGGCAGGTACTGGGCGAGCATCCGGTGACCGAGGACACCCCGGTGGAGCCGGCCGCCGGGCACTACCTCGCGCTCTCCATGATCTGCAAGATCCAGGGGCGGTACGAGGAGGGCTACCTGGCCGCCCGGCAGGCGCTCGCGGTCGCGCTGCGGGTGTCAGGAAAACAGGGGCAGGGGCTCGTGGCGCGCTCGTACGCCCTCCAGGCCAGCAACCTGGGCCTCAACGGGCGGCTGGACGAGGCGCGTACGGCGGCCGGCCAGGCGCTCGCTCCGGCCGAGGAGTACGGGGATCCGACCCTGCTCGGCTCGGTCCTGTCGACCTTGCGGGAGAACCGCCGGCGGGGCGGCCGGCTGCGCGAGGCGGTGGCCATGGGAGAGCGCGCCCTCGATCTCGCCGAGCAGTCGGGCGATCCGATCGCGGCCGCGTTCGAGCGGGCGAACCTCGCCGAACTCTTCCTGCTGCTCGAAGAGTTCACCACCGCGCGGATGCTCGCGGAGGCGGCGGTGGCGAGCGCGGAACCGGACGACGCGTGGTGTCTGCCCTACACCCTGGCGACGCTGGCCCTGGTGCGGATACGCACCGGAGAGCCCTCGGAAGCGGCGGACCTGCTGGACCGGGCCGAGCGGTCCGCCGTGGGGATGGTGGACCGGCAGGCCGGCCGCGAGGTCCGCACGGCCCGTGCCGAACTCGCCCTGCTCGCCGGTCTTCCGGGCGATGCGCTCAGCGCCGTGGACGGCTTCGCGGAGGAGGCCCCGGTGCTGGCCGCCTGGGGGCGACTGCGGGCGGGACATGCCGGACCGGCGTGGCGGATCGCGCACGCGGAGGTCGAGCGGGCGGCGCGGACCGGCGAGCGGATCGCCGAGGCGGACGCCCGGATCGCCCTGGCCGTGGCCCTGTTCCGGCTCGCGGAGCACGCGGCCGCGCGGGAGGCCCTGGAGCGGGCCGAGGAACTGGTACGGGCGCTGCCGTATCCGGCGGGGATCCGTCACGCGGCCGACGCGCGCCGCCTGATGGACGAGGTCGCCTGAGACGGGGGCGCGTCTGTCCCCACCCCCGTCTCCCACGTCTCCCCCATCTCCTCCGTCTCCCCGGTCTCAGGCGGGGAGCCGCTCCAGCAGTCCGGCGAAGTCCGTACCCGGCGCGAGGGTGCCGAACGCCAGGCCCCGGTCCCCGTCCAGCCGGGACGCGCAGAAGGCGTCCGCGACCGGGGCCGGGGCGTGCCGGACGAGGAGTGAGCCCTGGAGCACGAGCGCGGCGCGTTCGATGAGACGGCGGGCGCGCAGCGGGGCGTCCTCGGTGAGCACGAGTTCGCCGCGCAGGTCCTGCCAGGCGGCGTCCAGTCGCCGGTCGGCGCCGGCGGCGGCGTCGATCTCGGCGTGGAAGGCCTCGAAGGACTCGGGCTCACGGGCCAGCGCCCGCAGCAGGTCGAGGGCGTTCACATTGCCGGAGCCCTCCCAGATGCCGTTGAGCGGGGCCTCCCGGTAGAGGCGCGGCATCCCCGACTCCTCGACGTATCCGTTGCCGCCGAGGCATTCCAGCGCTTCGGCCACCGCGACGGGCTGGCGCTTGCAGACCCAGTACTTGCTGACGGCCGTGGCGAGCCGCAGGAACGCGCGCTCCCCGGTATCGCCCCGCTGCGCCCGGTCGGCGGCGCCGGCCAGCCGCAGCGCCAGCGTCGTCGCGGCCTCCGACTCCACGGAGAGGTCACCGAGTACGTTGCGCATGAGGGGCTGGTCGATCAGCCTGGCGCCGAACACCGAGCGGTGGCGGGCGTGGTGGGCGGCCTGGGCGAGGGCGGCCCGGGTACCGGCGGCGGAACCCAGGACGCAGTCCAGGCGCGTCATGGTGACCATGTCGATGATGGTGCGTACGCCCTTGCCCTCGGTGCCGACGAGCCAGGCCACCGTGTCGTCGAACTCGGGCTCGCTGCTGGCGTTGGCGCGGTTGCCGAGCTTGTCCTTGAGCCGCTGGATGCGGAAGGTGTTGCGGCTGCCGTCCGGCAGTACGCGCGGCACCAGGAAGCAGGAGAGCCCGCCGGGCGACTGGGCGAGCACGAGGAAGAGGTCGTTCATCGGCGCGCTGGTGAACCACTTGTGCCCGCGCAGCCGCCAGGTTCCGTCGGCCGCTTCGGTGGCCGCGGTGGTGTTGGCGCGCACGTCGGTGCCGCCCTGCTTCTCCGTCATGCCCATCCCGGCGAGCAGTCCGGGCTTCTCGGCCGGGGTGCGCAGGCCGGACTCGTAGACCCGGCTGGTGAGCAGCGGCTCGTACGTCTTGGCCAGGTCGGGTGAGTGGCGCAGCGCCGGGACCACGGCGTACGTCATGGAGACCGGGCACAGGTGCCCCGGTTCCAGGGTCGTCATCAGCATGAAGCCCGCCGCGCGGGCCACGTGGGCGCCCGGTCGCTCGTCGGCCCAGGCGGCTCCGGCCAGGCCTGCGCCCACCGAGGTGTCCATCAGGTGGTGGTAGGCGGGGTGGAACTCGACCTCGTCGACGCGGTGTCCGTAGCGGTCGTGGGTGCGCAGGACGGGTTCGTGGTCATTGGCCTGGTCGGCCCAGCCCTGCGCCTCCTCGCTGCCGACGAGGCGGCCGAGGCGGTGCAGTTCCCCGGTGTGCCACTCGGCGCCCTCGCGGCGCACGCCCTCCAGCAGCACGGCGTCGTCCGCGACGTCATGGCCGGTCAACGGCGGTGTCTGGTTCGTTACTTCGTGAGTCAGGGCGGTGGGGTGGCTGCGGGGGGCGTCGGTCGTGGTCACGGTTTTCCTCCGAGTGGGATGGACGGGAGGCAGGGGTTCGCGCGGGTCCGGTCAGGGCTGCGGGGGGCGGGGCGCCCGCGCAGCGCAACGCCATGGCGACGAGTTCGGCGAGGAGCGCCTCCGCGGCCTTCTCGTCGCGGGCGCCGAGCGGGTCGACGAGCACTTCACCGATCGCCCCGGTGAGCGCGGCCGCGGTGATCTCGCCGTTCTGGGCGGGCAGCAGGCCGGACTCGATGCCCTCGTGCACGACCTGGGCGAACAGGGCGCGGTAGCGGCGGCGGAATTCGAGGCGTTCGGCGCCGACCGCCGGCTCTGCGGGGGCGGCGAGCAGCGCGTAGGCCAGCCCTCGGTTCTCCAGGGCGCGGCGGGCGAAGACCTCGACGCCGCGTCCGATCCGCCCGACGGGGTCGCCCGGCCCCTGGAGCACCTCGCCCAGTACGTCGACCTCGCGCCCGGCGGCGCGCCGGAACACCTCGACGGCGAGGGCGGTCTTGGACGCGAAGTGCTGGTAGACGGAACCGGCCGCGATGCCCGCCGAGTCGGCGACGGCGGTGACGGACGCCTGTGACCAGCCCACTTCCGTGATCACCGAGGTGGCACAGGTGATCAGGTGCTCTCTGGCGGCTTCGAGCCGACTGATTTCGGCTGGGGTCTTGCGGTAGGCCATATAAAAAGTGAACCACCATTCAGAGTTTCCCGCCACAGTCGGTTCCACCGGCCCGACCCGGACGGTACGCACGCGCCAGTCCAACTCGACTTCCAGCTGGGCCCTGGCCTCCGCGGTTTCCTCCGGCAGCAGTTCCTCCCGGCCCGAGACCACCATCCGCCGGAAGAATGGGCAGCCCGGGGTAGCCGCCGGGCGAGCAGCTCGGCAGCAGGCGGTGTTGAAATGGAGCCCCGACCGCAGCTGGGCCGCACAGATCGCCCGTGCCGCCGGCGGTGTCCCGAAGATCCGCTCCACTGGATGTCCCACCCCGGCCTGGCTTGCCGTAGGCGCCACCTCAGAAGGCTTCGGCTACCGGATTCAGGAGTTCGTACCCGGTCGCGGCGAAGGCCGAGTGACCGCAGCATCAGCACGATGGACATCCTCAGTACCGTCGGCGAACGGGCCGCCGGGCCCGGCGCCCTTGCCTACTGCTTCGCCCACGTCGTCGTTGAACTCACCGCCTTCGTCCACCGACGAGGGCTCGAACCGGGCATTCAGAACGTGAGCAAGCTCCTCGATCGCGTGCTGATCCTCCTGAACCGCACCAACGGGACGGGACCGAACTCAAAGCCTCGGGTCCCTTGTGACCCTGAGCGAGACATGGCGGAAGAACGCTCCCTGACCGCATGTCAGCGGCGCCCGACCAGACCGCGGGCCGAGTCGGCGATGTGGGAGCGGGAGATCCCGGCCGCGTCGAGGAGCTCCTGCGGGGTGCCCGATCCCGGCAGGCCGGTGACGGCGAGGTGGGCGAAGCGCGGGTTGCCGCCGGACGTCGCGAGTGCCGAGAGGACCGCCTCGCCGATACCGCCTTCGGGATGGTGGTCTTCGACGACGACCAGGGCTCCCGTGTCCGAGGCCGCGCGGTGCAGGGTCCCGGCGTCGACGGGCTTGACCGAGTACAGGTCGATCACGCGGGCCGGGATGCCATCGGCGGCGAGTTCGTCGGCGGCGGCCAGGCACTCGTGCAGGGTCACACCGGCGCCGATCAGGGTGACCTGGTCGCCGTCACCTGCGCGCAGGGTCTTGGAGCCTCCGGGCTGGAAGGTTTCGTCCCCGTCGTAGAGGACCGGATAGGCGCCGCGGGTGGTGCGCAGGTACGAGATGCCGTCGATGTCGGCCATGGCGGCCGTCAGGGCGGCGGCCGAGGTCGCGTCGGACGGGTAGAGGACGGTGGATCCGAGGACGGCACGCATCATCGCGAGGTCCTCGACACCCATCTGGGACGGGCCGTCGGCCCCGATCTCCACACCGCTGTGGGTCCCGCACAGGGCCATGGTGACCCCGGAGACGGCGGCCATCCGGATGAAGTCGTGTGCCCGGGTGAGGAAGGCGGCGAAAGTGGTGGCGTAGGGGCGGTAGCCGCGCACGGCCATGCCGACGGCGGTGGCGATCATCTGCTGTTCGGCGATGTAGGTCTGGAAGTAGCGCTCCGGGTGGGCCTTCTTGAAGTCCTCCGCGTGCGTCGAGTTGCCGACCTCGGCGTCCAGGGCGACCACGTCGGGGCGGGCCCCGAGGGCAGCCAGTGCCTTGCCGAAGGCGACCCGGGTGGCGACTTCGTCCCCCACGTCATAGCGGGGCAGCTCCACCGGACCCGCTGCCGGGGCCGGGACGGGCGTGGCCTCCGGGGGCCGGGGGCCGCGCACCCGGAGATCGCGGATGCCGCCCAGTTCCGCCACGGCCCGCTCGGCCAGATCCTCTGGCAGCGGTTTGCCGTGCCAGCCTTCCTGGTCGGCGACCTCGCTGACGCCCTGGCCCTTCACGGTCCTCGCGACGATGACGGTGGGCGCCTGCCCGTCGGCGGCCGTGGTCAGGGCCCGGTCGACCGCTTCGAGGTCGTGGCCGTCGACCACGACGGCCCGGCAGCCGAATGCCTCCGCCCGCCGCGCGTAGGCAGCCGTGTCCCACTGCAGCTCGGTCGGTCCGCTCTGGCCGAGCCTGTTCACGTCGACGATCGCGGTGAAGTTGGCCAGCTGGTGCCGTCCCGCCTTGTCGAGCGCCTCCCAGACGGAACCCTCGCTCATCTCGCTGTCCCCGCAGAGCACCCATACCCGGTAGGGCTGTTTCTCCAGGTCCCGGCCGGCCAGCGCGATGCCGACCCCGTACGCGATGCCCTGGCCCAGCGAGCCGGTGGCCAGGTCCACCCAGGGCAGCACCGGGGTGGGGTGGCCCTGGAGGCGGTGACCGAATCGGCGGTAGGTGGTCATCAGCTCCTCGTCACCGACGACTCCGACGGCCTTGAACATGGCGTAGAGGAGGGGTGACGCGTGCCCCTTGGAGAAGATCAGGTGGTCACCGGCGGGATTGTCCGGCGCCGACCAGTCGTAGTGCAGGTGGCGGGCTAGCAGGACGGCCATCAGATCGGCCGCCGAGAGACTGGAGGTGGGGTGCCCCGAACCCGCGGACGTGCTGGACCGAACGGAGTCCACGCGCAGTTGCTGGGCAAGCTCGAAGATCTGGTGCAGGTCGCTGCTGGAATCGAGCGTGGTCGGTCGGGTGGGCATGGCCGGGCCTTTCGTACGGGTGCGAGGGGGAGAGACCGTGCGACGGGAGACGAGTTCCCTGATCCGGGCGATCCATCACATCTCCGGCCCGCTTGACCTCGTTCGGCCGTGGACCGCGAGTGGAGGCAGCGGTGGCGGCTGCGCAACGGCGACATGTGCGATGCCGAACCGTCTACGCGCTGCCGGTTTCACCCCAATGCACGATGCCGCCTCCTGCTCTCGGTCCCCGGGCAGCTCCAGCGCCACTGCGCATTCCGGCGTTCCGGGAGACCGCCGGCACCGTCCAGGCAGACTCCTGACCGCTACGGTGGCCAAGGGCTGACACGACACGCCGGAGGAGCGCGAGATTCGGATGCGACGAGGCACGGAACCCGCAAACGCTCGCAGTGCGCTGCGCCTCAGGAGAATTCTCGCCACGACGGCTCTGTCGGTCTTCGTGGTGGCCGCGGTGCTGCTCGCCCTCGGGGCGGCTGCCGCCGGTCCCGGCGACACACCGACCCGCACGGAGCTGGCCGTTCTCGCAGGGGTGTGCGCCCTCCTCGCCGCGACCGCCGGCATCGACCTCCTGGTGCTCCGGCGGAGGCTGCGACGCCAGTGATGGCGTGCCTGCCCGTCTCATCCCGGCAGGCGGCAGCCCCGCACCACCCGGGGCCGGCCGGCATGCTCACCCTGGAGGCGCACTCCGGGCCGCGAAGGACTTCCGCCGGGGCGGAGGTGTTCCACGCACACTTCACCGACCACGCCTACCCGGCCCACACCCACGACACGTGGGACCTGATGATCCTCGACGACGGCTCGGTGGACTTCGGCCTGGACGGTCGCCGCCACGGGGCGACCGGCAGCGCCGGCGTCCTCCTGCTGCCTCCCGGCGTCCCCCATGACGGCCGGACCGTTACCGAGTCCGGGTTCCGCAAGCGCAACCTCTACCTTGACGACTCCGTACTCCCGCAGAGTCTGGCCGGCCGGGCAGCGGACACTCCGGTCCTCACTGATGGGCTGTTGCATCGGCGGATCGACCAACTGCACACCACCCTGATCCACGCCGGAGACGGGTTCGAAGCCGAGTCGCGCCTCTCGTTCATCCAAGAGCGGCTTCGCTTCCACCTCACCGCGCTCCAGCCCCGCGCACCGGGGCGTGAGACGAACCACCTCGCCGCCGGGCTGCGAGAACTGCTGGACTCACGAACCCGCGCCGGCCTCTCCCTGCACGAGGCCGCAGCCACCCTGCACGCCCACCCCACCCATCTGATCCGCTGCTTCAAACAGGCATACGGCCTGCCCCCACACGCCTACCTCACCGGTAAGCGCATCGAACACGCACGTCGCCTTCTGCTCGACGGCCACCGACCCGCCGAGGTCGCCACAACTGTTGGCCTGCACGATCAAGCCCACCTGAACCGGCACTTCACACGCCACGTCGGCACCACGCCCGCGCGCTACCAGCGCACTCGCACCGGTTCTCGCACGACTACCCTCTGAGCCCCGCGGCAGAAGCCGGTCTCCAACCGCGCGAAGAGGCGGCACCGGCCTTGCCCGAGACGATCGCCTTGTGGATCACCACGCCCCGGCCGAGGACGACGACGATGCTTCCCATCCCGGCCGGCGCCCACGAAGCGAGCACATCGTCGGCCTGCGGTTGGCCCATCGGCTCCATCGGACCTCCCGCGTCCTGGCCCGCACCGTGCCGACGCTGCGAGGCAGCCTAAGCGCTCCACTGTGCGAGGAGGGAGTGAGCTCGTGCTCCTCTGCGGTCCTGGGCCGGTTCACGCCCTGGTAAAGACGTGCCGTGGGGCGTCGCGCAGTCGGAACCAGAGGCGCGCCCTGAGCCGGGAGCGGTCGTTGAGCACGGTATAGGGGGCAGGCGTACCCCCGGCGTCCAGGACGGCCTGCCGGAGGTAGTCGCGCAGCTGCCATACGTCGACGGGGTCGGATGCGGGGTCGACGTCGAGCGTCCGGCGCAGCCGCTCCGGCGTGAAGGCCAGATCGGTGGCGACGTCGTGGGGCGTGAGCCCGGACAGTGCGAGGTTCTGGGCGAACTCCTCGCCCGTGCGGTGCCGTTCGGCGGCGTTCAGTGTCAAGGGTGACCTCCCGGTGTGGTGGTGCGGGCGAACGGGGCTATCCGACCTCGATGTCGCCGGGGCGCGAGGGAACGGCGTCGAGTGCGGCGAGAGTGGCCTCATCGAGGGTGATCGCGCCTGCCTCGGTGTTCGCCCGCAGGTGCTCAAGGTCGGCGGTGCCGGGGATGAGGAGCGTGTTCGGGGTGTGCTGCAGCAGCCAGGCAAGGCCGATCTGGGCGGGGGCGACGCCCAGCGCCTGCGCGGCTGCGGCGACGGCGGGCTCGTCGGTGACCTTCGGCAGGCCCGCGTAGGCGCCGCCGAGCGGGAAGTACGGCACCCAGGCGATGTCCTCGGCGAGGCAGAGCCGCAGCACGTCCTCGTCGTCGCGCGACACCAGGCTGTAGGCGTTCTGCACGCAGGCGATGCCCACGGAGAGGGCTCGGCGCAGGCCGTCGAGGGAGACACTGCTGAGACCGATGGCGCCGATCTTTCCCTCGTCCCGCAGTTCGGCCATGACGGCGAGCTGATCGTCGAGGTCGACGATCTGGTCGCCTTCGGCTCGCAGGCCGGGACCGTGGTCGGCGCGGCGCAGGTTGACCAGGGGAATCTGTTCGAATCCGAGGCTCTTGAGGTTGTCCTCTACGCCGGCCCGCAGCTGTTCGGGCCGCTGGGCGAGGCGCAGCGGGACGGGACCACCCGCAGCGGGTTCGGCCCCGACCTTGCTGACGACCAGGACGTCGTCCTCGGGGCGGAGGGCGGCGGCGATCACCTCGTTGACGAAGCCCGTGCCGTAGAAGTGGGCGGTGTCGACGTGATCAATGCCCAGTTCGACGGAGCGGCGCAACAGCGTGATCGCCGCAGCGCGATCCAACCGCCGCAGCTGCATGGCGCCGTAGCCGACGCGGGAGACGGTGCGGCCCGCGAGCGCGCCGGGCCCGCCGACTCGTGCTGCTCCGGTGGCCGTGAGCTGGGTAGATCGCGCGGTGGACGTCATGGCAGGGCCGCTCTCATGAGACGATGGAAGTAAACGGAGAGACTCCGTTACCACCGACCGTAACACTAAACGGAGGGCCTCCGCTTTGACCGCGTCAGACTCGACCGCGCCCGACGGATCAGCGAACACGGCTGGGCGCCCGGCCCGCGCCGACGCCCGGCGCAATCGCGAGCGGCTGCTCGAAGTCGCCCGCGATGCCTTCACCGCGACCAGTGGCAAGGCCCCCCTCGACGCCATCGCCCGCGAGGCCGGCGTCGGGATCGGCACGCTCTACCGTCACTTCCCCACCCGCGAAGCGCTCGTCGAGGCCATCTATGCCGCCGAACTCGACGCCGTCGTCACCAGCGCCCCGGCCCTGCTCTCCACGCTGCCGCCCGAGGCAGCGCTGCGTGCGTGGATGGACCGCTACGCGGCGTTCTTCGCGGCCAAACGCGGCATTTCCGATACCCTCCGCGCAGGCTGGGCCTCGGGCGCCATCGCGACACCGGCTACCCGGGAACGGCTCACTGCGGCGATCGCGGTCATCCTCGACGCCGGGGCGCAGGCCGGCTCACTACGGGCGGACGTCGAGCCGGACGAGGTCACGATGATGCTCCTCGGGGTGTTCCTGTCCACGACGGCCGGCAACAGCCCGGAGCTGACGGGGCGGCTGCTGGACCTCGTGGTGGATGCCCTGCGACCGGTAGCGGAAGGCCGGCCGCGGGCCTGAAGAGCGCCCGTCTCACCACCCGCTACGGGACAGACCCGGGCTCGGGGCAATCCCCCGCCGCACCGAGGCACGAATCGCACCGGCCTCCTGCCCTCCAGCCCTGCTCACCCATGGTCCACGTCGTACCGGTACGGGCCGAGGTACATGAAGAAGCCGCCATACGACTGGCTGCCGACGGCTCCGCCGACGGCATGACCATCGCCCTCACCGTATCCATGTTCTTCCTGACCAGCCTCACGGTGGCGGCCGCGCTGACCCTTTCGTCGGCAGCTTCTCTGGCGCACGACATCTTCGCCGGCAGAGACGGGTACGACCGGCGAGCTACGGGTGAGATGCGCACTCTGCGCTGGTCTGCGGTCGCCGTCGGCGCGCCGGCGGTGGTGCTCGCGGTCGCGTTGGAAGGAAGGGAAGTCACCTTCCTCGCCCAGTTCGCCATCACGGCCGCGGCAGCCGCCGTCCTGCCCGGGGCCGACTTCGCCTGGTTCCCCCTGGAGTCGACCGGCCTCGTGTCCGTGCCGGTGGGCTTCCTCACCGGGTGGGCCGCGAGCCGTACGACGGGGTCCGGGCCGAGGTCCAGGGCCCAGTACTGGGCCCTGGAGGAGCGCGCCCTGACGGAGTCGGGATCTGCGGAGCCACCCGGCCGGGTGCGATGACCCCGCCGCGCCCGGGACGACGCCCTGGTTGCAGGTCCAGGCGGGCTGGGCCGCGTCGTTCAGTTCAGGCTCCAGATCTGGTTCGTCCCGCCGGTGGCGGCCCACTGCTGGAGCGCCGCGCCGGGGGCGGTGGACTCCTTTGCCACGTCGGCCACCAAGCCGCTGCTGAGGTTGACCAGGGCGTAGGAGGCGTTGGAGGACGAGGAGTAGGTGCCGGCTGCCTGCAGCGCCCACTGCTGGTTGGTGCCGTTGTCGCAGGTCCACACGTCGAGGCGGGTGCCCTGTGCCGCGGACCGGCCCGGTACCTCCAGGCATTTGCCGCTGTCGGCGCCGACGAGGGTGTAGACGTTCTCGCGGATCCGATGGAGCGCCCATCGCTGGTTCGGCCCTCCGGTGGAGGGCCATTGGATGACCCCCGTTCCGTTGGCGGTGGCGCCGCCGCTCACGTCCATCAGGTGTCCGCTCGCGGCACTGGTGAGGTGGCGGGCCGCGTCGGCCGGGTTGGAGGTGCCCGTCCAGGTGCCGGTCCCCGTGTCGAGCGTCCAGGAGTTCTGCCAGCTGACCGTCACCGTGGTCCCGCTGATGGTCAGGGGAAGCCACACCAGGGGGGACGAGCCGAGATCGCCGGTGTTCCAGCGGTCGCCCGCGTAGATGAAGGTGGTGGCCGCGGTGCCTTGCACCGGGATGATGTTGGCGGTCTGCGAGTTGTACGTCATGGTGCCGGGGGGTGCGAAGGTGCGGAAGGGAGTCCAGGGGCCGGAGAGCGAGGTGGCGGTCGCGTAGACGTTGTCGTTGGTCCGCCAGCCCGTCAGGTTGGATGCGAGCAGGTAGTAACGGCCCCCCGACTTGACCATCGCGGGGGACTCGTAGTCGGGGAAGGTCCGGACCGTACCGGTGACGGTGAGGTAGTCGGACGAGAGCTTCTCGATGCGCAGGCCTTGCTCCGGATCCCTGCGCATCAGGTAGCCGGATCCGTCGGTGTCCTGGAAGACCCCGATGTCCTTGCTCTGGGCGCCCAGTGGCCTCGAACTTCCCCGGTAGTCGTAGGCACCGCACGGAGTCCTGCTGGTGGCCACGCCGACCTTCGCCTCGCCGTAGGAGGGGCTGTCGATGTGCAGGTACATCACATACGTGTCGGTGGAGGCGTTGTAGAGGACCTTGGGGCGCTCCACCACCCGGCCCGGCCCCAGGTCACCGTCGGCCTGCCGGCTCAGCGCCGTACGTTGGTAGGTCCAGTGCGACAGGTCGGTGGACCGGTAGCAGTCGATGGACTGGAAGCTCGTGTCCGCCGAACTCTCGCCGGTCTTGTTCTCGCCGAAGGCGTACCAGGCGGACCCCACTTCGACGATGCCCAGTCCGTGCATCTGAAGGGTGCGGCCCGAGCTGTCGGTCCAGGCCTTGCCGGGGGTGAACGCGCTGGTCGGGTCGGCGTGCGCGGGCTCCACCGCCACCAGCACCATGGCAGCGGCGGCGAGGAGCGTGAGGACGCCGGAGGACAGGCGTCGAATGGACGTCAGGATGCGTGCGAGCACGGCGTCCCCCTTCGCTACAGCAGGGTCAGGCTGTCGATGTTGGCGCCCTGAGCCTGTGTGAGGACGGCACGGACGGTGATGCTGTCCCCCTTCGGGAGGTCCGCGGTGACGGAGGCAGTCGCCCAGGTGTCCCAGCTGCCGGTGGGTGCCATGGCCAGGGTGCCGGCCTTCTTGCCGTTGACGTCGACGGTCACGGGGCGGTCCCTGTCGCTTCCGTTGGCGTAGCGGACGAGGAGTCGCTTCGTGCCGGCCGTCGCGGCGGAGACCGTCCACGCGATGGTCGATCCGTCCGCGGATGTGCCGGTGAAATCGGCGTATCCGGTGCCGGTGTAACCGGGGTGGCTCGTGTCGATGGCGAAGGTGCTGTCGAGCCGTGCGCTCTCGGCCTGGTAGACCGTGCCGCCTCCGACGGCGGGGAAGGCGCCACCGCTGGGTTCGACGGTGGCGGCGTTGCCGCCGCCCTCCGCGACGGGAATCTCCGGCGTGACGACGCTCAGGACCTTCGCCTTCGCGTCCCATACGCTGCCGGCTCCCTTCTCGCTGAGAAGGGCCGCTGCCTCGCTGGTGAAGGCGGGCAGGGTGGCGCCGCCGTTGACCCGCATTCCCACGGGTGCGTCCAGGCCGTGGATGCGGATCACGTAGCGCCGTTTGCCGGGCGCGCCCTCGTACGTGCCCTTCGGGTGGGCGATGACGACACGCTTGGAGGCGTTGGTGTAGGTGAGACGAGTGGTACTTGTCTTCTTGCCGGTCCGGTACGCCTCGGTCACCCCGTCGTCCTCGACGACCTCGAAGGCGCCGTCGGCCCCCGCGTAGACGTCCATCTCCAGCTGCCGCCCGGTGAGGTAGGCGGTGCTCTGCGCGTAGGGGTACCTGGGCAGAATGGCGCCCGCCTTGACGAACAGCGGTGTTTCCCCGGTGCGGGTGGTGTACGGGAGGTCCGCGCTGTCGGAGCCGGTGTGCTTGATGTCCGCCCAGAAGTTGTACCAGGTGGTTCCGGCCGGCAGCCAGATCTGCTGGACGCTCCCGCCGTCGGAGGTGACAGGGGCGACGAGGAGCGAGGGACCCCACATGTACTGCAGGTCGTGGGTGTAGGCCTGCGGCCTGTCCTGATAGTCGATCACCATGGCCCTCGCCATGGGCATGCCGGTGGCGTTGGCCTGGTGGGCGAGCGTGTAGATGTACGGCATCAGTCCGTACCGCAGTTGACCGTACTTGGCGAAGTCCGCCCGCGCCTGGGTGCCCTGGTCGAGCGGCCAGCGCGACGCCAGCTTGCCCCGGTCCTTGGTCGAGGCAGTGCCGTGGGGGCGCCAGATCGGTGCGAGGCTGGACCAGCCTGCGGGCCAGTTGCGGTAGAACGCGTCGGAGATCAGGTTGCCGTCGCCGAAGCCGCCGCCGTCGATGTTGGCGAAGGGAAAGCCGCCCAGACCGGCTGTCTGCATGCCCCGGATCTGGTTCCGCATCTCGTCGTAGGTCGAGCGGATGTCGCCCGTCCAGTAGTGCCCGTAGCGCTGCTGGCCCGCGGTGGCACCACGACTCCAGTTCCAGGGGCGCTTGGCGGCTCCGATGTGCCCGCTCTTGTCGGGGTCCCAGCCCTCCTTGCCGACTGCCTTGTGCACGTTCAGGAAGTAGGCGTTGCGCTCTTCTGCCCAGCGGCGGCCATCAGCCGTCTTCGCCGTGTACGGGATCGCTCCGAGGTCGTCGACCTCATCGATCCACAAGGCGTCGCCGGGGTACTTGAGCGCCGGGTTGAGGGCCTTGTCCCAGAACACCTTCCACACCCAGGCGCGGGTGTCGGGGTTGCTCCAGTCGGGGACGGCGTTGTTCTCCTTCACGTCCTTCAGGTCAGCCGTCGCGAAGCTGTATCCGGGCGGCGGGCCCCCCTTCCATCCCGCCATCTCATTGGTGTTGTTCCGGTTGTAGTCCAGAGTCACGGTGACGCCGCTCCCGGCGGCCCACTTCTGGTAGCCGGCGGGGTCGGGCCAGCGGTCGTGGCTGAACTCGAACCACGATCCGGACCAGGAGCCCGAGCCCTCGCGCCAGCGGTTGTCATTGACCTGGTGGTCGAAGGGGAAGCCGGCGGCGCGGTGCTGGGTGATCTTCTCCCGCCACCAGTTCTGGTCGCTCACGTCGGCGAAGTTCTTGTCGGAGAGCTGGAGCCCGAACACGGATCGCTGAGGCAGCCTCGGACGGCCGGTGAGCTGCGTGTAGCGGTCGAGGAGCTGGGCGAACCGGGGGCCGTTGATCAGGAAGTAGTCCAGCTGGGGGCTCACCCCGCCGGAGTCGTGCCCGTCGGCGAGGAATCCGTACCCGTTCGCCCCGCCGAAGTGGAAGGTCGTGTCGAACGTGGTGTTGAAGAAGACGCCGTATCCCTGGTCGGACAGGTAGAACGGCACGATGGCCGGTGCCTGGTTGTCCGGGTTCTTGGCCGAGGCGTCGGCGTAGTTGTGGGAGACCGTGTCACCGGTGCGGTCGAGCCGCGGTGTGCGGCCGAGCATGCCGTGTCCGGCCTTGAGGAAGCGCTCACCGGAGGACGGCGGGACGAACGCTTCGGTGACGACGGTGTTGTTCGCCCCGCTCCAGGAGATGCCGCGTGTGGCGTCCTCCCTTGTCAGCAGGGCGCCGGTGGCCAGGGAGTAGAACTCCAGCCGTAGTGGCTTCTTGCGCAGCACTATGCGCAGACCGTCGGCCGCGGCGGTGCGGATCTCCAGCGTGTCGTTGGTGACCGTGACCTTGAGGCTGCCGCCGAGAGCGGTATGGCTCTCCGGCTGCACCATCTCGTAGCGGGTGTCGGAGAAGAAGTCCTCCTCGGCGCGGGCCGCGCTCACCCTGACCATCTGGTCTCCGTACGCGGTGAGCCGGAGCCGCTGTCCGCTCACGCTGGTGACGGTGACGCTCCGGCCGCCTTCGACGCTGTGTTTGGCGTAGTCCCCGAGCCGCTCCGTTTCGCCACCGGCCGCGAGGGCGCGCTGCGGCAGAGCGGTGACCGCGCTTGCGGCCAGGGCGCCCGCTGCCGTCGCGAGCACGGTCCTGCGTTTGATCTGTTCGCGCTTCATCGTGTCTCCCATGCCTGAGTGGGTGGGTCTGCTGTTCTCGAAGCCGCGCCGTCACGTCCACGGCCTCTGAGGTGCCTGGTTGTCCGGATCCGGCCGGATCAGAGGCGATCGGAGGCGATCAGCCCAGGCTCCACTTCTGGTTGGCTCCCCCGTTGCAGGTCCACAGCTCCAGCGCGGCGCCGTTGACGTTCCCTGCCGGCTTGTCGCCACCCGTCACATCGAGGCACAGCCCCGACTGGGTACCGGTGATGGATCCGTCGGGGTTGAGCCTCCACTTCTGGTTGGCACCGCCGTTGCAGGTCCACAGCTGCACCGCCGTGCCCCGGGTGGTCCCCTTGTCGTAGGCGTCGAGGCACTGCGAGCCGTTGTAGAGCCGCAGTTCACCTGCGGCGGTGAGCGTCACGGCCTGGTTGGGGCGTCCGTTGCAGTCCCAGATCTCGATCTTGGTGCCGGGCTCCGTCTCAGCGCCTTCCGCGTCCAGGCAGCGCTGGGACGAGGCGCTGATCAGGGGATGGGTCGTGCCGGTGCTGCTGCCGGTGCCGGCCGAGACCCGGTACATGACCGTGCCGTGCGCGGGCACCGACGCGCTGATCGTGCCGCTCGTCGACGACACCGCCTTGGACCACAGGTTGGCGAGCCGGTACGAGGACGCCGCCGGCAGCCCGGCCTCGGCGGCCGTGGTGCTGACGGTGGCGGCGGAACCGTTCTCGTTGGTGAGGGTGACCGACCGGTCGCCGTTGGCCAGTTGCTTGGACATGACGACGTGTCCGCCGGAGGACGAGACGACGGTGCCCTGCTTGCCCAGGGGGTCCTGGTCGACGGCTATGACGTCACTGTTCTCCAGGATGGTGAACGTCGCCGGGCTCGCGCTGCGGATGTCGCTGCCGATGAGCAGGGGCGCGGCCATCTGGGACCAGAGGCTGAAGTGGGTGCGGTATTCGGTGTCGGTCATGCCACCGTTGCCGACCTCCAGCATGTCCGGGTCGTTCCAGGCACCGGGTTTGGCGTACTGCGCCCGTGGCTGGTTCTTGTGGGCGATCTCGATCATCTTCGACCAGGTGTCGTTGATGTCTCCGGTGGTGCGCCAGGAGTTACCGATGGCCGGCGCCCAGTTCCAGGGCGAGTTGGAGCCCCACTCGCAGATGCTGTAGAGGATCGGACGGCCGGTGGCCTTCAGCGCGTCGCCCATCGTCGTGTAACGGGTCTTGGCATCGGCGCCGGTGTTGTTGCAGTTGTCGTACTTCAGGTAGTCCACGCCCCAGGAGGCCCACTGGTCGGCGTCCTGCTTCTCGTGCCCGAGACCGCCGGGGAAGCCGTTGTCCGCACAGGTCTTGGTGCCCGCACTGGAGTAGAGGCCGAACTTCAGCCCCTTGGAGTGGACGTAGTCCGCGACGGCCTTGATGCCGTTCGGGAAGCGCACCGGGTCGGGTACCAGGTTGCCGGAGGCGTTCCGCGAGGGCAGCGCCCAGCAGTCGTCGAGGTTGACGTAGGTGTAACCGGCGGCCTTGAGGCCCTTGGAGACGAAGAGGTCAGCGATGCCCTTGACCATCGCCTCGTTGAACTGCGATCCGCAGCCCGTGGTGTTCCAGTTGTTGAACCCCATCTGCGGGGTCCGGGCGAGGCCGTTCTCGACCGCGGCGGCCTGCGGCGCGGCCGCCACGGTGGCGGCCTGCACGCCGACAGTGACTCCCGAGGTCACCGCGGCCGCGCCTGCCAGGCCACCGACGGTCAGTGTGAAGGATGCGACCGAAGCCGCCATGCGTCGTCTGAGATCATGCCGTTCGTTGAACATGTGCGGCTCCTGAGGATTGTCCCGCGAGAGTGGGGCTGGGCGATGACGAGTTCGTGGGCGGCGGGCTCCCACCGCTTTCCTGGCACGAGCTCGTCAGGAGGTGGCGAATGTGATGTCGGAGGTGTGTTCCTTGATGTCGATCAAGGCATCCGAGGCCTTCTCGATCAGTTCGCCGTTGACCGTCAGATCCGTAATGGTCACGTCGGTGACTCTGCTCGATTCGTCATGCCCCTGGATGATGGAGTGGAAGTCCTCTATGTCCTCGAAGCTGCAGCGGGTCAGTTCCACCTTGCTCACAGGACCCACTCCGTCCTTCTCCTCGGTCCAGATGAGGATCGGAGCCGTCCTGAACTGCCCCTGCGTTCCGTTGTCATAGATCTTCTGGGTCCGGATGTCGATGAAGTGAAGGTCCGTCCAGCTTCCGGATCCCTGGTCGTGGTCCACGCTCACGCCCCGGTACCCCTGGATCACGTCGATGTTCTTGAACCAGATGTCACTGATGTCGGAGGCCCCCTGCATTCCCACCTTCGCGCCGGCGGACCTGGTGTAGGCGACCGAGTTCTGGAATACGACGTCCGTCATCGTGTCGTCGGCCGAGCCCTTCGCACAGAACGCGTCGTCCCCGGTGTAGGCGAAGCACTGGTCGACCACCGCATGCGACGTGGTGACGAGATCGAATCCGTCACCGTGGATCCAGGTGTCGTTGTTGAATATCTTGACGTTGTGGATCTTTACGTCGGTGGAGCTCTGGAGATTGAAGTTCCAGGTCGTCCCGTCCCTCAGCGTGATCCCTTCGAAGGTCAGCCCCTTCGGCTTGCTCCCGTTGGAACCCTTGTAGGACGAGACGATGTTCTCGCGGTTCGGCCCGCTGTCTCCTGACGTCAGTGCGCTCCCGTTGGAATCGATGATCCCCCTTCCCGTGATGGCGACATCGGACGCTCCGTTGATACGGATGTTCGCCGCGCGAAAGTGGTCACCGGTCCAGTCGTAGTCACTGAGCTTCTCCGATCCGCGGAGCACGGCACCGGCTGCCAGGTAGAGCGTGACATCGCTCTTGAGCTCGATCTGGGAGAACTTGTACACGCCGTTCGGGAAGTAGACCGTGCCGCCGCCGTCGCGGGCGTTCGCGTCGTCAATGGCGTCCTGGATGATCGAAGTCATCAACTTGCCGCCCGTGTTGTCGACGCCCGAGTAGTCGTTGATGCTCTTCACCTCGCGACCATTGGGCGACGGCCTCCCCGTTTCCAGCGGGTCGGCCGTGATGGCGAGGTTCTCCAGACCGTTGATCTTGATGACCAGGTACCGCGACTCCTCCTGGGAGAGGGAGAAGGTGAGGTCCCTGCCGTTCGTGGTTGCCTTTACCCCGTAGCTGTGCGGGCTGATGTCATACGAATCGATGTCCTCCTTCGCGGTCACGGTGAATTCGGCTGTTCCGGAGTACGAGAACCGCGCCCAGGAGTAGCCGAAGTTCTTCACGACATCGATCTCGTCCGACTCCACCTTCAGCGAATAGGAGGAACTCTCGTTGAAGTAGGAAGGAGTGGGATACGTCGTGACGGTCGCCGCGGCCGCCGGCTCGGCGGCGTCCGCGCTCCGGTTGCCCATCCGGTCGATCAGCGGCACAGCGAGAACTGCTGCCGCCGCTCCGAGACCGAACTGACGTCGTGAGATGGTCATGGTGTCTGGACCTCCGTGGGGGGAAGCGAGTCGTTCTGTTCCTGTGTTCCTGTTCCTGTTCCTGTTCCTGTTTCTGGGGCGACAGGACAGGTCAGCCGCGGTTCCACTTCTGGTTGACGGCTCCGCTGCACGGCCAGATGATCACCTGAGTGCCGTTCGTCGTGCCGCGGTCGTAGGCGTCCAGGCACTTGCCGGACGCCACGTTGACGATCGAACCGCCGGCCATGACACGCCACCTCTGGCTCGTCGCGTTCGTGCAGTCCGTGATGACGACGGCGCTTCCGTCGGCGCTCGCGCCGTCGCGGACGTCCAGGCACTCGGTGGGGTAGATACGCAGCTGGTTGGAGGCCGTGGACGTCCAGGTCTGATTGGCTCCGCCGTTGCAGTCCCACAACGCCGGGCGGGTTCCGTTGTCCGTCGCGCTGTTGGGCACATCGAGGCAGCGACCGGACTCCTGCCCCTTCAGCGCTCCGGTCGCCGCGCCGCGCGCCCACTTCTGCTGGGCTCCGCCGTCACAGCCACGGATCACCAGCCCCGTACCGGCTCCCGTACCGTGGTCACGGGCTTCCAGGCACTTGCCGGAGGCGGGGTTGAGCACGGAGCCGTCGTCCCTCACCGTCCACGTCTGGGCGCCGGTGTTGTTGCAGTCCCAGATCTGGGCCGCTGTGCCGTCGGCGGTCGCTCCGCCGTCGACGTCCAGGCACTTGCCGGGGAACACCCGGAGCTGCTTGGCCGGGTTCTGCGTCCAGAGCTGGTTGTTGTCGCCGTTGCAGTCCGCGAGCCGGACGTCGGTCCCGTTGGTCTGCGTACCGTCCGGCACGTCGACGCACAGGCCGGACTCCTGGCCCTTGAGCACCCCGTCGGTATCGGAGGAACCGCAGGTCGTCATGGCCTCCGTGTAGGGGCACAGGACCGAGGCGAAGCCGCCATTGCGCTGCATCGCCACGGACAGGGTGTCCGTGCGGGAGACCACCCTGGTCTCGCGTACCAGCGGGCCGGAGCCGTCGCGGACGGTCTCCAGGAGCCACCGGCCGTCGCCGAGGAAGCCGAGCGATGTCTGGAACTTCTTCGCGGACACGGACGAGATGCCGCCGACGTACCACTTGCCGCCCGCCCGGCGAGCCATGTAGGCGTCCTGGCCGGGGGTGCCGGCGAGAAGCCGCGTCTCGTCCCAGGCCGTCGGGAGCTGATCGAGGATGCGCAGCGCCTCGGGCCGGGACTGGTAGCTCTCGGGGTTGTCGGCGTAGTGCTGCCAGCCCGACTCGAACACCACGGCGGTCGCCAGCTCATGGGCGTCGGTGGTGTCCCGATTGTTCATGCTGAAGACGACGGGAGTGAAGTCCATGCTGGAGATGACGTTGCGGGTGAACGGGAGCACGGTGTTGCGGGCGGCCCGGTTGTTCTGCTGTTCCGCGCCGTAGACCGCCTCACCCGTCATGACATGCGGCCAGGTTCGCTGCATGCCGCGCTCCGTGGCGGAGCCGTGGAAGTTGACCAGCAGCTTGAGTTGGGCGGTCTGCGCGAGCACGGTGTCGTACCACTTGAGGGTGGGCTGGGTGTACTCGTAGCTGAAGTCGATCTTCACTCCCGCCACGCCCCAGCTCTTGACGAGGGGCAGCCACTTGTCACGCTGCTCGGCCGTCTGGAGGCCGGAGGAGTTGAACCAGGCGATCACCTTGACGCCCCGCGCGTCGGCGTACTTCACGAGGTCCGGCATCCAGCTGGACTGCCAGCCCTCGTCGACCAGGACGTAGCCCCAGCCGTGGTGCTGGGCGAAGTCGATGTACTTGCGCTGGCGGGCGGGGTCCGAAGGGCTCGAGTGCTCGGTCAGCCAGGACCAGGCGGATGCGCCCGGCTTGATCCAGGAGGTGTCGCTCACCTTGGACGGCTGCGCGAGGTCGTCGACGATCGTGGATTCGGTGACGCTTGCCAGGTCCCCGACGGCGGCGGTGCGCCACGGCGTGGCCAGCGGCAGGGCCGCGGTGACGGGAGCGTTGGTGATCGAGGTGCTGTAGTTCCCGGACCCCGCCCGGTGTGTCAGGCGGCTGCCGGCGTAACGGCCGTCGATGTCCGTCTCGGCCAGCAGCGCGTAACTCGAACCGACCTGGAACAGAGCGGGTACGGCGTAGTCGTTGGCCGGAGCGCCGCCCGCGGTCGTGCTGACCCACTGTCCCTGATCCTCGCGATGGGCCGGGACCAGCCAGGCCTTCGCCGATGCCGGCACTTCCCAGGAAGACGCCTCCCGTTTTACCGTCACGCTCCCGGAGCCGGGCAGGACGTACCGGTATGCGGCGCCGGTGCTCGACACCCGCACCAGGACGTCCAGCCGTGCACCGCCGGAGCCGGTGAAGGAGAGGGTCGTCTCGGTGTAGTCGGTCTTCCGCGAGCGCTTCTTACCTGTCGTCATCGTGTAGGACTCGGTGACCGTCCGGTCCTTGCGCCCGGTGAAGGACAGGCCCTTCGTCAGATCGGCGGCCGTGGTCTCGATCCCGATCGGGGCGGGGTTCAGTACGGCTGCTCCCTGGCGGGAGACCGCGAGGCGCAACACTCCGTCGTCGCCGCCGAGGCTGACCTGTGCGGAGACCGGCGCGTCGGCGGAGGGGCCCGTGACCGTCCACGTGGTGGCCGCGGCGGCGCGGGCGGGAGCCGCGGGGAGGACGACAGCGGCGAGGGCGACCGCGAGCATGTACATGAGTAGGAGGCGTGGACTTCTGAGCTTGCTCCCATACATGGCGAACTCCTTCTGTGGGGGCAGTGCGGCACAGTGTGTAGACCTGTTGGATTGAGCGTCAACGGTCCGCACAAAAATGAACAGAACTCCAACAAGACTTGTCGTGGGGACCAACTGGACGGCGTACTAGGTCACTTGATTGGTGCTGCCGCCCAGAACGGGTGAACGGCACTTACCACCGGTGGGTGCCGAGGTAGGCCTCGGCGTGGGCGCGGTCCCAGGCACCGTCCGCGACCACAACGCGGTAGCGGCAGCCGAAACTCTCCCCGGGAGGCAGTCACCGCCCCAGAAGTTCTGACCGGAGAGATGGGCGCCGGCCAGCTGAAGGCCCTTGTGCCAGCGATGGTCGTTGGGCCGGTAGCCGGAGACGAGACCGCCGGTCAGGGTACGCAGCGGATGGAGGTAGGGGCGCCCGGTCAGGGTGGTCAGCCTTCAGCCGGCACACCGGAATCCAGGTTCCAGGTAACGCTGTCGGTGTGCGTCGCCCCGTCGATCGAGGCCGTCACGGTGACGGTGTTGGCTCCTGAACGCAGCTTCACGCCGGTCCACTTGAAGGTGCGGTCGGCGCTGCTCCGCTTGCCCAGCGACGCGCCGTTGAGCACGGCGGTGACCTCCGACGCGTTCGAGTAGACCTTCAGCTCGGTCGCGGCGTCGGTGCGCGAGGTCCAGCGACGGCTGGTGATGTGGAGAGTCGGCACGGCGGACCAGTTGGCCTTGTACCAGTAGAAGGCGTCCTTGCGGATCTTCCGGTCGCGGGTCACCAGCCCCTTGTCGTTGATTCCGGGCCGGCTGCCCTCGTTGCGCCCGTCGGAGGCGAAGTCGAACATGTTCCAGACGAACGAGCCCCAGACGAAGGGCCGGCCGGCGAGCTGCTTCCAGGACGCCTCGTGCAGCAGGGCCTGGTACTCCTCCGGGTGGAACGAGCCTCCCGAGCTGGGTGCGGAGGGGTTGAGCGCGTGCTGGTCGGGGTTGGCTCCCGCGCCGAACTCGGAGACGGCGAAGCTGCGCTCCGGCAGGTCCTTGTGCAGGCCGTCGGCCCAGCCGCCCAGGTCGTTGTAGGAGCCTCCGTACCAGCCGAAGTACTTGTTGTACGCCGTCGTCTCCGCATGGCCGGCCACCCCGGCGTCGTTGCCGAGGTTGTTGGCGTAGGTGCTGATGCGCTCCGCGTCCTCGCTCTCGACGAGCGAGGCCAGTTGGTCCAGCAGCTTGTTGGTGGGGGCGTTGTCGCTGCGCTGCTCGTTGCCGATCCCCCAGAAGACGATCGACGGATGGTTGTAGTTCTGCCGGATCAGCTCACGCAACTGGGTCTGGGTGCTCGCCGTGAACGCGGCCGAGTCCGTGATGGCGTCCACCAGGGGAATCTCCGCCCACACCACCACTCCCGCGGCGTCCGCGAGGTCGTAGTCCTTCTGGTCGTGCTGGTAGTGCGCCATCCGCACCGCGGTGGCACCGATCTCCTTGATGAGGGCGAAGTCCTGCTCGTGGTCGGCATCGGTGACGGCCCAGCCGACGTCCGCGCGGTCCTGGTGCAGGTTGACTCCGTGCAGGTTCAGGTGGTTTCCGTTGAGTCGGAAGCCGTCTGCGGCGTCGAGGCTGAAGCTGCGCAGGCCGAGCGGCTCGGTGACCACGTCCGTGACGGTGTCGGAGGCGGCGTCCCGGATCTCGACATGGGCGCGGTACAGGTAGGGGTCGGCCAGGCCGTTCCACCGGCGCGGGTTGGCGATCGTGAGCGTCTGCACGACGTCCATGCCGCTGTTGGCCTTGAGCGTCTGCGGCGCGGTGCTCCGGTCGGCCACGACCGTGCCGTTGGCGTGGGTGACGACGGCACGCACCACCACGGAGCGGCCGGTGCTGTTGTTGTTGAACAGGGTCGCCTTCACATCGACGGTCGCCGAGGAACTCGTGACGCTGCGCTGGCGCAGATAGACGCCGGGCCCGGAGTAGTCGAGCATCCGCACCGCGAGTCTGTCGATCGCGTGCAGGCTGACGTTGCGGTAGATGCCTCCCTGGAAGGTGTAGTCCGCGCCCAGCGGTGCGATGTCGGGGTTGGGCGCGTTCGTCACCTTCACGGCCAGAACACCGCTCTCCCCTGGCGTGAAGGCCTCCGTGACGCCGAACCGGAAACGGGCGTAGCCGCCCTCGTGCGTACCGAGGTGGACTCCGTCGACCCAGACGTCCGCTACCTGGTTGACCCCGGCGAACTGGAGGAAGAGCATCATTCCCGAGAGGTTCTCCGGAACCGTCACGCGTTTGCGGTACCAGCCGACGCCCCGGTAGTAGCTGCCGCCGTCGGCGCCGTCCTGCGCGTTCCAGGTGTGCGGGACGCTCAGGGAGTCCCAGGCGCTGTCGTCGAAGCCGGGACCCTCGGCTCCGGTGACGTCGCCCTTGTGGAAGAGCCATCCGGAGTTGAGGCCGAGCCGGACGCGCCGGGCGGGCGGGGTGTAACTCTGCACCGCCGCCGACGAGGCGGCAGCCACACCGCCCGAGGCGAGCGCGGCGAGGACTCCACCCGCCATGGTTCCCAGAACCAGTCGCCGACTTGGAAGTTCGTTCATGACGTGCCTCCGTGGAAAGTGGGGGGCTCCTGGGTGGCGCCTGTCTCACACGCACGGCGGAGGCAGCTGAGCCTGACTCAGGAAGTTCAAGGATATGAACATTCGTCTGCAGTATGAACGTTGCAGGACGTGACGGTAGGCCCGGCCAACTCGGCGGTCAACCCTGCCGGACGAGGCAATGACGCCGGACTCGACCAGCCCGAATCCAGCGTCAGAGTTCACATGAATGAACGCAACCTGCGAAATGCGCCGCCACCTGCGGCTGACTGCCGGGCCAGCAAGTGTTGATAACTGTTTCTTTGTCTTTCACCTTGACCTTAAAAGAAACACAACTGCACACTGTGCAACGCCCGTTCTCTGAGTGGAGAGCATCTTCATCCAGCGGGCCAGTACGGCCGGGCTCGGCCGGCTCCCCCGACGACCGGTACCACGATCGCCGCAGGCAAGGCAGCGGGACCGACCGATCAGGCTCTCGTCACCATCACGCCGTGACCGCAACGGCATTCCCGCCCGTCAGGCCGTCCTGACCTGCGGACGGCCACGTCATCAGTGTGCTGAACGGAGAAATCTCATGTTAAGGAACCGTTGGTTGAGTGCCGCTGTCGGCGGCACTCTGTTGATGGTCGGACTCGCCGGACAGGCTGACAGCGCACCCTCGGCCGTCGCCGCGAGCGCGCGGTGTCCCTGGGTCGGGACGGGCGCGCCGGTCGCCGACCGGGTGTCGCAGCTGCTGGGTGCGATGTCCCAGGATCAGAAGCTGTCCATGGTCGCCGGTACCGGCAGCAACACGTACGCCGGTGTGGTCCGGGCGATTCCGGAGCTGTGCGTGCCCGAGCTGGATCTGGAGGACGGCCCGTCCGGAGTGGGCCAGCAGCTCACCGGCGTGACGCAGTTGCCGTCGGCCGTCAGCGCGGCAGCCACCTGGGACACCGCCGCAGCGAAGGAGTACGGGGCGGTGGTCGGTGCCGAGCAGGCGGGCAAGGGCTCCGAGGTCGATCTCGGTCCGACCGTGAACCTGGTCCGCGACCCCCGCTTCGGCCGGGCCTTCGAGACGATGGGCGAGGATCCGCACCTCGCCGGGGCGATGGGCACGTCGGTCATCCAGGGCGTGCAGGGCCAAGGTGTGATGGCCCAGCTCAAACACCTGGCGGTGTACAACCAGGAGACCTACCGCAACAGTCCCAGCGACGCCGTCTCCATCGACGAGCGGACGCTGCAGGAGCTCTATCTGCCGGCCTTCGAGACTGCGGTGCGGAAGGGTGCGCCGTCCTCGGTGATGTGCTCGTACAGCACGGTCAACGGTGACTACGCCTGCCAGAACAAGAATCTGCTCTCCACCGTCCTGCGCGATCAGTTCGACTTCACGGGCTTCGTCACCGCCGACTGGGGCGCCACCCACGCGGCCGCCGGGTCGGCCAACGCCGGCATGGACATGGAGATGGGAAGCCGGAACTACTTCGGTGACCAGCTGGAGACCGCGCTGGCCGACGGCTCCGTCAAGCAGTCCACCCTCAACACGATGGTGGGGCGCATCCTCACGGAGATGTTCACCTTCGGGCTGTTCGACAAGGCGCCCTCGGGCTCGACCGGCACCCATGTGAGCACCGCGGACCACGTCGCGACGGGCACGGAGGTCGCCCAGAAGGGCGCTGTGCTGCTGAAGAACTCCGGCGTCCTCCCGCTCAGCGCCACCAAGGGATCATCGGTCGCCGTCCTGGGCAGCTGGCAGAACTCCGGGGGCGGCAGCGCCTCCGTACACGCCGACTCCGTGGTGTCCCCGCAGCAGGGCATCGCCGCACGGGCGGGCTCGGGTGTGAACGTCCAGTACGCGCAGGGTTCTACGGCCAAGTCCACGCTGGCCGGCATACCGGCGGGAGCGCTGAAGCCGGCCTCCGGCAGCGGGAACGGTCTGACCGGGCAGTTCTACAACAACACCGATCTCTCCGGCTCACCGGTGCTCACCAAGAACACCACCGGCCTGGACTACAACTGGAACGGCTCCAGCCCCGGCCAGGGCGTCAACTCCAGCAACTGGTCGGCGAAGTGGACCGGCACGCTGAAGGCCCCGGCGACCGGCGTCTACACCTTCGCCACCACCAGCGACGACGGCAGCCGGCTGATCCTGAACGGCAAGAAGCTGGTCGACCAGTGGGGTGACCAGGCCGAACAGACCCGGTCGGCCAGCGTCAGCCTGACCGCCGGACAGTCCGTCCCGATCGAGGTCGACTACTACAACAAGTCCCAGGACAGCCGGCTCAGCCTGTCCTGGACGCCGGCCGACTACACCGACAGCGCGATCACCGAAGCCGTCTCGCTGGCCAGGAAGTCCTCGGTCGCGGTGGTCTTCGCCAAGACCGACACATCGGAGGGCTCCGACCTCAAGGACATCGAACTCCCGGGTGACCAGAACCAGTTGATCGCGCAGGTGGCCGCGGCCAACCCGCACACCGTCGTCGTACTCAACACCGGCTCGGCCGTCACCATGCCCTGGCTGGACAAGGTGTCCGCAGTACTCGAAGGCTGGTACTCCGGACAGAGCGAGGGCACCGCGATCGCCTCGCTGCTCTTCGGCGACGTCAATCCGTCCGGCAAGCTCCCGGTGTCGTTCCCGAAGTCGCTCAACGACGTACCCGCCAACACGGCGGCTCAGTGGCCGGGGCAGAAGGACCAGGTGCATTACAGCGAGGGCCTGGCCATGGGCTACCGCTGGTACGAGAGCAAGGGCGTCGAACCGCTCTTCCCGTTCGGCTACGGGCTGTCCTACACCACGTTCGGGTACGGCGGCCTGGGCATCAGCGGACCCGACGCGCACGGCGACTCCACGGTGAAGGCCACCATCACCAACACCGGCAGCCGCGCGGGCGCGGAGGTCGCTCAGCTCTACGTCACCTCGCCCGCCGCCGGTGAGCCCGGAAAGCAGCTCAAGGGCTTCCAGCGGGTGGACCTGAAGCCGGGCGAGAGCAAGCAGGTCGCCTTCCCCGTCTCCATGCGCGACCTGTCGCACTGGGACACCCAGGCCCACGCATGGGCGGCCGACAAGGGAAACTACGGCATCTACGTCGGCGGCTCGTCCGCGGGCAGCAAGCTCGACGGCACGCTGAAGGTCGCCTCCACCTCGACCGGCAACTCCGTCACCGTGAGCAACCCGGCCGGTATGAGCAGCCTGGCGGGCAACTCGGCGACGCTGGCGATGCACGCCTCCGACTCGGCCTCCGGGCAGAAGCTCACCTACAGCGCCTCCGCGCTCCCCGCCGGTCTCTCCATCGACTCCGGCACCGGGGTGATCTCCGGCAAGGCGACATCGGCCGGCACGAACACGGTCACGGTCACCGCCACCGACGGGACGGGAGCGAAGGGCAGCACCACCTTCGTGTGGTCCGTGGTGAAGCCCGGCAGGTCCGGGCCGGTCACCTCCGGGCTGTCGTCCTCGCTCTGCCTGGACGACCGTGCGGCGGACACCGCCGACTCCAACCCGGTGCAGACCTACGCCTGCAACGGCAGCCAGGCCCAGCAGTGGACCGTGGGCTCGGACGACACGCTCCGCGTCCTGGGCAAATGCCTGGACGTCAAGGCCGCCGGCACGGCTGACAAGACCCCCGTCGGCATCTACGGCTGCAACGGTTCCGGCGCTCAGGTCTGGAAGCCGCAGTCCAACGGCGCGCTGCTCAACCAGGGTTCGGGCAAGTGCCTCGACATTCCGGCCGCCTCCACCGAAGGAGGTGCCCAGGTGCAGATCTACGCCTGCAACGGCACCAACGCTCAGAAGTGGAACCTGCCCTGACCGGCATCCGCCCGCGCCGGCCGGCGCGGGCGGACCGTCCGGACTCAGGTGCGGCGGCGGTTGAGCAGCCACCACGAGGTCACCAGGTCCTCGGTGCGGCGCAGGTTGAGTCCGGTGAGTTCCTGGAACCGGTTCACCCGGTATCGGACGGTGTTCGGGTGCACGGCGAGCCGTGCGGCGACCTCGCGCACGTCCTGGTCGCGTTCGAGGTACTCGCGTGTGGTCTGCTCGATCTCGCCGCTGGAACGCCCGGCGGCGTCGAGTGCCGCCAGGTGGCGTGCGCAGAGCCCCTCCGCGGTGTGCGCGTCGGACAGTACGAGCGGTCGCGGCCCGAGGTCCGCCAGGCGCACGAGGCCCGACATGGCGAACCGCCGCGCGGTCGACAGGGCCAGCACCGCCTCGTCGAACCCGGCGCCGAGTTCGTCGAGCGGGAGCGGCGGACCGGCCGCGACCAGGTGACCGGCGATGGATTCGGGTGCCCTCGGCGCGATGAAGCCGAGTACCGACCCGACCTGGGCGAGCAGCAGCCGATCGGCCGGCACACATAGGACGGAGGCGACGGCGCGGCGGACCGCGTCGGCTTCGCCCGTCGACGCGGCCTGCGCGGCGAGGGCTACGTGGTGGGCCTGGGGCGCGAGACCGAAGAGGTGGGCGTCGCGGCTGATCCGCTCGGCCGGGAAGGTCCCGCCGAGCACACCGCTCGCGAAGGCCGAGCGGCGTTCGGCGTCGAAGTGCGCGCGCTCCAGGGCGAGATCGTGCTGGACCCGGGCGAAGATGGCGGACGCCTCGTTGGAGAACTCCCAGGTGCTGTCATGCACCGCGAGCAGGAGGTCGGGGGGCAGACCCACTTCGGCCGCCACCTCGTCCAGCAGGGCGAGCATCTCCCGGGAGCCCAGTTGGTAGCCGATGGTGAGCACGTCGAGCGGAACACCCTGGGCGGCCCGCTCGACCGCGTAACCGCGGAGCATTTCGCGCAGGGCCGCGTCGGGAACGCGCAGGGAGGCGAGCTCGGAGACGAGGATGTCCATGAACCGCCGGGCGGAGGACCGGATCTCCGCGTCCGGGAGCACCGCGTAACCCGGGAGGTGCCGGCGGATGAGCGGGACCAGGCGGTCCCCGAAGACGTCGTGCAGGGTGCGCAGGCGCGCGACGGCGGCGATGACGGTGCTGTGGGTCGGGGCGTCGAGGGTGGCGAGGTCCGGCATGCTCCGACGTACGGGCCAGGCTGTTGGGGTCTCGTACTCCATACCGGCAGCCTACTCACGGAACTTGTCCGGTGAGACAAAGTTCGCGCGATGAACCGGGTACGTATTCCATGGCCGGCCAGGCATGGCAAGACCACACCGTGGCGGAGCTCACGGCGACCTTGTTCCCACTGACATGTTGCACGGTCTTCCACGCCGAGGAGGACCTCTCCTGCGGCCCGTCCGCCGCGTGGGAGCCGCTCCGCATCCGACGGTGCCCCGGCCGGCGGCCGGGGCACCGGGATCCGGATCAGCCCCGGTCCCAGCTCCACTTCTGGTTCGCCGCGCCGTTGCAGGTCCACAACTGCAGCTCGGTGCCGTTCGCGGTCTTGGCGCCCTTCACGTCCAGGCACAGCCCGGACTTCTGGGCGACGATGGTGCCGTCGCTCCTCACGGTCCACTTCTGGGACGTCCCGCCGTGGCAGTCCCACTGCGAGACCTTCGTTCCGGGGGTGGTTCCGTTCTCGTAGACGTCCAGGCACTCCGTGGCGCCCATGGTGCGCAGTTCACCGGTGGAGGTCGGTGAGATCTGCTGGTTGAGGCCGCCGTTGCAGTCCCAGATCTGCTCCTTGGTTCCGGGGAGGTAGACGTTGCCGCCGTCGGTGTCGACGCACTTGCCGGACTGGGCGCTGACCAGGGCGCCGGTGCCACCCGTCCCGGAGGTGGGGACCGCCGCGATGAGGGCTACTCCGCCGGGGGCCACGCTGGTGGTGTAGGTGCTGACGGTACCCAGCGGCTTGTCGTTGTTGATCACGTCGGTGATCTTCGCCGAGCCGCTGAGCCCGAGCTGGTCCAGCGGAAGGCTGAAGGTGTGGCTGGAGGAGGTGTCGGTGTTGAACACACCGATGTACCAGGTGCCGTTCTTCTCCCGCTTGGCGAAGACCTGCTCGTTGCCGCTCTTGATGACCCGGGCGGCGGGAATGCCGTCCTGGTCGATCGCGATGAGCCTCTTGTTGGCCAGCAGCGCCTTGTCGCCCGGGTCGAGATGCGTCAGGTCGGCGCCCAGCATGTACTGGGAGGCGGCCAGCGCCCACAGCGCCATGTTCGTCTGCCGCTGGGGCGGTGTGATGCCGTCGTTGTCGCCGTTGCCGACGCCGAAGGAGTCCAGGTCGTTCCACCCGGCCTTCCCCGCGTACGGCTGGTACTTGGCCGCGTCGTCGAACCGCTTGGACACGTTCGCCCAGCTGGTGAGCGGGAAGCTCTGGCCCCTGGGGCTGGCGCCGATGTCACCGTCGATCCGCCAGGAGTTCGACAGCTCGGACCAGGTGGAGGACGCGGACAGGCTGGCGGACAGGTTCAGGGCGATCGGACGGCCGGTCTTCCCCAGGGCCTTGGACCAGGCCCTGACGTCGTCCGTCTTCGACGGGCCGACTCCGTCCAGCTTCAGGTAGTCGATGCCCCAGCCGGCGAACTGGTCCGCCCAGGAGTCGATGAACTCCTGCGCCCCGGGCTTGCTGAAGTCGATGTTGCGCATGCCCTTGCAGTTGAAGTTGCTCGCGCTGCTCGACGTGGCGATCTGGTCCGCGGTGTACGACGTGCCCTTGATCTTCGCCTTCTTGGCCACCGCCTGGGCGGAGATGCCCGGCGTCACGTACAGGCCGAACTTCAGCCCCTTGCCGTGCACGTAGTCCGCGAGGGCTTCCATGCCGTCCTTGGAGCCGCTGCCCGGGAACAGTGAACCGTCCGTCACCCAACGGCCGTTGGAGTCCACGTCGGGGCCCTGGCTCCCGGGGCACTTGTACCAGAAGTCGTCCATGTTGGCGTAGTCGTAGCCGAGGTCCTTCAGCCCGCTGGAGACGAGGGCGTCGGCCTGTGCCTTGAACTTTCCCGCGGTGGGGTCCCGCTGCAGGAAGCCCCAGCCGCTCCAGCCCATCAGGGGCGCGTCGGCCGCTATTGCGTTGTCCGGCATCGGCGCCGCGTCCGCCGCCGGGGCCTTCTCCGTCTGCGAGCCGAACGCCTCTGGCGCCGCCAGTCCGGTGCCCACGGTGAGGGCCAGCGCCAGCACCATCCATCGAGGTCTCATGTCTCCTCATCCTCTTTTCCTGGTTGCGGGTGTCGTTTCGGGGTTTCACGCACCGCCCCCTGCCGGTGCTCAGCCCTTGCTGGCCCCGAGGGAGAGCCCCGAGATGAACTGCTTCTGCAGCAGGACGTAGACCACCAGCGTCGGGACCGCGGCGATCATCGCGCCGGCGGCGATGAGGTTCTGGTTGCTCACGAACTGCCCCTGGAGGTTGGCAAGCGCGGAGGTGACCGGGCGTTTGTCGCCGGATGACATCAGCGTGATGGCCCAGAAGAAGTCGTTGTAGATCCAGGTCGTCAGCAACGTGGCCAGGGCGGCCAGCGCCGGTCGGCACAACGGGAGCGTGAGGCGCCAGAAGCGGGTCCACAGGCTCGTTCCGTCCACCAGCGCGGCCTCGTACATCTCCCCGGGGATCGACTTCATGTAGTTGCTGAGCACGAAGACGCAGAACCCCAGCTGAAAGGCCACGTTGATGGTGATGAGGCCGAAGGCGGAGTTGTACATCAGGCCGCTGTCGCTGAGGAACGAGGGCAGCGGGATCTTCAGGTACATCCGGAACAGCGGAGTGATGATCACCTGCTGGGGCAGCAGGTTCCCCGCCGTGAACAGGATGAGCAGGGCGACGTTCACCTTGACGTTCACCCGGGTCAGGACGAAGGCCGCGCCGGCGGCCAGCGCGAGCACGATGACGACCGCCGGCACCGTGATCACGATCGAGTTCCAGAAGAACCGGCCCATGTCCGCCTGGGACCACGCGTCACCGAAGTTGCTCAGTGTCAGGCTGTGCGGCAGCGAGACGTATCCGTGCTTGCGGGTGTCGGCGTACGGACGGACCGCGATGTACAGCGCGAACAGGATCGGCAGCAGCCACAGCACGGACGCGCCGACCAGGAAGACCTGCGAGAGGACCTGGCCCCGCGGTCGCGCCGGCCGGGTCACGCGCGCCGGTGTCGTGCCCCTCGGCAGTGTCGTCGGACTCACTGTGTTCCCTCCCTGCGGAACGTCTGACGGAGGAAGAGGCAGATCGGCACCAGCGAGATCAGGAGCAGTACGACACCGAGGGCGGAGCCGAAGCCGACCCGCTGGGTCTCGCCGACGATGTTCGAGGTCACCAGGACCGACAGCAGCTCCAGGCCGTTGATGCCCTTGTTGGTGATGTAGACGAGGTCGAAGGCGCGGAGCGACTCGATGACGGTGATCACCATGATGACGACGTTGATCGGTCTCATCACGGGGAAGACGACCCGCCAGAACGTCTGCCAGGCGTTGGCACCGTCCATCCGGGCGGCCTCGCGAAGGGTCGGGTCGACGGCTTTCAGGCCCGCGAGGTACAGGACCATCACATAGCCCGCCTGTCGCCAGGTCGCCTCCACCAGAACGGCCCACAGGTTCAGGTCCGGGTCGCCGAGCCAGTCGATGGCGTTGTTGTCCCCGGCGCGGCCGATGACGGTGTTGATCACGCCGTAGTTCTGCGAGTACATGAACTCCCAGATGATGCCGACGAGCGCCAGCGAGAGCATGACCGGCAGGAACAGGATGCTCTGGTACATGCGGCTGCCGCTGATGCCGCGGTCGATGACGACCGCGAACACCATCCCGAGCGGGGTGGCGATCACGACGAACACCGCGAGCCAGATGAAGTTGTGCTGGACCGCGGGCCAGAACTCCGGATAGTTGGTGGCGGCCTGGTGGTAGTTCTGGACGCCGTTCACACACCCGTTGTTCAGGATGGAGGGCAGGGCCGGATCGCATGCCTTGGTGTGCAGGTCACCGACGCCGTTCCACCGGGTGAACGACAGCAGTACGGTGCCGAGCGCCGGGGCCCACACGAAGGCCAGGCTGAGCAGCAGCGGAATGCCGAGCATCAGGGCGACGACGACGCGGTCGTGGGTGTTCAGGTGCCGCAGGCGCCGCGGCCCCCGGCGCTTGCGCCGGGCGGGCGGGCGGCCGGGCGGCGCCGGCAGACGGTGCGTGCGGGTGACGGTGCTCATCCGGTGTAGATCGCCTTCGCCTGGGACTCGGCGTTCTTCTGCAGAGACGCGATGCCGCTGGTGCCGGGGTCGCCGACGAACTTCTGGATCAGCGAGATCATCGCGGTGGCCATGGCGGGATCGGCGTCCCGGTCCATGAACTGGCCCACGGCCTTGCACTTGGCGATCTCGGCCACGGACTTCTTCTGGATGGCGTTGTACGTCGGCATCTTCAGGCCCTTGGCCAGACCGACGTCCCACTGGTCGGACTTGAGGTACTCGGCCTCGGCCGCGCCCGTGCCGATGTACTCCAGGACGGCCTTGGCCGCGGCGGGGTTCTTCGCCTTGCTGCTCAGCATGAAGCCGTCGGCGGGCGCGTCCATGTAGTCCTGGCCCCACTTCGGATTGATCGCGGGGAAGGGGAAGAAGTCCAGGTCGGCCAGGTCCGCCTTGTCACTGACGAACTGCGCGGCCACCTGGTTGGTGCCCTGGAACATCATCCCGGCCTTCTTGGACTCCAGCGTCTTGGCCGCGTCCTGCCAGGTCCGGCCGTTCGCGCCGCTCTGCACGTAGGGCATCATCTCCGCCCAGTGCTGGAAGACCGTGTTCACGCCCTGATCGGTCCACGCGATCTCGTGCTTCATCAACTTGACGTGGTAGTCGTAGCCGTTGATCCGCATGTTGAGGATGTCGAACGTGCCGAGCGCCGGCCAGCCGTCCTTCTCGCCGAACGCGATGGGGATGAGGCCGTCCGACTTCATCTTCCTGCACAGCGCGAGGTACGCGTCCCACGTGGCCGGCACCGTGTAGCCGTTCTTCTTGAACAGGCTCTTGCTGTAGAAGACGACCCACGGGTAGTTGTACAGGGGCACAAGGTACTGGTGGCCGTCGAGGCCGGTGGAGAGCTGCTTGGCGACCGGTCCGAAGTTGCCGCCGATCTTCTCCCAGACCTCGTCGAGCGGCGCGGCGAGTCCCTGCGCCGCGAAGTACTGCATGCGGTATCCGGCGAACCAGGTGAAGAGGTCGTCCGGTGTGCCCTGCAGATAGCTGGTGATGTTCTGCTGGAAGGAGTTGTGGTCAACGGTGTTGATTTTGACCTTCACCTTGGTCGACGCCGTCGCGGAACCGGTCAGCGCGGCGAACGCCTCCTTGGTCGCCGGGTCGGAGTTGTTCGATCCGAAGGTGACCGTGCTGCCCGCCACCGGGCCCGACGACTTCCTCGAGTCGCTGGACTCCGAGTCATCTCCACAGGCGGCGAGCAGACCGCCGGCGGCCACGGTCAGTCCGGCGGCGCCCACGCCCCTGAGCAGACTCCTGCGTGTGTGGGTGGGCGTGACGACGCCTCTGTCCGGGTCGACAGCCGACATGATGCCTCCATGGCGTGAATGATGTGAGCCGAGGGACGGTGGTCCCGGAATGCAGCCGGAACGGATCTCACCTGTACCGTCCAACTGTTTCCAACAGAAGCCACCAATTTGCAACGCAATCGATCGCTGGCGTAGTTCTACGCCCGTCCCGCAACGGCGTCTACGTTCCCGGCCACAAACAACTTTGGACGTCGACACGGCCGGCCGACTGGCCGCCGGAGCGACTCCGCGCAACCCGCCTTCACTCGCATCGGGCGCCAAGTCCTCGTCTCAGTAGGCGCTTTGACGCATGCGCCAGGGAGAAGCATGCCGGGCCGGCGCACCAGCTCGCCCCTCGTGTTAGTTCTTGTGCGGACGGAGACGAGCGCCCACGACACGGCCCCGCCGGAGCCCGACGTGACCTGTCGGCCCCGGAAGCCGCCCCACCTCCCCCGGCGGCTCAGGGACGAGCGGTGCGGTCCCGGTCGGGAGTGTCGAGGTAGGCGATCGCCATGTCGCCGAGTTCGTCGGCGTACCGGCGCAGGGCAGCCTCGCCGGTGGCGGGGTCGGGGCGCACCGAGTTGTGGAAGCAGGCGCCGAGGAGGGCGCGGGCCACGGTGTCCAGTGCCGCCTGCGGGTCGGAGCGCCGGATCCGGTCGGCGTAGGGGGTTGCGGCTTCGACCAGGAGGCGGTGGATCTCGGTGATGGCGTCGGCCCCTCGGTCCACCGCCTTGACGCCCCGTGCGCGCAGCAGCTCGGGGAAGAGCTTGTTGCCCTCGGCGAAGGACTGCAGCAGGGCGTGCGCGTAGGCGTCCATGAGGCCGCGCAGGGACGGCTCGGCCGCGCGCAGCCGTTCGGCGACGTAGGCCTCGCGGCGTTCCAGCATCCGCTCGACCAGGGCGGTGACCAGCTGGTCCTTGTCGTCGAAGCGGCGGTAGATCGTGCCGACCGAGACACCGGCGCGTTCCGCGACGCCGGTGATCGTCATTTCCGCCAGGCCGGACGAGGAGGCGATCTCCTCGGCCGCCTGCAGTACGCGAGCCAATGTCGCGACGCTGCGCGCCTGCCGGGGCTCTCGGTAGAGCGGTGCGCGATCTGGCTCCTCGGTCATGTCACGCATCGTATCGGCGGCGGTCTCCGCCGGTTCTCTTGACAAGTCGCTCGCTCCTGCGCATAACCTAACGTGAACATGAATTCACATTCACATTTCGTGGAGGTTCGAGAATGACAGACACCCGGACGTCGTCGCCCGTGACCGTGACGCTCGCGTCAGGACCCACCGGTGGGAGCATCGACGACTTCGAGCTGTTCTACGCCCGCCGCGCCCTTGAGCGCTTCAGGACGCGGCTGGGACGCCAGGGGCTGCTCGACCTGCTGGCCGAGGACATCGAGGCGGGCAACGCCTTCCTGCGCGAGAGCGCCCGTACCTCCGAGGGCGCCTTCAAGTCGGGCACGACGGTGCTCACGACGCAGGGCATCGCCTCGGGCGAGTTCCTGGCCTGGATGGACGAGGCGTTCGCGGGCGACGAGGGCCCACTCCTCGCGGCGCACCCCGAGCACTACGTGATGGGCACCGATTCCGTCGGAGCGCGCGTGGTGGAGAACATCGGCCCCCACGTCGCCGACTTCTACATGGGCGGCTGGGGAACGGAAGCCCTGGCCTGGGCCAAGGACGCGGAGGAACTCCTCCCGGAGTCGGAGTTCCCGCGCAAGATGTCCTCGAACCTCTTCCTGGCCGACGGCACGGTCGTCGGGCGGGCGCTGATCCAGTTCGGTGACACCGCGGAAGGCTTCACCGCGAACCTGACGGTGTACTTCCCCGCCACGTGCCCGGACGAGGTCCTGGAGCACCATCTCCGGCACTACGCAGTCGAGTTCAGGAACTGGATCGTCGCCGCAGCGGCCGCCCGCGGCTGAGGACCGGACGCGCACCGGACGGGGAGAACGCCGACGACACCCGTCCGGAATCCGGTCCGCCGGGAAATCCGCCCCTCCCCGGTCCGCGGCCTCATCCGCCGACAGCACCCGAAGGTTCCGTCGTGAGCGCGGCACGCGCGTCCCGGGTGAGGCCTCCCAGCGGGTCGGGCTCGTACGAGCCGGCCATGACGAGCCAGACGACGACGAGGATGCCGGGGGGCCCGAGAAGAGCGATCGGAAGGTGGGCGCCGAAGAAGCTGAAGAGGGCGAGCCAGGCGCCGGTGAGGATTCCGAGGCTCCTGAACAGCACCGGCCGGGAGAGCAGGGACACGGTGATCAGCCAGGTGGCCGCCATGACGTGGCCGCCGAGGCGCATCGGCATGTAGATGTCGTCGGAGACGAGGTTGAGCGTCATGATCCCGACCATCACGTCGATGGCGATCCAGCCGAACGCGGCCGCTCGCGCCCAGGCGGGGGCGGGCACCCGGTCGATGACGAACAGCACGCTGATGTGGAAGAGGATGCCCAGCGTCGTCCCCGCCCCCGACCCCGGAACGACCAGCCCCAGCACCAGCGTGGGGGCGAACAGCGCCGCGGGTACGACGGTGATCGCGCGGAAACCCAGCAGCTCCTTGTCGAGCTTCAGCCTCCGACGAGGTTCGAGTGATGCCGCGCGCCCGTGGGCGCTCTCCGTCGAGTCGGTCATGGTGGCGAGTCTCCTGCTCTTGATCTCGTCGGACGTCCGCGCACGGGGACGAGCGGCTCAGGGAAAGCGAGGCGCCGCGCGCTGCCGAGAAACGTGGGCGCGATACGGGCTCACCATCAGCGAGCCAGAACCGGATAGCACTTATCCGGATCGCTCGGCCAAGCTAACACGCGAAACGGATGAGAGCTATCCGCTTCGCGTAGGGTGGTCTCGTGACATCAACCGAGCACCCTCAAGGGCGGGACAACGAGCCGGCCGGCGCCACGCCCGCCGGACGCGCGCCGCGACGCGACGCCGCGCGCAACCGGGCACGGATCATCGACGCCGCGCGCGAGGTGTTCGCCACCCAGGGCGTCGGAGCCGGCCTCAACGAGATCGCTCACCACGCAGGTGTCGGCATCGGCACGATCTACCGCCACTTCCCCGACAAGGAGGTGCTCGTCGACGCCGCACTCGGTGACCGGTTCACGGAGTTGACTGCACTGGTGGACCAGGGCCTGGCCGCGGCCACGGCCTGGGACGGGCTGACTCATGTCATGCGGCAGGCGGTGGCCATGAACGTCGCCGACCGAGGCCTGCGCGACGTCGTCTTCAGCTCCGGGCCCGGCCGGCAGCGCGCCGACGCACTGCGTGACGGTCTGGCGCCACGACTGGAACAGCTCCTGGGGCGCGCCCAGCTGGAAGGTGCGGTGCGCACCGACCTGACGGTCCCCGATCTGATCATGATCATGCTGATGCTCACGGAGTTCGCGCACCGGAGCTCTCCGGTGCGCCCGGATGCCTACAGGCGCTACCTGGAGCTGATCATCAGCTCGCTGCGCCCCCAGTCGGCCGTCGATGACCTCGGTGTCGTACTCAGTGCCGCCGAGGTCCAGGCGATCGCCCGCCAATGGGCGGAACCCTCCCGCTGAAGCGTGTCGCCAGGCGGCACGGGTCACGACCCATGTCGCCGCCACGCGACCTTCCCTTCATCACCGTGCGCAGCGACCTGCGGAGCGCGATCGGTCGGCACGGTCGCCGACCGCAGCAGAAAAAGGCCAAGGAGAGTGATTATCGCTAATCTATTGCATTCGTGAGAACGCGTGTGAACACTGGGTTCCAGATGCCGAGCGCGAGACAGCGCACGAGACAGCGGGAGTACACATGCGTGTGGCGAACATCGATGGACGTCTGACCCTGAGCCGTCCCGACGGCCTTCTCGACGTCGCGGAGGCGAGCGGCGGACGGTTCGGTCCGGACCCCCAGCAGGCGTTCGCCGACTGGGAGGCGTTCACCCGCTGGGCGCACGAACTCGTACGCGACGGGCAGGCGGATTCCGGGCTGCGACCCGCCCCGGGTGACGGCGCGGTGTGGGGGCCCCCGGTCCCCCGCCCGGCCCAGATCTTCGCGGTCGGGCTGAACTACCGCGACCACGTGATCGAGTCCGGGCTGACGATCCCCGACGAGCCCGCGGTCTTCACCAAGTTCGCCACCTCGCTCACCGGGCACGACCAGCCGGTCACCCTGCCCGAAGGGCTGGTGGACTGGGAGGTCGAGCTCGTCGTCGTCATCGGACGGCGCTGCCACCTGGCGACCCGTGAGACGGCCTGGTCCCATGTCGCCGGAGTCACCGTGGGCCAGGACCTGTCCGAGCGGCGGCTCCAGCTCACCGGGCCCGCGCCCCAGTTCTCGCTGGGCAAGTCCTACCCCGGCTTCGCCCCCACCGGCCCCGAGCTGGTCACCGTCGACGAGCTGGACGACCCGGACGACCTGGAGATCGGGTGCGCGCTGGAGGGCGGCGAGGTGCTGCAGAAGAGCCGCACCTCCAGCATGATCTTCGACGTCCCGGAACTGATCGTCCGCCTGTCGGCAGTCTGCCCGCTGCTGCCCGGGGACCTGATCTTCACCGGTACTCCCGCGGGCATCGGCGGAGCCCGCACCCCGCAGAAGTTCCTCGCGCCCGGTGACGTCCTCGTCAGCCGGATCGAGGGGCTCGGGGAGCTCCGCAACCCGATGCTGTCCTCCTGAGTCACCGCACCTGTCCCCGAGAGAAACAGTCCGTCTGAAGAAAGCCGGCCACCATGCCACTGCACCGCCTGACCCAGATCGTGATGGGCGTTCCGAACGTCGAACAGACCGCCGCCTACTACGAGGAATTCGGCCTGACCCCCAGCACCGGCCCGCTGAGCACCGCCGCCGCGCCCGTGGCCGGGCTCGGCTTCTCCACCGTGGACGGCGGGGAGCAGCTGCGCATCGTGCACTCTCCGCGTCGGCGCCTGGTCGAGCTGGGCGTGGGCGCGGACGACCCGGACGACCTCGACCGGATCGCGGCCTCCCTGTCGAAACTCGGCGTCCCCGTCGACCGCACTCCCACCACCGTCGCCGCCGTCGACCCCGGCACGGAGCTGCTGGTCCGCGTCGAGCTCGCACCCCGGTACGAGCAGGCGGCCACACCGCCGCCGCCGTACAACGCGCCCGGGGTCAACGCACGCCTGCACCAGCGCGCCCCCGGCATCCTGCGGGAGGCCGCCGTCAGGCCGCGCAAACTGGGGCACGTGGTGCTCGGTTCGACCGCGCAGGAGTTCTCGCAGCGGTTCTTCCAGGAGGGGATCGGCTTCAAGGTCAGCGACACCGTGCGCGGACTGGCCGCGTTCATGCGCTGCTCAAGCGACCACCACAACGTGCTGGTCCAGCAGGCACCGGTGGCCTTCCTGCACCACACGTCCTGGCAGGTCGAAGACGTGGACGAGGTGGGGCGCGGTGCGACGGCCATGCTGGAGGCCGATCCCGGCCGGCACACCTGGGGCCTCGGGCGGCACTTCATCGGCTCCAACTTCTTCTGGTACCTGAAGGACCCGGCCGGCACGTTCTCCGAGTACTACTCCGACCTGGACTGCATCGTGGACGACGCGCTGTGGAAGCCGAGCGAGTGGGAGGGCGCGAAGGCCCTGTGGGCCTGGGGACCGCCTCCGCCGCCGTCCTTCCTCGCGCCCGAGGACCTCGCGGAACTCATGACGGGCGCCCACGCCGCCCCGGCCAAGTAGGAGCCCACGACATGAACCCTCAATCGGACCGCACCACGGACAGCGACGTCCTGGTGGTCGGAGCCGGACCGGTCGGCCTGGCGTGCGCCCTCCTGCTGGCGCGCGACGGGTGGCGGGTGACCGTTCTCGAACGGTGGCCCTCCCCCTACCCCCGCCCCCGTGCCGTGCACTTCGACGACGAGGTCGCACGCCTGCTGGCCGGCGCCGGACTCGGCGACCGGCTCAGGGATCTCACCGAGCCCGCCGACACCTACGAGTGGCGCAACGCCACCGGCGAGACACTGCTGCGTTTCGACTGGTCCATGCTCGGCCCGTCCGGCTGGCCCACCGCGTCGATGATGTATCAGCCGGACCTGGAGAAGGCCCTCGTCGAAACCGCCGAAGCCGACAATGCGATCACCATCCTGCGTGGCCACGAGGCCGTCGACCTCGTCGAGAGGGCCGAGGGGGTACGCATCACCACTCGCGACACCCACGGGGACGAGCACCTCTTCACCGCACCCTGGGTCGTCGGCAGCGACGGAGCCAACAGCTTCGTGCGCACCCACATGCCGACCGAGATGCTCGACCTGGGCTTCTTCTACGACTGGCTGATCGTCGACGTCCATCCGCACGAGGAACGCGTCTGGAACCCCGTCAACCTCCAGATCTGCGACCCGGCCAGACCCACCACCGTCGTCTCCGGGGGACCCGGGCGCAGGCGTTGGGAGTTCATGCGCATGCCGGGTGAGACGGTGGAGCAGCTCAACACCGAAGCCACCGCCTGGAGCCTCCTGGCGCCCTGGGACCTCACTCCGGACAACTGCACCCTGGAACGGCACGCCGTCTACACCTTCCAGGCGCAGTGGGCCGACGTGTGGCGCTCGGGCCGGCTGCTCCTCGCCGGCGACGCCGCCCATCTGATGCCGCCCTTCGCCGGACAGGGCATGTGCTCGGGCATCCGCGACGCGGCCAACCTCGCCTGGAAGCTCGGTCTCGTGCTCAAGGGCGAGGCCGATCCGGCGGTACTGGACACCTACGGCGGCGAACGCGGCGCCCACGTCCAGCACGCCATCGCCAAGTCCGTCGAACTCGGCAAGGTCATCTGCGTCACCGACGCCGATGCCGCGGCCGGGCGGGACACCGCCATGATCGGACAGGGCGCGGACCCGGAGCGCATCCTGCCTCCGCTGCCCCCGTCGACGCTCCCCCACGGCATCGTCTCCGACGGTACGCAGGGTCCGGATCCGTCGGCCGGAGTCCTCAGCACGCAGGCGCGCGTCCGCCACGGCGGCCGTACCGGCCTGCTCGACGAGGTGGTCGGGCACGGCTTCGTGGTGGCGTCCACCGCCGACCCCCGCACCGCCCTCACGGACGAGCAGCTCGGCTTCCTCGACCGGATCGGCGCCCGCCTGCTGCACCTGGTCCCCGACGGTGCCGAAGCCGCCCCGGAAGTCGCCGCCTTCGACGTCGACGACGTCTACCTCCCGCACCTCGAAGCAGCGGGACACCTGGGCGTGGTGATCCGCCCCGACCACTACATCTACGGCACGGCGCGCACCGCTCAGGAGCTGGCGGCCCTGGTCACCGGTCTCCGGCACCAGCTCTCCTCCCCTCCCGTCCCGGCAGCGGCGACACCCGGCTCCTCCGTCCTGGCAGGCGGCATATGAACACGACAGACGCGAACCCCTCGCCGCCCGCCCCGGTCTGGACCCCCGACCCGGCCGCCGCGGACCGCTCCCGCATCGCTCGCTTCACCGAGTTCGTCGCGACACGCACCGGCACGGCACACGCCGACTACCGGTCGCTGTGGGAATGGTCGGTGGACGATCTCGCCGGGTTCTGGTCGGCGGTGTGGGACTTCTTCGACCTGCGCTCAAGCACCCCGTACGACGCAGTCCTCGACGAGGCCCCCATGCCGGCCACCCGCTGGTTCTCCGGCGCGCGGCTCAACTACGCCGAGCACGCCCTGCGCGACGAGGGACCGCACCCGGCGATCGTCTCGGTCGGCGAGGACGGCACCACCACCCGCACCGGACGGGACGAACTCCGGCGCCAGGTGGGCTCCTTGGCCGCCTGGATGCGCCGGAGCGGCGTAGTGGCCGGTGACCGGGTGGTCGGATACCTGCCCAACACCACGCACACCGTCGTCGCGTTCCTCGCCGCGGCCAGCATCGGAGCCGTCTGGTCCGCCTGCGGACAGGACTACGGGGCCCCCGGAGCCGCGACCCGCTTCGCGCAGCTGGAACCCGTCATCCTGTTCGCCGCCGACGGCTACCGCTGGAACGGCAAGGAACACGATCGCCGTGCCGAATCGGACGCCCTGCGCGCCGCCCTGCCCACCGTGCGGCACACGGTCCGCGTGCCGTGCCTCGGTCTGCCCGTGGGTGATGACCCCCGCGTGTCCGACTGGGCCGAGGTGACCGGGGGTTCGGAGGAGCCCGTCTTCGAGCAACTGCCTTTCGACGCACCCCTGTGGGTGCTCTTCTCCTCGGGGACGACGGGCACGCCGAAGGGAATCGTGCACGGCCACGGCGGTGTGCTGCTGGACCATCACCGGCTGCTCGGTCTCCAGCTCGACCTGCGGCCCGGCGACCGGTTCTTCTGGTACACCACCACGAACTGGATGATGTGGAACCTGGTCGTCTCCGGCCTGCTGATCGGAGCCACCGTCGTGCTGTACGACGGCAGCCCCACGTATCCGGAGCCCGGACGGCTCTGGGACGTCGCGGCGGAACACCGCGCGGCCGTTCTCGGCGTGAGCCCCGGATACCTCCTCGCCTCCGCGAAGGCGGGCCTCGAACCGGGCCGCGACCTCGACCTGTCGGCTCTGCGCAGCCTCGGCTGCACCGGTGCCCCGCTCCCCGCACAGCCCTACTACTGGGTCCGTGACCACGTCGGCGCGCACGTCCAGGTCGGTTCCACGAGCGGGGGCACCGATATCGTCAGCGCGTTCGCCGGGGGCGCGCCCACCACCCCCGTCTGGGCGGGTGAGATCTCCGCCCCGGTGCTCGGCGTGGCGCTGGAAGCCTGGGACGAGCACGGGCGTCCCGTGACCGACGAGGTGGGCGAGCTCGTGGTCACCCGCCCGCTGCCGTCGATGCCCCTGTACTTCTGGAACGACCCCGACGGCTCCCGCTACCGCGACGCCTACTTCACCGCGTATCCGGGTGTCTGGCGCCACGGCGACTGGATGACCCGGACGTCCCGCGGCAGCGTCGTCGTCTCCGGCCGCTCCGACTCCACCCTCAACCGGCAGGGCGTCCGGCTCGGCAGCGCCGACGTCTACGCGGTCGTCGACGACTTGCCCGGCATCCAGGAGAGCCTGGTCATCGGGGCAGAACTCGCCGACGGTACGTACTGGATGCCGCTGTTCGTCGTCATGGAAGCCGGGCACGAACTCACCGACGCGCTGCGCGACCGGATCAGCACCGCCATCCGGACCCGGGCATCGCCCCGGCACGTCCCCGACAGCATCCTGGCCGTCCCGGCCGTGCCGCACACCCGGACGGGCAAGAAGCTGGAGGTGCCCGTCAAGCGCCTGCTCCAGGGCGCGCCGATCGGCCAGGTGGCCGGCCGCGAGGCCGTCGACGACATCGACGCCCTCGCCTACTTCAGCCGCTTCGCCCGGTAGCACCGCTCACCGGACGGCTTCGGTGCTCTGCAACTGTCGTGAGATCGCCCGTGCGGTGGCGCGCACGGCCGGTACGTACGCCGCCGGATCGAACTCCGGGCTCGGGGCAACCACGGACAGGGCCGCCACGACCCCCGTTCCATTGCGCACGGGTGCGGCGGCCGTCGTACGGGGGTTCTTCGGGTCGGCGCGCCGCGCCACGGCGTAGTCGCCTCTCCTGATCTCGGCGAGGCTGCGGCGCAGGTCCTCGGCGGTGGCGATGGATTCGCCCGCTTCTTCAGGGGTGAAGCCCCGCAGCACCCGCTCCTGGACCTCGGCCGGCGCGTTCGCCAGGAGCACGAGACCGACTCCGGTCGTCGTCAGTGCCATGCGCTCCCCCACCCGGAACCGCACCGGCACGGCGTCATGCGCCGAGAGCCGCTCGACCAGCATGGCTTCGTCGTTGTCGCGCACGGCCAGCAGGACGTGCTGGCCGGTGACATGAAAGAGGTCCTCCATGAACGGCATCGCCACGGCACGCAGCCCATGCCCGCGTGGTGCGAGCGAAGCGATTTCCAGCAGGCGGAGACCGACGACGAAGCGGCCGTCCTCAAGGCGTTCGAGTGCCCCGACGTCGGTCAGCTGACGTGCCAGGCGCAGCGCGGTGCTTCGTGGCATTCCCGTTCGCCGCGTCAGTCCGGCCAGCGGCTGCGCACGGTTCTCGGAGTCGAAGGAGCCGAGCAGGGCGAACACGCGGTCGACGAGCGCTTCACCGGCGGAGGAACCCTGCTGCTTCGGGGGCTCCTCCGAGGAGGAACGCCTGTCCGTCGACGACCGGTCGGACGACACCATCAATCTCCGTTCCACTCAGCGGCACAGTGGGTGCCATTATCGCCCTTCTCTCCTAACGTTGACGACACCCCACAGCAATTCTTCGGTAACTCCACCGCAAAACAACGGGGTTGACCTGGGCTGCTGAGCCTCTTCAGCCGTACTCCGCCGGCTCCGGACGGCTTGCCCCTCCGGAGCGGTTCGCCACACCCGGAGCGACCGCGACGGCTCCTCGGCCGACCAGGACCCGCGTCCCCGCCCGCTGCCGATGCGCCCACTTCGCCCGGCGTCCGGCGTCCGCCGTCCGGGACCGACCGTTCCTCCACCGCCCGGACGATCGCATCCGAGCGCCGGCCGCCCCTGCGCCCCGAGCCGCGGCCGGGTCCCGACACATGAGGAGTGCCCATCAAGTGAACGGATTCATCGCACAGCGACCGCGCCGACCACTCAGCCCCTGGTGGGTGGCCGTCGGATCCGGGCTCGCCATGGCGGTCAGCGCCGGCCCGATGGTCATGAGCACCCTGAGCCTCTTCGTCATCCCCATCACCGAGGACACGGGGTGGAGCCGCGCCACGGTCACCGCCGCCTTCACCTTCCTGGCCGTGGGGCAGGCGATCGCGACACCGATCGTCGGGCACCTCCTGGACCGGTTCGCCTTCCGCTGGATCGTCGTCCCGTCGTGGTTGCTGTACTGCCTCAGCCTGGCGCTGGTCACCGTGGTCCCCCACGCCCTGCCGCTCTTCTACCTGCCGTACTTCCTGGCCGGGCTGTTCGCCGGCGGCACCGTGATTCCGTTCACGAAAGCCATCGTCAGCTGGTTCGACAACAAGCGCGGTATGGCGGTGGGCGTGACCGCGTCCCTCGCCGCCCTCGGATCGGCCGCGACTCCACTGCTCGCGACCTTCCTCCTCACGGCGTACGGCTGGCAGGCGACCTACCGATGGCTGGCCCTGATCGCCCTTGTCATCTCCCTGGCCATGGTGTTCGTCCTCGTGCGGGTCAGGGCCGAACGGAGCGTTCGCGGCAGACTGGTCAAGGCGGCCAAGGAGCGCGATCGCACCGTGAGCCTCGAACCGCCGGGGCTGAGCGTCCACGAGTGCCTGCGCAGTTCGCACTTCTGGATGATCGCGTTCAACCTCGGCCTCACCGGAGTCGCGGTGGTCGGCATCCAGGTGAACATCGTGCCCATGATGACCGACCAGGGCGTCGCGTCCGGTCAGGCCGCCTCCCTGCTGACGGTGTTCGGCCTTACGTCGCTCCTGGGCCGGGTGCTCGGTGGAGTGCTCCTGGACCGCTTTCACGCGCCCTTCGTCTGCGCGGCCGTCATCATGTGCCCCGTCATCGGCATGTTCCTGCTGCACGCCCCGTTCTTCAGCGCCGTCATCGGCACGGCGCTGGTCGGCGTCGCCTTCGGCGTCGAGACCGACCTTCTGCCCTTCTTCATCAGCCGCTATCTGGGCATGCGCCGCTTCGGCGCGCTCCTCGGTCTCCTCCAGGCGGCTCTCCTGCTCACATCGGCGTTCGGCCCGCTGGCCGTCAACCTCGGATACGAGCTCCTGGGCAGCTACGAGGCCGTCATGCCCTTCATCGCGGGGGTGCTGGTCCTGTGCGCCCTTCTCGTACTGCGCCTCGGCCCCTACCGGTACCCCGCGATCGTCGGCTTCGACGACATCGCGGCACGCGACGAGTTCGCCGGCGCCGCACCCCTCGCGGAGGCCGAACCATTCGTTATGGAAAGGAGTGAGCGATGCCCGGACTAGGGATCATCGTGGCAAGCACCCGTCCCGGCCGGATCGGCCCGGTCATAGGTAAGTGGGTCGAGGCAGAGGCGAAAGCACACGGCGGTTTCGCGGAGGTCGAGCTGATCGATCTCGCCGAGGTCGACCTGCCGTTCATGAACGAACCGCACCACCCACGCCTTCGCCGGTACACCCATCAGCACACGCGGGAGTGGAGCGCGAGGATCGCCGGCACCGACGCCTTCGTGTTCGTCATGCCCGAATACAACTACGGGTACAACGCCGAACTGAAGAACGCGATCGACTACCTGCATCACGAGTGGCAGTACAAGCCGGTCGGCCTGGTCAGCTACGGCGGAGTCTCGGCCGGCACCCGCGCCGCCCAGATGATCAAGCAGGTGGTCACCACGCTCAAGATGACCCCGGTGTCAGAGGCGGTCGCGCTTCCCTTCGTGCAGCAGTTCATCGCCGAGGGCGAGCAGCTCGTACCGAACGAGATCATGACCGACTCCGCCAGGGCCATGCTCAACGAACTCGTCCGGATCAACGGCGCGTTGAGCCCGCTGCGAACGAAGTGAGAACCCCCCTGATGCCTGTTACGCCTCCCACGCCCACGTCGCCCGACCCGTTGATCGACGTACACGCCCACTTCGTCACCGAAAACTACATAACCGCCGCGGAGTCCGCGGGAATCACGCATCCGGACGGAATGCCGTCCTGGCCCACGTGGAGCACGGACGATCACCTGGGCCTCATGGATCGCGGAGGGATTCAGAAGTCGATCCTGTCCGTGTCGTCGCCGGGCACGCACTTCGGGGACGACCGGGCCGCTCGGCTGCTCAGCCGGGAGGTCAACGAGTTCGCGGGCCGGATCTGCGAGCAACACCCCACGCGCTTCGGCTTCTTCGCCTCTCTCCCGATGCCGGACACCGAGGGATCGGTACGTGAGGCGGTCCACAGCCTGGATTCGCTCGGCGCCGACGGTGTCGCCATCGAGACGAACCACGCCGGCGTCTATCCCGGCGACGCGCGCTACGAACCCTTGTGGCGGGAGCTTGACGCCCGGGGCGCGGTGGTGTTCGTGCATCCCACCTCTCCTCCCGGCTCCGACGCGGTGTCGCTGGGCAGGCCGCGCCCGATGATGGAGTTCCTGTTCGACTCCGCGCGCGCCGCCAGTGATCTCGTGTTCAACGGCGTACTGACCCGGCACCCGGGCATCCAGTGGGTCTTCACCCACGGTGGCGGCGCCCTTCCACTCCTCGCCGATCGCATGGAGCTGTTCCGTCTGGGGCTGGGGATGGGTGCCACGGACGACAGTTCCGCGCCCTGCGCCTCGGTGCAGGAACAGTTGGGCAGCCTGTGGTTCGACATGGCGGGCACTCCGTTCCCGAACCAGATTCCCGCGTTCGGCCGTGCCTTCGGCACCGAGCGGCTGCTGTACGGCAGCGACTACTGCTGGACCCCCGCAGGCCTGGCACAGGCGCAGATCTCCGCCATCGACGCCGCGCCGCGCCCCTCGGCCGCCGATACCTGGCGGTCACTCACCACCCGTAACGCGGAACGCCTTCTGGCCCGCAGGCCGGCCCCGCGTCACTGAACGCCGGGTCGGAGAACGACCCTCGACCACGGTCAAGACAGCCATCGTCCGGGCCACGCACGTGGCCCCCTCGGAAAGGAGACGCGGCAATGGCCTGCGTTTCGACAGCATTGATCATCGGCGGCAGCATCGCCGGCCTGTCAACGGCAATCGCACTCTCCCGCGTGGGCGTGAGCTGTGACGTCGTGGAACTGGCCGAAGCACCCGGCGGAGCGTCGATCGCCCTGTCCGGCCGGGCCACTCAGGCGCTGGACGAACTCGGTGTCTACGACGCGTGCGCCGCCGGCAGCACGGTGTTCCTGCCCGGGTCGACCGTGGTCGACCAGATGGATGCCGCCGGGAACCTGATCAGCGAGGGGCCGAAGCGCCCGCTGCTGCCCGGGGTCAAGGACGCGATCGGCGTCTACCGCCCCGTGTTCCTGGCGACCTTGCAGGAGGCGGCCCAGCAACTGGGGGCCAAGGTCTACCGAGGTGTGACGGCCCGGACCACGGACGAGCGTGACGACGGCGTGTTCGTCACCATGACCGACGGCCGCCAGGCCCGCTACGACATGGTCGTCGGCGCGGACGGGATCGGCTCCCGCACCCGCACCCGCCTCTTCCCCGACGCCCCCACGCCCGCGTACTCGGGCCAGTACAGCCTGCGCTGGATGATGTCCGGCCCGCGCATCGACGGCGAGGGGTGGTACATCGGCCCGGCCGGGCGGCTGGGCTTCTACCACCTCCCGGGCGGCCTGACCTACATCCCGGCCGTCATCGACATGCCCGAACGCGTACACCTGACCGACGAGGACGTCTACTCGCTCTTCGGCCGCCTCCTCGACTCGTACACGGCACCCGCCGTCGTCGAGATGCGGCGCCGCCTCACGCGGGACGCGGACCTGATCGGGAGGCCCTTCGAGTGGATCCTGCTGCCCGCCCCGTGGCACCGGGGACGCACGATCCTCGTCGGTGACGCCGCGCACGCGACAACCGCCCACATGGGCATGGGAGGCGGGATGGCGCTTGAGGACGCCGTCGTGCTGGCGCAGTGCGTCTCGGACGCCCCCACGTTGGACGCGGCCTTCGGCACCTTCATGGAGCGACGGCACTCCCGGGTCGCCACGGTCGTGGAGACGAGCGTCGAACTGTCCCGCCTGGAGCAGGCCGGGGCCCCCACATCCGAGAACGTGGGATTGCTGAGCAAGGCCTTCCAGGCCCTCGGACAGCCCTACTGACCGACGCGTCCCTCCGCGCGCACCGCAGAACTCAGTCAGTCCACCTCTGATCAGGGAAACGGATTTCGTCATGACAGGTACCGATGAGCGGGAACTGCTGGTGATCGTCGAACGGTTCTTCGCGGCCTACAACGACATGGATCTCGACAGCTTCGCGAACCTCTTGGCCGAGGACATCCGGTGGGGACACCACAACCGGTTCCAAGGCGCCGGCGCCGCACCGTTGCTGCGGTCCATCCAGGAGATCCACGACAAGCTGCCGGACCGGCGATTCGGTGAGATCACCCGATGGGCCGCCAGCGACCACACCCTCTACGCCGAGCACAGCTGGACCGGCACCCCGGCCGAGTCCGATCCCGCATGGGGCTGGCAGGCAGGTGTCCCGGCCTCCATGGAATGCGTGAGCGTCTTCGTCATCGAGGGCGGGCGGGTGACGGAGTGGAGCGACTACGGCTGAACTCGCCCCGGCCACCCACACGCCCACAGACCCGCGCACTGGCGCATCGGCGCTGCAGCGGACGTCGTCACGCCGCAGAACGAGGAGAGTCCCGATGAAACGATCGTCCAAGGCCATCATCAGTTGTGCCGTCACCGGCTCGGCGCACACACCCAGCATGTCCGAGTACCTCCCGGTGACTCCGGACGAGATCGCCGCACAGAGCGTCGACGCGGTGGAAGCAGGTGCTGCGATCGTGCACCTGCACGCACGCGATCCGCAGACCGGGCAGCCGACCGCGGATCCGGATGTGTACATGGGGTTCCTTCCGCAGATCAAGGAGCGGACCGACGCGGTCGTGAACATCACGACGGGCGGAGCCATGACCATGTCGATCGACGACCGGCTCGCGGCGGCCCGGCGCGCCCGGCCCGAGCTGGCGTCGATGAACATGGGCTCGATGAACTTCGGTGTGTTCCCCGCGGCCGAGGCCGACCGCGTGTGGAAGCACGACTGGGAGCAGCGCTACCTGCGCGCCTCCGAATCCGCGGTCTTCACCAACACCTTCGCGCAGATCGCGACGACGTTGCGGGAGCTGGGAGACGGCGCGGGCACGCGATTCGAGTACGAGTGCTACGACGTGGGGCACCTCTACAACCTCGCCCACATGGTCGACCGCGGTCTGGCGAAGCCGCCGTTCCTCATCCAGTGCGTCTTCGGCGTCCTCGGCGGGATCGGCGCCGACCTCGACAACCTGCTGCACATGGTGACCGTCGCCGACCGCCTGTTCGGCGACGACTACTACCTCTCGGCCTTCGCCGCGGGCCGGCATCAGATGCCCTTCGCCACGCAGTCCGCCCTGCTCGGTGGTCATGTCCGGGTCGGGCTCGAGGACAGCCTGTACATCGGCAGGGGCGAACTCGCCACGTCGAACGCCCAGCAGGTCGCCAAGGTCGCGCGGATTCTGGCGGAGGCGGGCCGTGATCTCGCCACCCCGGACGAAGCCCGCGCCATGCTCGGTCTGAAGGGGGCGGACCATGTCGGCTTCTGATCCGACCCGCTCCGGCTTCGTGGTGACGAACGTGCGCCTCTTCGACGGCGAGAAGACGGCCGACCGGGCCGACGTGGTGGTGGAGGGTGAGCGGATCGCCGCGGTCGTCCCGCGGCCGGATGCCACCCTCCGGTACGACTCCGACCGGTACGCCGTCATCGACGGCACGGGCGCCACGCTGATGCCGGGGCTCATCGACTCCCACACCCATCCCACGGGCGACGCGCTCGCGTTGGCGATCCTGTTCGGTGTCACGACCGAGATGGACATGTTCACCGTCCCCGAACGCCTCGGTGACCAGCGCGTCCTCGCTGCCGAACGCAACGACATGGCGGACATCCGATCGGCCTCGACCGGGGCGACCGTCCTCGGCGGGCATCCGTCGATGCTGATCGGCCTGTCCTTCCGCGAGCAGTTCCCGGTGATCGAAGGCCCTGCGGACGCGGCCCGGTTCGTCCGGGACCGCGTCGCCGAAGGGGCCGACTTCATCAAACTGCTCATCGACGACGGAACAGCGATGGGGCACCCCTCACCGACCCTGACCGAGGAGGCCGCGCGCGTCGTCGTCACCGAGGCGCACGCGCACGGACTGCTCGCGGTGGCCCATGCCACGAGTGTGCGGAACACGCTGACGGCTGTACGGGCCGGCGTCGACGGCCTCGTGCACGTCTTCATGGACCAGCCGCCGAGCGAGGAAGTGGTCCGGACCGTCAAGGAGGCGGGCGTCTTCGTCATCCCGACACTGGTGACGATGGGTTCGATGGCGGGAGAGCTCACGGGCCGGGCGGTCGCCGACGACGTACGGGCACGGCGGTTCATTCCGGAGTCGTGGCACCAGAACCTCTGCACCTGCTGGCAGTTGGGCAGCCCCAGTTCCCTGGAGAACGCCAAGCTCGCCACCCGTGCGCTGCACCGCGCCGGCGTCACCATCGTGGCCGGCACCGACGCGGCCGACGTGGGCGTGCTGGGTACGGCGCACGGCGTCAGCCTGCACCAGGAACTCTCCCTCCTCGTCGACTGCGGGCTCACACCGGCCGAGGCACTGACCGCCGCCACCTCATCGGCCGCCACCAGTTTCCGGCTGCCGGACAGGGGATACATCGCACCGGGCCGCCAGGCAGACCTGCTGATGGTGGACGGCGATCCGACGGTGAACATCACCGACAGCCTCTCGATCCGTGCGGTGTGGCGCCGAGGCCAACGCCTCCACCGCGTTCTGGCCCCATAGGCCCCGGCACGGTGGCAGCAACTGACACGGCCACGCCGATCACACCCAAACCACCTATTGACTATTTGCTATAGCGGAGCCAATCTTGCGGGCATGAGTTCCGATGCCCTCAGCCCCATGGAGACGACGTCGTTGGCCGACCAGGCCTACCGGCGGCTTCGCGCCGCAGTCCGTGAGGGTTCGTTGCAGCCGGGCGAGAAGATCACCGAACGCGATCTCGCGGCCCGCCTGGGCGTCAGCCCCACGCCCGTGCGCGAGGCGCTGCGCCAGCTGGTGCACGAGAAGGTGGTGGAGCGGGTCGGGACCCGGGCGCTGCGGATCGCCGACCACTCGGCTTCCGCGCGCTCGGAGATCGTCGAGGCCGAGGTGCGGCTGTCGGCCCTCATGGCACGCCTGGCCGCCCGCAACGCCACCGATGCCCAGCTCGCGGATCTGGCCGGGGTGCTGGAGCAGGCCGACTCCCTGGCCGGACAGATCGAGCGGGACCTGGCCGAACACGGAACGCACACCGACGCGACCGACAAGCTGGTGGCCATCCATCGCCTCATGCGCCGCTTCCACCACCAAGTGGAAGCGGCGGTCGGCAACCCGGTGCTCGAAGGCCTGCTCCAGCAGGCCCGCGCGTTCAGTGACGAGGAGCGCCTCGATCTGACGATCAAGCTCGCCCCGGAACGCGCCGAGGCCTTCCGCCGGCGGTTCCGCGAACACCGCAGTCTGCTCGACGCCCTTGTCGACCGGGACGAGGAGCGGGCCGAGCTGCTGGCCGCACGTCACCACCGCGAGGCGCTGAATCAGCTCTCCAGCAGCTGACCGGACGCCTCCATCCGCACGCCCGTCTGACCATGGACGTGGTCGGGGCATACGCACACCCCTGTTGCTATAGCATATGGCAAGGAGCCGCCATGCTGCATGACCACCCCGACGCGACCGCGTCGGAAGGGACTCCCACCCTCGCGCCACCGGCACCCGCCCCCGGAAAGCGGATGAGCGCGAGCGCGGTGCTGTGGGTCACCCTGGCGGTCTTCGCCCAGGAATCGGTCTGGAACTTCTACGACGCCCAAGTCCCCGAGCAGCTGCGCCATTACGTTGCCTCCGCCGGCGTCGTCGGTCTGATCATGGGTCTCGACCACTCCTTGGGGGTCTTCACCCAGCCGTCCGTGGGGTTCCTCTCCGACAGGCTCGTACGCCGACGGGCGGGACGGTGGCCGATCGTGCTGGCCGGTGCCGTGATCGCCGCGGTCCCGTTCGTCCTCATTCCCTGGGCGGGCAGTCTTCCCGTGCTGATGGTCTGCGTCGTCGGGTTCGCCCTGGTCGCCAACGCCTTCAAGGGCGTGACCGAGACACTGATATCCGACTACGTCCCGGCCGGGAGCCGCAGCAGGGCGCAGGGGTTCATCAAGGCCGGTGTCAGCCTCACCATCATCGTCTCGTCCCTGATCAGCCTGCTGGTCGTGGACCGCAGCCTGCACCTGGCGTTCGCGATCCCCCCGGCCCTGATGCTGATCATGCTCGGGCTGTCCTGGGTGTTCCTCGGCCGCCGGCACGAGCGGGCCGTCCTGCCCGAGCAGCCCATCGAGGGTCAGGAGGACGTGCCGGAGTTCACCTCTCCCTGGGCGGTCCTGAAGGACGCGGTACGCAGCCCCTCCAGCCCGACCGTGCTGCTGATGATCGGCATCTTCTGCTTCTCGGGCATGTGGACCGCGCTGCGCTCGCTGAACACGCCGTACGGCACCGAGGTGCTCGGGCTGACCCGCGGCGAGGCCGGTGGGCTCGCTCTGCCGGGTGCCGTCGCCTTCCTGGTGTGCGTGCTGCCCCTCGCCTACGGCTCCGACCGGCTCGGGCAACTGCGCGCCATGCGCTACGGCGTCGGCCTGTTCGTCATCGGCCTGCTGGTCGGCTTCGCCGTCCCGACTGTCCCGGGAACGGTCGTCTCGACGGTCCTGTCCGCCATCGGCTACGCCTCGTTCGCGGTCAACGCGCTGGTCGCGCTCTGGGACCTGGCCCCGACCCAGAAGGTGCTCGGCACCTACACCGCCCTCTACACCATCGCCTCCTCCGCCGGCATGGCCCTGGGCCCGGCGATCCTCGGCATCACCGTGGACCTCACGAGCTGGCGCTTCATGATGCTGAACGCCGCCGTCTTCGCCGCGGTCACCTTCGCCGTCTTCACCCTGCTGGCCCGCCGGACTCCGGACCGGAGCACGGCGTGAAGAACCGTTCCACCAGCACAACGAAAGGTCCTGACCCCATGGAACTCCGCATCCTCGCCCCCACCGGGGCTCTGGGCGCCGGCTTCGACGCGGACGCGTTCCGTCGCGGCGTCGAAGCCCGTCCCCATGTGATCGCCTGCGACGCCGGGTCCACCGACTCCGGCCCCGCGGCCCTCGGCTCCGGCACGCCCAAGCTCTCGGCCCAGGCCGTCGCGCGCGACCTGCGGCTCCTGCTGAAGGCCCGCGACGAGCTGAACGTGCCGCTCATCATCGGCTCGTGCGGCACCTCCGGCCGCGATGTCGGAGTCGACGAGGTGGCAGCCCTCACCCGCCGTATCGCCGCAGAGGAGAACCTGCACTTCAAGGTCGCGCTGATCTACTCCGACCAGCCCGCCGAACGCCTTCAGGACCTCTACGACGCGGGCCGCATCCGGCCACTCGCCCACGCACCCGAGATCGACCGTGAGGTGTTCGGGCGCAGCCACACGGTGGCGATGATGGGCGTCGAACCCATCCAGGAGGCTCTGGTCGAGGACTGCGACGTCATCCTCGCCGGCCGTGCCTCCGACACCGCCCTGTTCGCCGCCCTCCCCCACCTGCGCGGCGCCGATCCGGGTCTCGCCTGGCACCTGGCCAAGACCATCGAGTGCGGCGCCGCCTGCGCCGTCCCGCCCTCCGCCAACGGCCTGCTCGCGACGTTGCGCGACGACCACTTCGACGTCACCACCCTCGCCGACGGCACCCGTCTCACCCCCCGCTCGGTCGCCGCCCACACCCTGTACGAGAACGCCGACCCGTTCCACATCGCCGAACCCTCGGGCGTCCTGGACACCACCGACGCCACCTACGAGGCCGTCGACGAGCGGACCGTCCGCGTCCGGGGAGCCCGCTATCTCCCGGCCGACGGCTACACCAACAAACTCGAAGGCGCCGAACTCGTCGGCTACCAGACCGTCATCATCGGCGGCGTCCGCGACCGCGTCGTCATCGACGCCCTGCCGGGGCTCCTGCCGTTCGCCCAGCAGTACTTCGACGCGAAGATCCTCGACGTCTTCGAAGGCTCGGTGGACCCGGTATCCGTCGACATCGACTACCGCCTCTACGGCGGCGGAGCCGTTCTCAACGGCACAGAGCCCGAGCCCCTCCAGCCCCGCGAACTCGGCGTGCTGATCACCGTGACCGCCCACGACCAGGCCACCGCCCACGCGATCGCCACCTTCGTGGCGCACGCCAGCAGCCACCTGCCCATCGCCGAGTACGACGGACTCGTCTCCACCCTCGCCTACCCCTACTCGCCCCCCGAGACGGACCGCGGACCGCTCTACCGCTTCACCCTCAACCACGTCGCCACCGGCATCACGCCCACCGAACTGTTCCGCACCACCACCGAGGAGCTGTGAAACCCATGGCCACCCTGCTCGACTACTGCTCCCTGGTCCGCTCCAAGAACGCCGGACCCTTCAGCCTCACCTTCGACTTCATGTGCCGCGACCGAGCCGCCTACGACGCACTTGTGGCGACCGGATTCCTCGACAAGCACCTCTTCGCGTCCCTCTACGGCACCGACCCCGACCAGATCCTCGTCGTGAACCACCCCGGCGCACTCGCCGTCAAGGTCTCCCTGCCCCGCCCCACCGTTCAGGGCGACCTCCACGACACCGACTGCTACGCCGGTCAGCAGTACGCCCCGCTCATGGACATGGAGCTGCCACCGGCCCTCTGACCCGCGCCCGCACCTCCTCCTCACGCATTCCGGAGCCGCACCGATGCCCACCGAACGCCCCCTGTCTCCCTGGCACCTGCCTCCCGACCACCCCGCGCAGCTCTTCCTCACCGGGTCCACGCCGCTGTTCGCACTCACCGGCGACCCGCGCGTCTCCTACTGCCTGTACGTCCCCCGCGGGCACAGCAACACCGGTGAACCCCGCCCCCTCGTCGTGGCCGTCCACGGAACGCACCGGAACGTCGGCCAGGTCCGCGACCACTTCGCCGACTTCGCCGAAGAACGCGACTGCGTCGTACTCGCGCCGCTGTTCCCGGCCGGGGTGACCGGCCCCAACGACCTCGACAGCTACAAATTCCTGACCGCGCCGGGCTTCCGGGCCGACCTTCTCCTGCTCGACATGATCAAGGAAGCGGCCGGCCGGTGGCACATCCGAACCGACCGTTTCCACCTCCACGGCTTCTCCGGTGGCGGCCAGTTCGCCCACCGCTTCTTCTACCTCCACCCTCATCGCCTGGCCTCCCTCTCCGTCGGCGCCCCGGGCCGCACCACCCTCCTGGACACCCGGACCCGCTGGTGGCGGGGCACCGCTGACAGCGCGGAGCTCTTCGGGACCGCTCCGGACACCGCGGCCATGGCTGACGTACCCGTGCAGCTCGTCATCGGGGAGGACGACACCCACGTCGACGTCTGGGAAGGCGCCGAACAACCGGACAGCCGTATGGACCGCATGAGCGAACTGCGCGAGAACTGGGACCGGCACGGCATCGCCACACGTCTGGACATCGTGAGCGGCGCCGGACACAGCGACCTCGCCGTCATCCCGGCCGTGCTCTCCTTCCTGACCGACCAGTTCGCGGTACCGGCAGCCCCACGGCACACGTAAGCAGCCGGACAGCGACCGCGGTCAGTGGGCACCTGGCTTGGCGGCGATCCGCTCCACGACGGCGTCGAGCTCGGCGCGGGACCACCAGGAACCCTCCCTCATCACCCCGGCGATCGCACGGAGGGCGGTGTGGCTCTCCAGCGGATCCTCGTCGAGAAGCACCAGATCGGCGGGCATACCCGGCGCGATCCGGCCGAAGTCGCCTTCCTCCCCGAGGAACCGGGCCGGCTCGGTCGTTGTCATCCGCAGGATGGTCAGCGGGTCGAGTCCGGCTTCGGCGAGATGGTCGAACTCGTCGTGGAGGGCGAAGCCCGGGATGATCCCGGCAGCCCCGCACGCGTCCGTTCCCGCGACCATCGGCACGCCGGCATCGGCGAAGGTCTTGGTCATCCGCAGCTGCGCGGCCCAGTGGTTGTGCAGGGCGTTGCGGGTGACGTCGGGGAGCCTGGCGAACTTCTTCACCGACTTGTCCCAGGTGCGCAGCTCCTCCGGAGCCATGTACCGGCGCCTCGGGTCCTCGGTGTGTTCCGGCGAGTCGCCGAACTGCTGGGTGTGGACCCGGATCAGGGTCGGACACTGCCAGGTGGTGTGTTCGACGAACAGGGCGGCCAGTTCCTCCGCCTTCTGCTGGTCGTAGGAGCCGTCGGCCAGTTCGTAGGCGTGCGCTTCCCCTTCGGACATGCTGGTCGCGGGGTTCGTGACCATTCCCTTGATCAGCTTCATCGCCAGCTTGTCCGCGCCGGGGATCTTGACCCTGGGGATCGGCGGGAGCTTGCGGGTGGGGTTGCCCGCGCGGACCTCGCTCTCCTTGGACGACGCCGCGGCGAACACGGTGACGCCGGGGCCGAGGTGCTCGATCGACCACACCCCGGCGCGTGCGGCCTCCCGGGGGTCGAGGTCGGCAGGCAGGTGGCCGCCGAGACGGATGCCGAGGCGGTTCGCCTCCTGGAGGGCCGCGAGGAAGGTCTCGCGGGTCGTCATGCCCGCCTTGACGAAGTCGGCGCCGTCCCGGTGCTGTTCGCGTACGGCCCGCACCGCGCCTTCGGCGGTGCTCGCGTTCAGCGGGGTCAGCAGGTCACCGGCTGTCGCCTTGAGTGTCGGCGCACCCGTCGGCCGGGGCAGCGTGCCCTGACTCCGGGACCTCAGCAGCGCCCTGTTCCCCGACATCTGGCGGAAGCCGACGACGCCGTTGGCGAGCATCAGGGCGTAGGTGCCGTCGACGTCCTTGGGCGTGTTGAGGGCGTGCATGTGCATGTCCATGAGCCCCGGGACGACGCACCGGCCCCGCCCCTCCACCACGTGTGCGCCCTCGGCCGGCGCGCCGGTCGCCGTCACCGCCGTGATCCGGTTCCCTTCGACCACCACGTCCTGACCGGGAGTGCGGCGCCCGTCCAGCGGATCGACCACGGTGACATCCCTGACCAGCACCCGCCCGTTGATCCTGGACGGCTCGACGTACCTGCTCATATCTCTCCTTGGTGCCATACGACTTCGGGGCTTCGGGGCTTCGGGCTTCGGGGCTACGGCCTTCGGGCGGGCGTCACCCCGCGAACAGCCGGTGGGCGTTGCGGGTGGTGAGGTCGCGCCAGGTGTCGGTGGCGGACGGCTGCGCCGCCGCGTCGACGGACGCGACCTGGACGAGCGCACCTTCGGCGGGTGTCCAGCAGTAGTCGCTGCCGTACAGGAGGCGCTCGGTGCCGAACGCGGCGTCCAGGGCCGGAATCTGGCGGGGGAAGGGCGTCCCGGCCATGTCGTACCAGACGCGGCCGAGCTCCTCCAGGGCGCTGGGCGCGTCCTTGGAGCCGTCACGGAACACGGCGCTGAACATGTCGATGCGGTCGGCGAGCAGCGGCAGCGCTCCCCCGCCGTGGGTCAGTACCCAGCGAATCCGCGGAAAGCGGGTGAACACTCCGCGCAGGAGCAGGTCGCTCGCGGTGCGGGCGGTGTCGAAGAGGAACTCCAGCATCGGCCGCGGCCGGCCCAGCGAGACGTCATCGGCGTGGGGCGGCGAGGTGGGGTGGACGAAGACGAGGGCTCCGCGGCGGTCGAGGTCCTCCCACAGCGGTTCGAAGCGCGGGTCGCCGAGGTAGACGCCGTGGTGGTTGGTCTCCACGGCGACCCCGTCCGCACCGAGTACGTCGAGGGCGTGGGCGGCTTCGGCGAGCGAGCCCTCGACGTCGGGCAGCGGCAGGGAGGCGAAGTGACCGAACCGCCGCGGATGCTCGTGGCGGACCCCGGCGGCGAACTCGTTCACCTCCCGTGCCAGGGCGCGGGCCGCGACGTCGTCCCCGAAGTGCACGCCCGGGGAGGAGATCGATACGTAGGACTTCTCGATTCCCGAGCGGTCCATCAGGTCGAGGTGCTGTTCGACGCTCCACGCGGGCCAGCCGGGCATTCCGTCGGGGTGCTCGATCCCGGCGGACCGGGCCGCCGCGACGTAGCTGTCGGTGACGAAGTGGGCGTGGACGTCGATGAGACCGGTCGGGGTCATGTGGGGCTCCCTGGATGTGCGGGTCCGTACCTGAGCCAGCGTAGGAAGGCGGCCGTAAGATGGAATGAGTGATGCCAATGAATGGAACGCAGGGTTCGGACGGCGGTGCTCAGCCACGCCGCGGCAGGAAACCGGCCGAGGGCCGGCCGGTTGTCGACCGGGCGTTCGCCCTGCTCAACACGTTCGACAGCGACCACCGCGCGCTGTCCCTCGCCGGACTCGCCCAGCGGAGCGACATCCCCCGCAGCAGTGCGCTGCGACTCGCCCGCACCCTCGTCCGCCTGGGCGCGCTGGAACGTCTCGATGACGGGCGTTACGTCGTGGGGCTGCGGTTGCTGGAGACCGCGTCCCTGGCGCCGCGCGGCCACGGGTTGCGGTCCGTGGCCATGCCCTTCATGGAAGACCTCTTCCATGTCACGCGGCAGCACGTACTGCTCGCCGTGCGCGAGCAGCAGGAGGCAGTGCTCGTCGAACGGCTTTCTGCGCTCGACGCCAGTCCCGTCCAGTACCGCGTGGGAGGCCGGCTTCCGCTCACGTCCACCGGCGCCGGGCTTGTGCTGCTCGCGTACGCCCCGGCGCCCGTCCAGGACCACGCCATCGAGGCCTACGAGCCGGGAGAGGGCCATGACGACATCGTCACCTCTGCCGACCTGCGTCGCATGCTCGCGGAGGTACGGCGTGGTGATCACGCCTACGCCCGGCAGAGTCGTCCCTGGCCGCGGAGCACCGTGGCCGCGCCGGTACGGGACGGCCACGAGGTGGTGGCGGCGCTGTCGGTGGTCGCGCCCAGTACCGGCTTCGCGGAGGCGGGCTTCGGCCCGGCCGTACGGGCGACGGCCCGCGCGATCTCCCGGCGGCTGGAGGAGGAAGGACAGCGGGCAGCGCGCCCCGGCGGCACTCACGCCGCTCCGTGACGGGAAGCGTGCGGGAGGGGTGGAGCCCGGTATCGGCCGGGGTCCGTCGTGGCTGGTCCGTCCGCTCCGGGCGGCTCTCATGTGCCGTCCCGCGGGCCGGAGTTCAGCGGTCCCACCAGCCGAACGAATGGGTGGGCGCGTGTACGCCGTGGGCGCGGTCGAGCCGGGCAGGGCCGCCGCGGTGGAAGATCAGGGGCCTGCGGGGCGGACGGGCCGCGGCAAGGTCCCGTACCCGGCCCACCACCGCCAGGTGGTCCCCCGCCGGAAAACTCCCCTCGACGTCGCAGCTGATCCAGGCCACCGCCCCACCGAGCCGCGGGGCCGCGTGCGACCCGAACTCCCAGTCCCCCAGCGCGAACCGGTCCGGCGTCCGCCGGGCGAACGCCGTGCACACCTCCTGCTGGTCCTCGGCCAGTACGTTCACTCGGAAGCTCCCGGCGCCGACGATCGCCTCGGCGCTGGCCGAGGTCCGGCCGGCGTAGAAGACCACCAGCGGCGGGTCGAGGGACACCGATGTGAAGCTGCCGACCGTGACGCCCACCGGGCCCGACGGTGTCCTGGCGGTCACCACACACACGGAGGTCGGTACGTGGCCCAGGACCTGGCGGAACACGGCCGGGTCGGGGGCGGTGACGGGCAGCACCGTCGCGGCGGGGGAAGACGTGGGCACAGCGGCCTCCAGGGGGCGGGATCCGGGCTCTCGGTCCAGTGATTCCACGGTCTTCTCCTCATCGCACTGGGCCGGGGGGCCAAGCCGGATGAACGGGCTTGGGTGCCGCGCCCAAAGAGCCGCCCGACTGGTCCGGCAGCGCAAGAGACGGTCGCGATTGTGCGGTCCCGGAACCAAGACAGCCGGGCGAACCGGGCGTGCAATCCCAGGACAGGAGCGGCGCCTCGTCACCCGAGGTGCGCCGTACGAACCGTGCCACGCCCGGAGGACAGCATGACCACGACCGCATCAGCCCCGCAGCCGCCCGCGGCGTCCACCACACCGTTGAAGGAGCGGGCGACGGCGCTGGTTCCCCTGCTGAGGGACAACGCCGCCCGCACGGAAGCCGACCGCAGGGTTGTCGAGGAGAACATCGAGGCGCTGACCGAGGCCGGGCTGTTCCGGCTGACCGTGCCGGGACGCTTCGGCGGCCACGAGTCGGACTTCCGGACCCTTCTGGAGGTCTCCTCGGAGCTGGCGCGCGGATGCGGGTCCACGGCCTGGGTGGCGACGCTGGTCAACGTGTGCAACTGGATGGTCGGCCTGTATCCCGAGCGGGCCCAGCAGGAGGTGTGGGGGAAGAACCCCGACGCGCGGGTGTGCGGTGTCCTCGCGCCCAGCGCCACCAGCCGGGCGGTCGACGGCGGGCTGGTCGTCACGGGCCGCTGGGGTTTCGCCTCCGGCAGCCTGCACGCGCAGTGGGCGACGCTCGGCATCCCCGTCGTGGACGCCTCCGGTCAGCAGACCGACCAGGGCGCCGCTCTCATCCCGATCCACGAGCTGACGATCGAGGACACCTGGTACGTCGCCGGCATGCGGGGCACGGGCAGCAACACCCTCGTCGCCGACGAGGTGTTCGTTCCCGAGCACCGCGTTCTGTCGGTGACGCAGGGGGTGCAGGGGGCGTATCCGACCGAACTCAAGGACGAGGTGCTGTACCGCTCGGCGCTGGTGCCCGTCCTCGCGCTGGTGCTGGCCGGTCCGCAAGTGGGGCTGGCCCAGGCGGGGATGGACCTGGTCAAGGCCTCCCTGGCCAAGGGCAAGGGCATCTCCTACACCTTCTACGAGCACGCCAGTGAAGCGCCCTCGACACAGATCCAGCTGGCGGAGGCCGCCCAGCTGATCGACACCGCCCGTCTGCACCTGATGCGGGCCGCCGACGACATCGACAGCTGGGCGGCCCGGGACGAGTACATGCCGTTCGAGACGCGGGCCCGGGTCCGGATGGACACCGGATACGTGGCGCGGCGTTCCCGTGAGGCCCTGGATCTGCTGCTGAGCATCCAGGGCGCCGGCAGCTTCGCCGAGGCGAACCCGCTGCAGCGGATCTGGCGGGACCAGGAGACGGGCAGCCGGCACGCGGTGGTCAACCCGGCCATTGCCGGCGAGCTGTACGGGCGGGCGCTGCTGGGCATCGAGGAGCAGGTCACTCCGCTGATCTGAGCGGATGATCAGGAGTGACGGGAGGGATCGTCCTGCGGGCCGGTGCCTCCCGGCCGCAGCACGGCGGGGCCCAGCACCCGGGCGGCCTCCAGAGCCGCCATCGCCTCGGGCAGCCGGGATGCCGGGTCATGTCCGAGCAGTTCCTGAGCTCGCTTGACCCGGTAGGTGACGGTGTTGCGCGCCACGTGCAGCTGCGCCGCGGCCGCCATCAGGCTGCGCTCGTTGCGCAGGTACAGGCGCAGCGTCCGGCGCAGTTGCTCCGCGTGAGGGTTGTCGGCCGCCAGTGCCCCGAGTTCGTCGCCCACGAATCGGCGCAGGGCGGGCAGGTCGGCGCAGAGCAGGGCCGGCAGCGCGATGTCGGGGTAGTCGACGGCCGAACCCGTGCCGCGAGGGTTGAGCCGCACGACGCGGGCCGCGTGCTGGGCGTCCTCGTGCGACTGGCGGAACCCTGGAACGCCCTGGCGAACCGATCCGAACGCGAAACGGAAGCCGTCCGGGTACGGGTATTCCCCCGGTGCCGCCGGAGGGAACGATGTGTGCGGTTCGCCCCAGGCCCAGAGGGTGGTCCGGCCCACGGGGAGGACCAGGACGGAGGAGCAGCCCCGCAGGTGCAGCAGTTCGGCCGCCGTTCGCTGCAGATCGGCCGCGGTGTCGGCGGTCGGGCTGTCGCACCACGCGACAACGGCCAGGTGGCGGCCCGCCAGCCGGTAGGCGAGGAGCTCGCGCGCTGATTCCTCCCGGACCGGCTGCCCGTCGAGAATCGCCCGGACGGCCTCCTCACGCGCCACGGCACCGCTGGCGAGCCAACGGTCGTGCTCGGCCAGGTATTCGGCTGTCATCCGGGAGGAGAACTCGTCCATGAAGCCGAAGAGCAGCTCGGAGATGCGGCGGAACTGCTCCGCGCGTTCGGACGGCGCGGTCCGTTCCTGGCACGCGGCCATCAGGGCCTGCGTCAGCGCGGCGTGGGCGACGCGGATGCCGCGCAACACCTTGTCCAGGCCCAGCCGCCGCCGGGCGAACTCGCGGTCTCCGAGCAGGGATTCCTCGGGAACCGCACGGTCGGCCGCCGGATCCGCCAGCAGGAGCAGTGCGCGCAGCGTCGCGGCTTCGGTACCCATCCGGAGGGTTTCGAAGGGTGCCTGTCCGCCGCCCAGCTCGGGAACCTCCCGGGTGATCACCCGGGCTAGTTCGTCACCGACTTCGACGGCCCAGGCCACGGGCCGGGAGCCGAGGCGGTCGGTCGCCTCGGCTATGGTGCGCGCCGAACTGGCGGGCGGGTGCGCGCGGTCGGGGGTGAGCCGGCGGATCCAGCCGGAGGGAGCGGGGTCGTGGTGAGCCGTCATGACGTCGTCCTTGCCGTCGTGAGAGCAGCATGCGCTGCGTCGCCGCGCTGATCACCGCCGGGCCGTCGCCTCGCGGGGTGCCGCATTCGACGTGGCCCGCCGGGGATCGCGCGACTGCCCTTAGGCGACTGCGGCGGGGTCCTTCTCGATCACGGCGCGCAGAGCCTGGGAGGTGCGGTCGATGTGCCGGGCGAGCAGCCCGGCCGCCGCGTCGACGTCCTTGGCCAGTACGGCGTCGACGAGCGCCTGGTGCTCGCCCGCGACATCGCGCTCGGTGTCGTGACCGACGGGCAACGACCAGCGCCGGTAGAGCGTGGCCGCGTCCCGCAGACTGAGGGCGGCGGCCAGCAGCCTGCCGTTGCCGCACGCCTCCAGCAGGGTCTGGTGGAAGCGTTCGTGCACGGCGAACCACTCACTGTTCAGGGTGCCGTCGGCCCGTACTCCGTCGGTGCCGGCCAGGTGGTGGTGGGCCGCGACCACGGACGCCTCCCACTTGATGTCCCCGCGCTCCATCGACCGGCGCAGAACCAGGGTCTCGATCTCGACCCTGGCTTCCGTCAGTTCGTTCAGATCCGCCAGAGACACCGTGACCACGCTGAAGCCCTGTTGTGGTGCGGCGTGGACGAGGCCCTGCTCGGACAGGCGGGTGAGTGCTTCGCGCACGACCGACTGGCTGACCGAGAAGCGCTGGGACAGCTCCACCAGGCGGAGCCGCTGTCCCGGCTCGAACACGCCCTGGAAGATGTCCTCGCGAATCTGCGCGTAGACGACGCCGCCCCTTGTTGCCTTCTCACCAGCCATGGGCACACGGTAGCAGCCGAACGACACTCACAGTTATTAGCGTTAATTTATTCCAGCATCGATATTACATCGAGAGACCGCCCAGCCCGATTGGGCCCTGGCGGCAACCACGCGAGGATGCCGGATTTTAGCCCCGACGGCTTCCTCACCCCGTCAGCGGCCCAAAGGAACTCACCGCATGGACCTCACCCGTCCCCGGACCTTCGTGGCCGGCACGCCGCCGGGCCGCTACCGCACCGGTGCACCGGCTTTATTCCCGGGGTGGCCCTGCCGCTCTCCCCCTTGGCAGGGCAATGGCCTGGGACGTGGGTCGGACGGATGGTGGAGGAGCAAGGTTCCGCTCAAGACTCCAGGGATGTTCCATGGCTCTGCTCACCACCTCCTTCGACCGTGAGTCCACCGCTGACGACGTACTCAGCGGGGTCGACCTGCACGGTCGCACCGCACTCGTGACCGGGGGTTCCTCCGGAGTCGGGCTCGCGACCGCCCGCGCCCTCGCCCGAGCCGGGGCACGGGTCGTGATCGCCGCCCGCGGCCTGGAACGGGCTCGTGAAGCGGCCGTCGGCGTCACGGCGGACACCGGGAACGAGGCCGTGACAGCGGTGCCGCTCGACCTCAGCGAACCCACCTCGGTGCGCGGCCTCGTCCGTGCTTGGGAGGGCCCGCTGCACATGCTGGTCGACAACGCCGGGATCATGGCCCTCCCCGAGCTCAGCCTGACCGCCGACGGCTGGGAGCGCCAGTTCGCCACCAACCACCTCGGCCACTTCGCCCTCGCGACCGGGCTGCACGACGCGCTCGCCTCCGTCGGCGGACGGATCGCCGCCGTCAGCTCGACCGGCCACCTGGCATCCCCGGTCGTGTTCGACGACATCAATTTCGGCGAGCGCCCCTATGATCCCTTCCTCGCCTACGGCCAGTCGAAGTCGGCCGTCGTCCTCTTCGCGGCCGAGGCCGCCACGCGCTGGGCGGCGGACGGCATCACGGCCAATTCGCTGATGCCCGGCGGGATCAAGTCCCCGTTGCAGAAACACGCCTTCGGTGAGGACATGTCGGACGAGGCCCGCGCCGTGTACGACAGCTACCCCTGGCGCAGTGCGGACCAGGGCGCTGCCACGTCGGTGCTGGTCGCCGCGTCCCCGCTGCTCGACGGCGTCAGTGGCCGGTACTTCCAGAACTCCAACGAGGCGCCTGTCATCGACCCCGCCCTGTTCGCGCGGGAGGCGGAGCCGGTCGGTGTGGCGCCGCACGCCCTCGACCCGGAGTCGGCCGCGCGGCTGTGGGACCTGTCGGCGCGGGCCACCGGCGTCTGAGCCGCCCGCGTCTCCGCTTCCGCACCATGACGACAAGGAACACTTCCATGGACCAGCTCCTCCGGACTCCCTTCGGCTTCACCTCCACCACCGACGACGTCCTCAGGGGCGTCTCGCTGGCCGGCAGGCGAGCCGTCGTCACGGGTGCCACCTCCGGCCTCGGCACGGAGACCGCCCGCGCGCTCGCCTCGGCGGGCGCCGAGGTGGTCCTCGCCGCCCGCCGGCCCGGGGCAGCCGCCGAAACAGCCGTCGAGATCACCCGCACCACAGGAAACCCGGGGGTCAGCGCCCGCGCCCTCGACCTCGCCGACCTGCACTCCGTCCGCGCCTTCGCCGACGCCTGGACAGGCCCGCTGCACATCCTCGTCAACAACGCGGGGATCATGGCGCTCCCCGAGCTGGACCGTACCCCGGAGGGCCGCGAGCTCCAGTTCGGCACGAACTACGTGGGTCACTTCGCACTGGCCCATGGGCTCTACCCGGCGCTCGCTGCTGCCGGAGGCGCGCGGATCGTCTCCGTCAGCTCTACCGGGCACCTCATGTCCCCGGTGATCTTCGACGACCTCGACTACCGCTTCCGGCCGTACGACCCCTGGTCGGCGTACGGGCAGTCGAAGACCGCCGACATCCTGTTCGCCGTCGGCGCGGACCGGCGCTGGTCCAGTGCGGGCATTCGCGCCAACGCCCTCAACCCCGGTGCCATCGCCACCAACCTCCAGCAGCACACCGGCGGCCTGCGCACCCCCGAACACCTTCGCAAGACGGTCCCCCAGGGGGCGGCGACCAGCGTCCTGCTCGCTGCCTCGCCCCTGCTGGAGGGCATCGGGGGCCGGTACTTCGAGGACTGCGCGGAATCCCCGGTGATCGAGAGCAGCGGGGCCCTGGGCTCGGGCGGCGTCGCACCCTATGCCCTCGACCGGCAGAACGCGGACCGGCTGTGGCGGACGGGCGAGGAGCTGATCGCCGGATGAGCGCCTCCGCGACGACCGCTGTCGGCCTCATCGGACCGGGGATCCAGGGCGCGTCGATGGCCCTCGCCCCGGCCGAGGACACGGCCGAGGACGCGGCCGTGGACCCGCACGGGCGGGCACGCGGCAACCGCGGGCTCGACACGCTGGGCGGCTGAGCAGAGACCTCAGGACTCCGCCGACACCTCCCGCACCAGCCGGTCCAGCGCGGCCTCGGACGGGGTGCCCGGGACGGCGGTGTGCACCACGAGGAGGGTGCCGGCCAGTCCCGGCACGGCGAAGCGCTGGTACTCCAGGCTCAGAGGGCCCACGGACGGATGGTCGATCTCCACGGTTCCGCCGGGCGGCGGGCTCACCTCGTACCGCTCCCAGAGCGTCCGGAACTGCGGTGAGGCGGCCGTCAGCTCGTCGCGCAGGGCGCCGAGGCGGGGGTCGTCGGGGACGCGGTCGGCGAAGGCACGCAGCGAGGCGACGGCACGGGCGAGAAGTTCGGGGGCGTTGCGGTAGCGCCGGCGGACGCTGTCCCCGAGGAAGGCGGCGCGCAGCAGGTTGACGCCGGGACGGTAGAAGGGGGCCAGGGCAGTGGCGGCGGGGGTGGCGGCGAGCACGTCCAGGTAGGCGTTCTGGACGACGGCCGGGACGTCGTCCCACACGGTCAGCAGTTGGCGCAGCCCGGCGGGCAGCCGGCCGGCCGCGTCGCCGGGGCCGGCCGGGTCGTCCGGGGGCAGATGCCCGCCCAGGCGGTGCAGGTGGCGGGTGGCGGCGGGATCGAGCCGCAGGGCGCGGGCGAGCGCGGCGAGGATCTCGGGCGAGGGATTGCGGTCACGCCCCTGTTCGAGGCGGGTGTAGTACTCAGGGCTGATCCCGGCGAGGCCGGCCAGTTCCTCGCGGCGCAGGCCCGGCACACCGCGGCGGCCGGTACCCGCCGGCAGCCCTGCGCGTTCAGGAGGGAGCGCGTCACGGCGGACCCGCAGGAAGGCGCCCAGGGCAGGCGAGGGCGCGCTCACGCGGGGGACTCCTCAGGTCGTGCGGCGGTGGTGGCGAGCGAGGCGAACAGCGCGGCCTCGCGGCTGCCGGGCGGGGCGTGGTAGACGACGAGGATCTGCCCCTCGTCGGGCAGGACGCTCAGCTTCTCGTAACGGAGATCGAGGACGCCGAGCGTGGGGTGGAACAGACGGGTGGTACCCGCGGTCCGCGGGCGCACGTCGTGCCGGTCCCACAGCAGTCCGAACTCCTCGCTTCCCGAGCGCAGTTCAGCGACGAGCGCGGCGAAACGCGGATCGGTGGGTACGGATCCCGCCAGGGCACGCAGCGAAGCGACGACGGAGGCACTGACAAAGTCCCAGTCGTCGTAGAGCTCGCGGACCCGGGTGCCGAGGAAGGCGGCGCGCAGCAGATTGACGCCGACGCGATAGCTGGGTGACAGCGCGGTGGCCAGAGCATTGGCGACAAGGACGTCCTGGTAGCGGCCCTGGACGAAGGCGGGGGTGTCCGTGCGGCTGAGCACAAGTTGCCGTACGGGCTCCGGGACGGTCTCCGGAGCGTAAGGCGCCGGGTGCGGTACGGGGTGGCCTTGGGCAAGGGTGTGGAGGTGGGCGCGGGCATCAGCGTCGAGGAGCAGGACGCGGGCGAGCGCGTTCGTCACCTCCGGTGAGGGGTGACGGTCCCGGCCGCGTTCCAGGCGCACGTAGTACGCCGCGGAGATCCCGGCAAGCGCGGCGACCTCCTCCCTTCGTAGCCCCGGCAGCCGACGGCGCGACGAGGGGGCGAGGCCCACCTCCTCGGGCCGGACGAGGGCCCGGCGTGCGCGCAGGAATTCACCGAGAGAGTTGGGAGGTGGAGCCACTCCCCTACCGTAGCCGTCCCGCACACAGCTCTTGATCTGCGACGGGCCGGCCTCACCGCCACCAACGCGTCCATTCCGAGCAGCCGCTCTCCGCACCTGCGTGGCGCCCTCGTCGCAGCAGTACTGAGCGGGACGGTTCCCGGGTGCCGGGGCTGTCTCAGCGGCCATGACCGTCCCGACCGCAGCTGTGCTGACCACGCTACCGACTCCGCGAGCCGATCGCACGATCACGAGCCGGAGCCTGGCCCCTCGCCAGGTCGGCCGGGCCTCCGCGACGGACGGAGCCCAGAGGGGGGCGACGGGTTGCCGTCCGGGAGCGCACGTGCTCCTTCACCGGGCGCACAGCAACCGGCCGAGAACGTCAGGCGGTGGAGTACGGGCCGACAGGCTCACGGACGGACGGCCAGTCCAGCGGCATCAGGGTGCTGTGTATTCGTGGGCGGGGGCGCCCTGCCACTCGACGAGGGACGCACTGTCGAGAGCCCCCTCAGGGTTGGCCAGCCCGGCGTCGGCGAGGAACACGATGACGTCGTGGTCGCTGTGGGCGAGCCCGAGCCGTTCTTCGCGGCCGGCGATGTGCACGGTGACGAGCCTCGCACCGGAAGGTGCCGGCCGGTGGATCACGATCGGAGGCGTAGCCATGACTCCAGCGTGACCCGGCGCTCTGCCGCCCGCATCCGCTCCGGACGCGGGCACCCCCGCACGGCGTGCGGATCGGAGCACAGGGCGATGGGCCGGCTGCCCCCGTTCCCGGCCGTGGGCAGCCGGAACCGGACTCGCCCCGGACGCGGCCTCTGCCAGAAACGGACTCAAGGCCGCACTTCGCCGGCTGGAACCGGCCCAGCCGACGGCCGCCACTCCCGCCTGATCAACCCGAACACCCACGAGTCGGACACCTCGCCGTTCACCACACAGTCTTCCCGCAGCGTCCCTTCGCGCATGAACCCGAGCTTCTGCAGGACCCGGGCAGAAGCCACGTTGCGCGTATCGGTCTCGGCCTGAACTCGATTCAGGTCCAGTGCGTCGAACGCCCACCGCAGCAAGGTGTGTGCGGCCTCTGTCGCGTAACCGTGGCCCCACATCGTCTCGTCGAGTACATAGCCCAACGACGCGCTGCGGTAATCCGGGTTCCATCCGGCCAGACCGCACCAGCCGACGAATGCCCCGTCAGAAACGCGTGCGATGGCCACCCGCGCCCCAGTACCCTCATCCGCCATCTTCCGGCACGTCGCGATGAAGCGCTCGGCGCGGGCCCGTTCGTCCCACGGCGGGGAGTCCCAGTAGCGCATCACATGGGCGCTGCTGTGCAGCGCGAACATGGGCTCCGCGTCAGCGTCGGTGAAGGGGCGCAGCCGCAGGCGCGCGGTGTGCAGTTCGGGGACGGCCACAGTCATGCCCACCATCTTGTGTCCTCATGGTGCGGGCAGAACACCGAATATCCGATCCCGGTCCGGCCCTCACGACGCCCCGATCAGAACATGTGTTCACAAAACGAGCCGTGACGGAGCCCGATCCACCGCGTCTATAGAGCACCAGTGCCACTTCCCCGCTCAAATGGAGGACATCATGAATCCCGCCCTCACCCCCGTGCATCAGCCCTCCGGAATCGAACGGCGCCCTGCCTCCGGAGCGGAGCAGGTCTCCGCCGTCCCGGAGACTGACGCTCCGCCGGGGACCGCGGCGACCACGCCCTCCGTCGACCCACCCACCAGTCCATCCATGCTTCCCCGAGGTGTTGACGTGCCGGACACTCGCCCACACATCCGCGCGACTGCCGAAAGCTATCTGGCCACGCGTCCGAAGGAGCGAGAGTCTCTGGCCGGGCTGTTGGCCGTCCTGGACGGCCCTGACGACCCGTCCAGCCGTACTACTCTTCCCGGCCACGTCACTTGCAGCGCCGCGGTCGTCGACCGCGACGGCCGGGTGCTGCACATCGCCCACCGGGCAACCGGCGGGAAGCTGCTCCTGCCAGGAGGCCACCTCGAGCCCGGCGACCCCACGTTGCTGGCCGCAGCCCTGCGCGAACTACTGGCGGAAGCGGGGATCCCACCAGGCGCTCTGTGCCTGACCCCCCAGGCGCTCGGAGCACCGATCGACATCGACGTCCACGACATCGACGAAAGCCCTGCCAAGGGCGAACCGAAGCACCAGCACTACGACTTCCGCTTCGTGTTCTACCTCGTGGATGAGCTGCCGCCGGAGATCGCCTTGCAGGAGCAGGAGGTGTCCGCCGCCCGGTGGCTCCCGCTCTGCGACGTCACTTCTCCGACCCTGCGCGCCAAGATCCGCGACGCGGGGCTGGACGGCCGGCCGGAGCCGGTGAACGCATCCGCTCTGGTCCATGACGGAGCCGGGTCCTATCTTCTCCATCTTCGAGATGACCGGCCCTGGATCTGGGAGCCATGGACACTCTCGCTGCTCGGCGGCGGACGCGAGCGGGGCGACCGGAACCTTGCCGACACCCTGACGCGTGAGCTGTCCGAGGAGGTCCCCGGTCTGCACCTCGAAGATCTGAAGCCGTACGCCGTGGAGGAGGCCATCAGCGTCGATGGGCTCCACGTACCCATCCGCGTCTTCAGCGGCCGATGGAACGGGGACCCTGACCGGCTCCAGCTCAGGGAGGGGGTGCTGCTGCGCTGGTTCACCCCCGACCAGCTGGACAGGCTGCGGCTGAGCCCCGGACTCCCCGATCTGATCCGCCGCCACGCCGCCGAACAGGCCCTCGCCCGACCGGTCGCCGCCCGGCCGGTGCGCGACGGGGGTAGCCGGACAGTGCTGAACGGAGTCGGCGTCCACCTCCACCTCCAGGACGATGAGGGCCGGATTCTCCTCGGCCTGCGCCACCCCGACTCTGCTTTCGCGGGCAACACCTGGCATTACCTATCGGGGAAGTGCGAACAGGAGTCGGCTCTCACCTGCCTGATTCGAGAGGCCCGAGAGGAAGCCGGGCTGGTCATTGACCCGGCAGACGTAAGACTCGCGCATGTCGTGCACGTCGTTGACGCCCCCGGCGGACCGCCACTGATGCAGCTGGTATTTCGGGCTCATCGCTGGAAGGGCGATCCCGAGCTGCTCGAGCCGGACAAGTGCCTGTCATGGCAGTGGTGGGAGCCTACGAACTTGCCGAAGCAGCTCGTCGACTACACCCGCGCGGCCATCGAAGGGATCTCCGTCGGCAGCCCCTACACGGAACTGGGCTGGTGACGATGAGCGCGCGCCCCGGATCCTCATCCTCCGGGAGCACCGGGCCCGTCGGTGCCCTCCCCGGCGATCACGGGCCGGATACCAAACCCTGCAACGCGGCCACGACTACGCCTGTACCCGCGAGCCTTCTTCTCATCGGTGAGGATCTCGCTGTAGGCGAGGCGGGAATGGTCGTCGATGGCGTTGTGGAGGTAGCTGTAGCCAACGCCGGAGCGGGTCTTGCGGCCGGCCAGGCGTCCAAGGGTCTTGTGGCCGCCGCCGTCGGGGATGTTGCCGAGCTTCTTGATGTCCACGTGCACCAGCTCGCCGGGCTTCTCGCGCTCGCAGCGGCGTATGACACGGCCGGTGGCACGGTCCAGATGGGCCAGGCGGGCGAGGCGGTAACGGGTCAGGACGCGGTGGACGGTGGCGGGGTTCAGACCGAGGAGGTAGGCGATGCGGGCCGGTCCCCATCGGCGCAGTACACGGACCTTGATGATCCGCCGCTCGGTGCGGGCCGGTGTCCGGCGTGGGCTGTGGTGCGGGCGCGAGGACCGGTCAGTCATGCCTGCCTCGCCCAGTTCGCGGTAGCGGCGGGCCCACCGCTGAGCCGTAGTGGGTGAGACCTGGAAGCGTTCGGCGGCCCGTCGCAGGGGCCAGCCGTCCTCGACGACGCAGCGGGCCAGACGCAGACGTCCGGTCTCGGTCAGGGGTGCATTACGGTGGGGCATGAGGGCCTTCTGATCGTTCCGTGTAGATGTCGCAATCCACACCGAACCCGGAAGGCCCTCACTCGTTCAAGATCACCCCACCGTGAAACCTGTCACCAACCTCCGTGGACAGAACACCGCACCCCGCTCCGCTCTCCACCGCTCGCGCGCCGCCGACCGCCGCTCACCGCAGCGCCCGATGGCCGTGACCGACCGCCCACTCAGGAGGGCCCGCCCGTGCAGAAGACCGTCCTCGTCCCCTACGCCCGACTCCCCCAAGCGCACCACGACCGCCACGTTCTGACCAGTACCGTCGACGTTTTCGGCGCCGCCCACTGGCTGCTTGCCGAACGCGCTCCGCAGCCTGGCGGCGATGTCCTGCCCTTTGACGCACTGGTTGTTTCCGTCGATCCGGGCGGCAACGTCGAACTCACCGAGCTGAGCGCCGTGCGGGCCCGCTGGCCGCATCTGGACCGCCTGCCCGACGGCGAGTTCGTCGTCGCCGCGTCTCGCACCCGCCGGTACGAGGACGCGAACCAGGTCCAGGTTTTCGATGCGCTTGGCCGTGAGACCTCGTCCTTCTCCGTGGGGGACGCCATCGAGCACCTACTCGTGGACGAGGCCGGCCATATCTGGGTCGGGCACTTCGACGAGAATCCGGCCGGGATCCGCCGCTGGAGCGCCACGGGCCAGCTCACCTGGACGTCGGACGACGCCCACATTCCCGGTCTCTTCGACTGCTACGCCCTGAACGTGTCGGGCACGGCCGCCTGGGCGTGCCCATACACGGACTTCCCGCTCGTCGAGATCCGCCCCGACCGTCCCGAGCGGCCCGTGAGGGTGTGGGCGAACCGGGTACGGGGGGCCAAGGCGGTGGCCGTCCATGGTGATCTGGTGGCCTTCTACGGCGGTTACCGCGAGGAGCAGGAGCGACTCGCCCTCGGAGAGCTCGCCGAAACATCCGTCACGCCAACGGACGTCGGCCTACTCACCTTGTCTGATGGCTCTGCCCCCGGCCGTCGGAGGGTTGTCGGCCGAGGAAGCAGGATCTACGTCCAGGCCGAGCCGTTCACCACGTGGGGCGTGTTCGACCTCAGCAGCTGATACCCAGCACTGGAAGGCCATTTCTACCCGGTCATCGACCGTCCGTTCACGCCGGGGACAGACCCACGGTCGAGGCACGGGTCGCACGGCTCGACACGAACAGGCGGGCGAGCTTGCGCTCGACGTTGTCGTTGGGTCGGTTCTGAGCGTCGCAGTTGTCCTTTCGGGCCAGGTGCCGCGCACAGTCACACCTGTGCTGAGCGGCAACGCAGCACGGAGGCCGGGATCGTGGGACTGGTCGAGCATGAGGAACTCCAGGCCCAGCAGACCTGGCTGTGGTCCTGGGCGAACGAATCAATACCGGACACCGCCCTGGGCGGCATGGAGAGGGTGCGGCAGTATGGTGAGGAGAACGACTACCCCGTCCTTCCATGGCCGGGCTTCAAGTCTGACCCCGAACTCGTCGCTGAGGCCCGGATGGTCGCCGCATCCGTGCTCGACGCCGAGGGACTGTGGGCGGAGTCGGTGGACGGCGTACAACTCCACTTCACGGTCAATGACTTGGCGCTCGCTGACGAGCGACCGTGACGATTACACGGAGCCTCAGGCTGCTGATACTGGCCGTCGGACGTTAAACGGCAACGTGAGTAACTGTTTCTGAACCGGAGACCGCTTGATGTGGGTGGTGGTGCGGCCACACTTCGTGGAACGCTAGGCCGATGATCGCTAGTGCACCGGATGCGGAGTCGCTCGCCGTTGGAGCCCTTGAGTGGCTGATGAAGGCTGCACGGGACACCGACGACGGTGTGGTCTGGCCAAACACTCTCGCCGACGACCAGGTCACGCCAGAGCTGTACAGCGGAAGTTCGGGGGTGCTGCCAGCCCTCCTCGATGCATGGCAATACTTCGCCGACGACCGGTACGCGGACGCGGCCTTGCGCGGTGCCCGAAGCGTCGCCGACGCGGTCGAAGACTGGGAGGACAGCGGCCTCTACACGGGAGTGGCCGGCATGGCTGTCGCCCTGCGGGGCGTGCACCGTGTGCTCGGTGACGCCGCGGCAGGGGCGTCTGCCGACCGTGCTCTGGACGTCCTGCGGTCCCGCTACGACGGCACAGGGTGGAACAACCGCTTCGAACTGATCGTCGGCAACGCCGGCATAGCGCTTGCCGCGCTGGAGTGCGGCGATCTCAGCCTCGCCCAGCTGGCCGTCGACCGCTACGCGGGCGCTGCCGAGCCCACCACGGCCGGCGTTCAGTGGGAGACCCGGGTCGGCGCGGTCCCGCGCCTGCACCACATGTCGCACGGCACCCTCGGCATCGTCTACGCGCTCGCTGCCGTCGGCCGGGCCGCCGACCGCCCCGACCTCGTCGACCTCGCAGTGGCCGGAGCCGCCGACGTCGTCTCGCGCAACGAAGCCGGCCCGGACGGCTTCCTCGTCGCGCACTCCGACCCGCAACAGCAGCACGAGAAGATCGAACGCCACAACTACGGCTGGTGCCACGGCTCAGCCGGCGATGCCCAGGCGTTCCGCCTTCTGACCCACGTCCTGCCCGACGATCCCGCCTGGCCCGCCCTCGCCGACCGCTGCTGGCACACAGTCATCAACTCCGGCATCCCACGCCGGATCCGCCCCGGCTTCTGGGACAACAACGGCCGCTGCTGTGGCACCGCCGGCGTCCTCGCCTTCGCCTGCGACCGTCAGGTTGAACGCGGCGACGGCCATGACTTCGCCGACGTCCTCGTCGCCGACCTCGCGGCCCGCGCGACGACCGACACCGATGGCATCTGTTGGTCCAATTTCGAACACCGGGAGACGCCCAGTGACCTCGCCCCCGCCACCGGCTGGGCCATGGGCAACGCGGGCATCGTCCGTGAGCTCCTGCGCCACGCCCGCATCACCGCGAATCGCGACCCGCGGTACGCCGTCCCCTTCCCGGACCACGCCCCCACTGCCTGAGTGCCAGTTGCGGATCCATATCCACACGTGATGTGCGGACTGCAGGGCCCTGTGGAGTGACGTGGACGCGCTGACAGCAGCCGATCCTGAGGCGTGCGGGGTGGGTCAGCCGTTGGTCCGCGTTGGTTCCTTCACCCGGGGGGCGCCTCTCTTGGCCAGGCGCCACGTCATGAGAGTGATCACGGCCCAGGTGATGAGGCTTTCGGAGTGCTGGACGAGTCGTCAGACGCGGGCACAGACGGGAACGCCGGTCCAGGGGAAGACCTTCTCGTGAGGCGCTCTCAGCCGCTTCCGGGTCTCCCCCGCCCTCAGTGCGACGCGGGCACGATCGGGCGCCCCCAACCAGCCAAGAAACCGCAGCTCAGCTCGCACGCCCCAGGGGCTTCAAGGGCCCCGGGGGCAACGCCGGAGCAGGGAGCGGTGCACCGTCGCAGCCATGCACTGCGCCGAACCGATCACCGTCCGTCCAGTCCGCGCGGGCCTGTTCGACCTCCTCGTGCGAACGGTCGAAGGGGCGCCTCTGACCGGCTGGACCGTGACACCGAGGGCCGGGCAGGCGGCTGCCGGCAGGAGCCCACGGTTCTCGACGCTGAACTGCGGGGCGGGGCGGGGCGGGGCGGGTCGGGACGGACGGGACGGGGCAGCGGCGGACATCCCCGCTGCGCTTGAGCCAACGCGGAGTTGACACGGACCGGCCCAGCACCCTCGGACCCGGCGCTAAACCGGTAAACGTCTCATACGAAAGGCGGGTGGGCCCGATAGAGTACTTCACCCGGAAAGCGCCCTCGCGCCATGGCAGGAACAAGGACCTCGACAAGTCTCGTTCTTGCTGGTCAAGGCACTTTCTTCTCTACTGCCCGACTGCCGGACAGCCCGCTTCGTGAAAACCCGAGGCTGGTGTGAGTCGGCAGAGCCGCAGTCCCATCCTCTTCGGGGAGGTTCTACCATACTTCGAACAGGTCTATACCCAAGAGTGCTCATTGTCGGATCGGGCCTGGCCGGCGCCGCCACCGCTATGCGGTTGCTCCGTTTCGCGCGCAGCCCCCTGGAAATCGTTCTGCTCGAGCGGCGTTCCGACTACCGGTGCGCAGGTGTCGCCTACCACCGCGACGGCAACCCCTGGGGTCATGCGTTCAACATCCAGGCGGGTCGGATGTCGGCCTTCCGTGAGGACGTCCACGACTTCATCCGCTGGGCCAACTCCGAGGCGGACCGCGGGGACTGGCCTGCCCCCTGGGCCGGGACGACGTTCACCGAGGGGGGACCGGCGCCCCGGCGGATCTTCCAGGACTATCTGATCGACCGGCTGGCCGAGGCCGGGCGGGAAGCCTATCCCGGCGTCGTGCTCGTCGAGGCGGACGGCGAGGCCGTCGACATGGAAGTCCGTTCGAGCGGCGTCGATGTGACTGTACGGCACTTCTCCCTGAACAGTACGGAAAAGGGTTCCCGAGGCGGGCAGGGCCGGGAGGCGACGGTGCTCTTCGCGGACCGCGTCATCCTCGCGACCGGCCTGGAACTCAGGGAGCCGCCGTACGCCGCGGAAGTGCTCGATCACGAGTCCTTCGTGCGCAACCCGTACTCCGAAGCCGGCGTCCGGAAACTGACGACGCTCCCGCCCGGGGCGACCGTCGCGATCGTCGGATCCGTGCTGAGCGCGTACGACTCGGCGGGCCTGCTGTTGCGCCAGGGCCACACGGGGAAGATCCATTTGGTCTCCAGGACCGGGACGGTGTTCCGTACGTACCCCGCCGGCCATGAACACGAGGTGGTGCGGCTGCCCTGCCCGAAGACACTGCTGGAGCCGTACCTCGATCGTCAGGAGTTCCTGGCCCGGGTCCGAAGCGCGTGGGAGGCCGCGTGCTCGACCGTCGTCCGCGAGTACCCCGGCATCCATCCGACCGTGGTCGCGGAGCGGGTGGCCAAGGCGTGGGAGCCGCATCTGCCGAAGGCCATCGAGCTGATTCCCTCCGCGGAACTGCGGGGGCTGCTCGACGAGTTCGGTACCGCGATCGCCGCCTTCCGGGTGGGTGCGGTGGAGTACACGATGGAGGTGATCGAGCGCGCTATGCACCCGGCGGACGGGACAGCGCAACTGGTGGTCGGCAAGGTGGCCGGGATCAAGCCGACGGAGTCCGGGCGGCTGACCGTCTCCGTCGACACCAGCAACGGGACGCGGTCCATCGAGACCGACCTGGTGATTTCCAACTTCAGCAGGGAGTCGGACTACGGCAGGGTCGGACAGCCGCTGTGGAAGAACCTCCTGCGCCGGGGCATGGCGGTCCCTCACGGGCGCACCGGGCGCGGTCTGGAGGTCGACGGACGGGGGGCTCTGCTCGGCACCGGCGGGGAGGCGGTCGGCCCCCTCTTCGCGGTCGGTGTGCTGAGAGAAGGCGACGAGATCGTCCGGAACGGCCGGACCGGCGCGTTCACCTTCAACCTCGCGGCCATCAAGAACCACTCGATCGCGGTTGCCGCGCATGTCATCGAGACGCTGGAACCGGGCGGAGACGTTTTGGCCGAGAGCTTGGCCGAATACTATGCCCGTTCCAGCAATATCAAGGAAGTGGAGCGGGTCGAATTCGAGGAGGCTGTAACTCTGGAAGTGAGGAGGCTGGCTACACGTACCCGAAGTGAGCGGGAAATCAGAGATTCCCGTTTGGATTCCTGCATTCGGGCCGCGGGAGAACTTCCGAACCTTTCGATGGACGCGTCCCGGCGCGACCGTCTGATGAGGGCTGTCGTCAACCGGGCAGCCGTTGAACGGCTCACCGACATCTCAGTTACGCCGAAGCAACTGCGCAGACAACTCGGGCTAGCGAACTCCTAGGACGCGGAGGACCAGTTGAGCGGGCGACGAATTCAAGGGTTCCTGTTGAGCGGCGGAACAGAGAAGGTGTTGCGAGGCACTTGTAACCGCACAAGGAACCCGCTTCAGGGGTCCATCCTCGTCGCCGGTTCCCTCGAAGCGGGCCTTTACGACGCGATGGTGGCCTCACGTGCGGTCGTCTGCGGCGCGGGCGGGCTGACCGGGCACATGCAGTCCATCTGCCGCGGCAGGGGTATACCCGTGCTCCGTGTCGACGAGAGCGATCTGGCGGGCGTCACCGGCGAGGTGACACTGCATCTGGAGAGCCAGTCGATCATCGTCGAGTCCGACACGGCCTCCCGGGCCGCGAGCCCGGAAGCGGGGGAGCCGTCACTGGACGACCTGGGCTCGGCCTGCGCGGTCATCGCGGACCTGCAGGACATCGCCACGATCAACGCGTGCGGTCCGGACGCGAAGCGGGTCGACTCCTTCTTCATCCGGGAGGAGTTCCTCTGCCTGGCGGCGGGCCTGCGTCCACTCGACTCGATGGGCGGCAGCCCGGCCGACATCACGGCGTACGGGCAGGCCGTCGCGGACCGGCTGTGCGGGTTCGTCGAGGCTCTCCTGCCCGAGCAGCGGCTCGTCCTGCGGTTGCTCGACCTCCGCTCGGACCACGCTGCCCGGGTGACCGAGCCGGCCCAGGTCGCGGTCGAACCGAACCCCGAGCTGGGCCTGCACGGCGCCCGCTGGCTGCTGGGGTCGAACGCGTACCGGGACGCGCTGCACGCGGTCCTCGGATCCCTGGGCAAGCGGCTCGGTGACGAGGTGGGCCGGGTGCACCTCTCGGTTCCCTTCGTCAACGACGCGGAGGAGTTCGCCACGCTGAGCCGGCACCTGGAGCTGCCGGCCGACGTGCCGGTGTCCGCGTTCATCGAGACGCCCGCGGCGGTGCACGCCACCGCGGCGATCTGTGCCTCGGGGGCCAGCGAGCTGTTCGTCGGCACGAAGGACCTGGTGCAGTTCTACCTCGCGGCGGACCGGGGCAACCACCTGGTGGCCGGGTCCTATCAGACCCGGCACCCGGCCGTCATCGACGGCATGAGGAGGGTGGTGGAGTCGGCGCGCGCCACGGGCACCAGGGTGAGGGTGTTCGCGCTGGGGGCGGACCTCGGCCACTACCTGGAGCAGCTGCCGACCCCGGACGGCTACATGATGTGCACAGCCGAACTCCAGCAGGTGATCCTCCGGTCGTAACTCTGGCAGGGCGAGCGCCCGGTACGGCGGTGGCCGCACAGCCGGACCCCACCGGGAGCCGGCTGTGCGGACGGCGGGGTCCGTGCGGCGGCAACTCGTCCGGCGAGGCCGTCGCTTCCTCGCCGGACCGCTCGGCCGGGCCCCGGGCCGCCCGGCCGGCTCGCATCCGTTGTGCCCGTTTCCCAGGGGCCTGGCGCAGGTTCCGCCTATGGTGAGCCCTCCTGCACGGCCCTCAGCCGGTGCGCTCCGGCCCGGCCCCACGGATCAGCCTGCCAGTCGCCCGCACAGGGAGCCCGCCCGAACCCGCTGTCGGCGACCTCGGCCTCACCGGACGGGGCGGCGTGCAGCGGCCGGTGGTACGGGCCGTCCAGTTCCGGCAGAGCCAGCAGGATCGGCAGGTCGAGCTGGGTGGCCGCCCGCAATTGCACATCGGCGTTGTACATGCATCCTCCGCGGGCGCGGACCGCCCACCCCGAGCCGATCAGCCTCGGCAGGCGGACCTGCGGGCCAGGCGCGCCGTCGTGCAGCATCACGGCCGCCGCTCGGATGAACCACAGCCCGTCGGGGACGTTCAGGCGGAACGGGCGGCACTCGTCCAGAATGTCGCAGGAGCGCGGCAGTCCCTCCATGATCGGGGTGCTGAACGCACCCACATAGACCCGGACCGGGCCGACGCCTGCCGGGAAGTGCAGTCGTCCGGCCACAGTGGACAACCCGTGGCGTGCCTGGGCGGCCGGCAGGGTGAGCGGTGGCATGCCGCAGCGGGCCAGGAACCGGTACCTGGTCGGCGCGATGCCGACGCTGCGGGTGAAGCGGCTGGTGAACGTGCCCAGGCTGTTGTAGCCCACCCGGTAGGTGATGTCCGAGACGCTGGCCGCGGTCTCCAGCAGGTGCCGCTTGGCCATGAACAGTCTGATCGCGGCGAGGAACCGGCCCGGCGACGTCCCGGTCAGCTCGTTGAACATCCGCGAATAGTGGAACTTGCTGTAAAAGGCGGTTTCCGCCAGTTGCCCCAGGGAGAGCGGGTCGGCGTGGTGATTCCACATAGCTTTTATACTGCGCTCGATCGCTGCCTCTGTGGCCATTCGTATCTCCCGGCTTTGGATGCTGAGAATGCATTTGCATGTGCACGGAAGTACCAATTGCCTGTCGGGACTCTCGGAATCCCGATCGGAATTGTTCCGGTGAGCGGTCGCAGCGCGTCCCGGCCCACCGGCGCGTTCATTACAACGAGTTGCCTTGCGGGTTGGCGGGTTCGTCTTGGGTTGCCTGATCGTTCTGTACCGGTCGCGCGGCGGCTCCCTCATATGGCGGTACACCTTCCCGAACGTGTCGAACCCGGCCGATGCCGTGGCGGCCGAGTCTGGCCGAGGAATATCGTTTAACCGTTCGAAACCGTTCGCATCTTCAAAATTGCGGTTTGAGATGGATGTTGAGAAAAGATGGCCGAAAATTGCGTTTACGGTACCGCTTCCGTTCACGGTGTTCAGCGCGATTCGGATTGAATCTCCGACCCCGAACGGGTTTCGCCGGCTTCACCTGCTGGTGGAGCCGAGGGCCGGTCGCGGGTGTTCGAGCGGCCCGGCAGAACCGGGACGCGTCTACGCGCCCCCGGCTCCGAGCGCCACCTCGTCGTCGTGGCCGTGATGAGGTGGTTCCTCAAGTCTGGGGTTCTTACCGAACTCAAGGACCGGAGCTCCTACCGGCACCGAGACGTCACGGTGCCGTGGCCTGTCTCCGCCGCTGTTCGACACGGCCACGTCGGCGCTCTGCCCGACGCCGCACGCGTCGGCCGGCGGTTCCCATGGCCCCGCCGTACTTCCACGGCCCCCTGCCCACGCTCATCGAGCATGGCTTCGTGGTGCTTGTGCACGGCTCTCGCGACGACGCCGAGAATGTGCGGCACGAAATCGCTGAAGTGCTCGACCCACCAGGGCTGCGGCTTTCACGGGCCAGGACCCGGATCGCGCCCATGAGAGAGCAATTCGCAGTGGCCACCGATGAGGTGACGGCGCCGAAGGCGCAACGCACGAGGCGCCCGTGCGTCGAGGAGACATTCGAGGTCTCAACTCGGCAGCACGGGCGCCCTATTGGCACCCCGTCATGCTCATCGCCCTCCACGAGGGCCACCACCGCGGGTGCAAGGGTTCCCGAAGCACGCACTCGACTCGCGGGGGCGCATCCCCATCGAGGAGCCCGGCTACCCGGGCCGGGCCGCAGCGCGCCGCGAAGGGCTCGGCATTGAACGGGCCCGGTCACACGCTCCGCGCGATGACCGGGCCCGGGAGCCACCGCCCCTCAGCGGCGCCCCAGAGGTTCCAGTGCGCTCGCGGAACCCTCCTCGGAGCCGGCCGGGGCAGCCGCGGTTTCCACGTCCCCCAGGAGACCGAAACTCTCCTTGACCGCCCGCTTCTCCTTCCAGAGGTGGTAGACGGCGATGCCGAGGATGACTGTGCCCACCGCGTTGGCCACAAAGTGCCACCAGACCCGGTACGTCACCAGTGCCGGGCCCGGTTCGATGGCACCGAACCAGGTGGACAGGCCGATGGCCCGGCTCGCGCCCAGCGCCACGGAAGCCGTCAGCACGATGTGCTCGATGCCGTGGATGCCCTGCATCCAGACGCCCATCCTGGCCCACTTGCGCGCCTTCAGCTGCCCGGCGACCCGGTGCGTGATCTGCACGATGCCGACCAGGCCGGCAAGGAAGATGAAGTTGCCGACCAGGTGCAGGATCTCCATCCCGAGGGCGGGCTTGCCGGCGTCGACCTGACCCATCCCACGGGCAAAGCTGTCAGCCCACGGAGTCATCCACGCCGGGGAGTAGGGATGGGCGATCCAGTAGCCCGCCTGCGTGACATGTTCCTGGAAGTGGCCGACCTGGCCCACCACGCCAACGCCCACGAGCCCTACGCCGAGTCTGTACAGCCACGGCTTCACCGCCCTCCGGTTCCCGACCGCGAGCACGGCGACGGCGGCCCACATCGCGACGGCCCAGCCGATGAAGAGAACAGCGCCGACGGTGTCCACCGTCGAAACGGTGGGTGCCATCCCAGGCATGCCGGAGTGATCCATACGAAGTTCCTCCCTGATTGTCTCTCAACTGTGCGGAAAGATCACAGAAACAGCTGTCGGCGTTCGGCAGCACCCTGAGGCAGTGACCGAAATCCGAGACCAGCGAGAAAGCACGTCCTGGGTTCCCCCGGCACGAGCAGAACAGCACCCTCCCGCTGCTCACGATTGCGAACTGGCCTGCCTACGTGCCTCCCACATAACAGACTGCCCCCAGTCCGCCGGGTTCACCTCTTCCCAATTGCTCTCTTGGGGTCTCGGCAGGGCGCGCCCGGATCTCGCCGGTGGCAAGGCCCTCCGCCCGCGTGTGACCCCGGACAGGTGCCTCGGCCGCCGGCACCGCCTCGGAGCGCTCCGCACCGATTCACGCAAAGCACATTGGGAGAAGTCGACCCGATACAGAAAATGTGATGCTCATATCCGTGGCCGGAGCCACGGACGGTGGATTGGTGAATTGCTGTGCGCGTACGCACTTCGTCTGGAGAAGAGGCCAAAAAAATGATCACGCTGGACACGGTGAACGTCGAGATCGACGGACCGAAGGCCACGATCTACCTGAACCGGCCGGGCAAGAAGAACGCGATGAATCCGCAGATGCACCTGGATATGAATGAGGCCCTGGACGCGATCGAGGCAGCCGGAACCGTAAAGGCGGTCGTCGTGACCGGCAGCGGTGACAGTTTCAGCTCCGGGATGGACCTCGAAGAGTGCTTCCTGCAGCCTTTCGATGACCCGCAGTTGTTCTACCGGACCAATCTGGTGGCGCTCAACTGGTTCAAGCGGCTGAAGGCCTTTCCCGCGGTGACCATCGCCAAGGTGAACGGGTACGCCTTCGGCGGCGGGTTCCTGGTCGCGGGGATCTGCGACCTGGCCATCACGTCGGAGACCGCGAAGTTCGGACTCTCCGAAATCAACTTCGGCATCTTCCCGGCGGGTGGAGCCACCTGGGCGGCCACCCACAACCTGCCGCGCAAGCAGGCGCTGTACTACATCCTCACCGGGGACACTCTCACCGGGCGGCAGGCGGAGACGTACGGGCTGGTGAACAAGGCCGTACCGGGCGATCAACTGGACGCCGAGACCGACCGAATCGTCGGACGGATCATCAACAAGAACCCGATCACCCTGGAACTGGCGAAGCAGGTCTATGAGCGCACCACGACCATGGACCTTCCGACGTCGATCGACTACGACCAGGCGAAGCTCTGGGAGCTCTCCCGTCTCAGCGGCAACGAGTGGATCAACGTGGCGCTCAAGCAGTTCGAAAAGCGCGACTACCAGCCCGGCCTCAGCACGTACAGCCGGGTGGAAGCCGCGTCATGATTTTCACCGGCCCACGTCCACGCGTCCACGTCCCCGAGACCACGTTCACCGCCTTCATACTGCGCCAGGCGGAGCAGTACCCTGACCGCCTGGCGACGGTCGACGTCGACGGGGAGAACGGTCACACCTACGGCCGGCTCGCATCGGCGGTGCGCCGCGCAGCCACCGGGCTTCATGCTCGCGGCTTCGGCAAGGGCGACGTGTTGGCCCTCCTCGCGCCGAACGTGCCCGCGTACCCGATCGCGTTCCACGCCGCCGCACTGGCGGGCGGCACGGTGGTGGTGCTCAATCCCCTCGACACGGCGGACGATCTCACCGCCCACCTGAACGAGACCGGAGCGCGCCTGCTGGTGACCACGCCGTCCGAGGTGGTCAAGGCCACGGCAGTGACCGCGCGAACGAAGGTCGAAGAGATCTTCGTGTTCGGTGAGGCGGAGGGCGCCACGGCGTTCTCCGCGCTGCTCACCGACGGTGTGCCGCCCGAGCCGGCCGTCGACCCGGCGCACGACGTGGTGGCCGTGCTCCACTCCAGCGGCAGCACCGGCTATCCCAAGGGGGTGCTGCTGACCCATCGGAACATGATCGCCAACGTGCTCCAGACCAGTCTGGTCGCGCCCCTCGATGAGCACGAGACGGTGCTCGCCGTCCCGCCCTTCCACCACGCGTTCGGCCTGATCATGACGATGAACGCCAGTCTGCTCCAGGGCGCGACACTCGTGACGATGCCGCGCTTCGACCCCGAGGCCTACCTCAAAGCGATCCAGGACCACCGCGTCACGCGCCTCTACGTCGTGCCGACCATCGCCGTCCTCCTCGCGAAGAGCCCGCTGGTGGACCGGTACGACCTCTCCTCGCTCCGCTCGATCGTCTCCGGCGGCGCCGCGCTCGACCCCGGGACGGCCGAGCTCTGCCGGCGGCGCCTGGGGGTGAGCATCGGCCAGGGATACGGCCTCACCGAGGCACTCGTCTCGTTCATGCAGCTCGCCGACCCGGTGGTTCCTGGGTCGGTCGGCCCCAACTCCCCCAACATCGAGTGCAAGATCGTCGACATCACCACCGGCGACGAACTCGGGCACAACCAGGACGGCGAGGTCCTCATCCGCGGCCCGCATGTGATGAAGGGCTACCTCAACGCCCCGGAGGCCACCGCCAAGGTGCTCGAACCGGACGGTTTCCTGCACACCGGCGACCTCGGCCATGTGGACGAGAACGGAGAGCTCTTCCTCGTCGACCGCATCAAGGAACTCATCAAGTACAAGGGCCAGCAGGTGTCCCCGGTCGAGCTCGAAGCGGTCCTGATGTCGCACCCGAAGGTCACGGACGCGGCGGTGATCGGCGTACCCGACGAGGAGGCCAGCGAGATCCCCAAGGGATTCGTGGTGACCGGCGCGCCGGTCACGCCGAAGGAAATCATGGCCTTCGTCGCCGAACGGGTCGCCCCCTACAAGAAGATCCGGCGGATCGAGTTCATCGATCAGATCCCCCGCACACCGGTCGGCAAGATCGAGCGCCGCAGTCTTCTGGCCCGCGAGCGGACCGGCCGGTAATCGCAACTCTGAAGCAGACCACCCAGGGAGAACCGATGAACCTTCCGAAGATAGTTTCCCGACCGGAGTGGCTGGAGGCCCGCAGGGCGCTCCTGGAGAAGGAGAAGGAGGTCACCAACGCCCGCGACATGATCGCCGCGGAGCGCCGGAAGCTGCCGATGGTCAAGGCGGAGAAGGAGTACCTCTTCGAAGGACCGGACGGCACAGCGACGCTGCTCGACCTGTTCGAGGGCCGCCGCCAGCTCATCGTCCGGCACTTCATGTTCGGCCCGGACGACGACGAGGGCTGCATCGGCTGCTCCATGCAGACGGACAGCGTCGGCGAGCTCGCCCACATGTGGGCCCGGGACACCAGCTTCGCCCTGGTCTCCCGGGCGCCGCTGGCAAAGTTCGAACCCTTCAAGGCCCGGATGGGCTGGAAGTACCCCTGGTACTCGTCGTTCGGCAGCGACTTCAACTACGACTACGAGGCCGCCACCGAGATGGGCGAGTCGCCCGGGGTGAGCGCGTTCATCCGTGACGGCGACGACGTCTTCCACACCTACTCGGTCTTCGACCGGGGCGGGGACATCTTCAAGAACTTCTACAACTACCTGGACATCACCGCCCTGGGGCGGCAGGAGGACGAGCTCGAGCACCCCTGGGACTGGTGGCGCTACAAGGACAGCTACGACAGCAAGGACGCAGCCGGGCCCGGCAACAACTGGTGGAATGGGACACGCTTCAAGTCGTAGCGCGTCGATTCCCGCCCTCCGGCGACAGCCGGGAGGGCCCGTGACTCCGGCTCCGGGACCTGCTGCCTCCCCGCGACAGGTCCCGGGTCCGGAGTTCTCGACCGTCCGCGACCGGACACGCCCATCACCTGGAGGACATCATGAGCGACCTGTCCGGCAAGACCACCATCGTCGTCGGCGCGAGCCGGGGCCTGGGCCACGGGATCGCCTCGGCCTTCGCCGAGGCCGGTTCCCGAGTGGTCGCCGTCTCGCGCACCGCGGCGCCGTTCGCCGATCCGGCCGGCGCCGTCGGCAGCACCGTGCCCGAACTCGCCGACGCGGGCGACCCCACAGTGGCGGGCAGCCTCCTCGACCGATACCGGCCCGAGGTCGTCGTCCTGGCGGCCGGCGCGAGCCCGCACATGCGTCCGCTGCAACACCAGACCTGGGAAACCTTCTCGGTCAACTGGCAGACCGATGTCAGGATCGCGTTCCACTGGCTGCGCGAGGCCCTGCTCACTCCGCTGCGTCCCGGCAGCAGGGTGATCGTGGTCAGCAGCGGTGCAGCGATGGCGGGTTCGCCGCTCTCCGGGGGCTACGCCGGCGCCAAGGCCACCCAGCGCTTCATCACCGGATACGCCCAGGACGAGGCGAAGCGCGCCGGACTGGACATCACGTTCTCCGCGGTGCTTCCCCGGATCACCCCGGTGACCGAGCTGGGCAGGTCTGCGGCCCGCGCGTACGCGGCTCGCGACGGCCGGTCAGAGGAGGAGTACCTGAAGCAGATGGGGCCGCTGCTCACCCCGGAGATCGCCGGCTCAGCGATGGTCGAGCTGGTCCGGACTGAGGCGACCGCGGTCGCGCCCGGCTACCTCCTGACCGGGGCCGGCCTGAAGAAGCTGCCCTGACTCGGTTCCACGTCATGGGTACGGGGCAGGGCCGCTGTTCGGCCCTGCCCCGTACGTCGTTGCGACTCCCGGATACGGCTCGGCAGGCGGAGAGAACAGACCTGCCGAGCCGTTGAGCACGCATGCCCCGAACCCGACGTCCGCCCCACCCGGGAACGAGGGAGGGCACGTAGGAAGAGGCCGGGGGGATTCCCATCTTCGATGATGGCTGAGCAACACCGAGCCCGTGGGCCGGTCCTTCGCATACCTGTTTCGGCCACGACGACGAGGAGTGGGAACAGTGACGACGAACAGCAGCAGTACGAGCACGCCGGACACCGGCGGGGAAGCCCCGGGCGTCCCGACCGATGCCGAACTCGCGAGCTCCCTGGACGGCGACTTCAGCAGCGAGTACGCCACCGTGAACGGTCTCCGCCTCCACTACGTCACCGGCGGCGAGGGCACTCCGCTGGTCCTGCTGCCCGGCTGGCCGGAGACCTGGTGGGAATTCCGCAAGGTGATGCCCGCCCTCGCCGCGGCCGGCCGCAGGGTCATCGTGCTCGACCTCCCCGGCATGGGCGGCTCGGACAAGCCCACCACCGGATACGACAAGAAGACGATGGCCGGGGTCGTCCATGGATTCGTCCGCGCCCTCGGCTACGACCAGGTGGACATCGCGGGCCACGACGTCGGCGCACAGGTCGCCTTCAGCTTCGCGGTCAACCACCCGGAGGCCACCCGCAGGGTCGCCCTGCTCGATGTGCTCCACCCGGACGCGTCGATGTACCAGATCCCCGTGCTGCCTGCCCCGGGCATGCCCTTCTTCCCGTGGTGGTTCGCCTTCAACCAGGTCGTCGGCCTGCCCGAACAACTGCTGGCCGGACGCGCCCACTTCCTCATCGCCTGGGTCTTCGACAACTTCCTGCTGGACCAGGGCGCGGTGACCCCGGCGGACCGGGCCGTCTACACCCGGGCCTACGACACGGCGGACGGGATCCGGGGCGGCAACGGCTGGTACCAGACGTTCGGCCAGGACATCGCCGACCTCGGCACCTACGGGCAGGTGACCGCGCCCATGCTCGGTCTGGTCTCCAACCTCGCCGACGGCATGTTCGCCAAGCAGATGGAGGCGACGCTGCCCACCCAGGGGAGCGACGTGCGGGTCGTGCTGGTGCCGGACGCGGGCCACTACTTCGTCGAGGAAGCGCCGCAGGCCGTCATCGACGCGTTCAACGCGTTCTTCGTCTGACCTCTGATCCCACAAGTCCGTTGAGGAGAAGTCATGTCAACATCCGTCATCCCGACCCGGGAACAGCTGGTGCGGCAGGTGTCCGAGATCGCGCCCGTGCTTCGGGCCAACACCGCGTGGTCGACGGAGAACCGCCGACTGCACTCTGACTCGGTAGAGGCCCTGCGCGACGCGGGTGTCTTCCGGATGCGTATCCCGCTGCGCTACGGCGGGTACGAGAGCGACGCGCAGACCATGGTGGCGGTGGCCCAGGAGATAGCCAAGGCCGACGGGTCCGCCGCATGGGTGGTGGCCAGCTCCTGGGTCGCCGGCTGGAGCATGGGCCTGTACCCGGACGAGGTCCAGGACGAGGTGTTCGCGGAGTCCGGCACAGGGCTCTGCGCCACCATCGGGCCCGGGACCGCGACGGCCGTCCCCGTTCCCGGCGGCGTCCTGGTCAACGGCTCGTGGCCATTCATCAGCGGCGCCCTCAGCAGCACCTGGCAGCAGGTCGCGGCGATATTCCTGGACCCGGACGGGCAGCCGTACCCGGTGATGGGCCCGGTCCGGTTGTCGGAGCTGGAGATCGTCGACGACTGGCACACCGGCGGCCTGCGCGGAACCGGGAGCGTCACCACGACCGCGAAGGACCTGTTCATCCCGCAGGAACGCATCCTGCCGGCGCCCATGGTGCTCGGTGGCCAGTCGGTCTCCAAGCTGAACGCCGACTCGCCGATGTACCGGGCTCCGCTGATCATGGTGGGCGCGGCGTCCACGGTCGGGGTCGCCGTCGGCATGGGCAAGGCGGTGCGGGACCTCTTCTTCGAGCGGCTCCCCGGCCGCAAGATCACCTACACCGAGTACCCGAGCCAGAGCGAGGCCCCGGTGACCCATCTGCGGGTCGCCGAAGCGGTGATGAAGCTCGACGAGGCGGAGTTCCACGCGACCCGGCTGGCCGCCCAGCTGGACGCCAAGTGCGCCTCGGCCGAGCCCTGGGAGATGGCGGAACGCGGCCGCAGCCGCGCGGACGAGGGCTCAGCCGTGCGGCTGACCCGGGAAGCGGTGGAGATCCTCGCCTCGTCCAGCGGCGGCTCCGCCGCCTACACCAAGGTGCCGGTGCAGCAGATAGCCAACGACCTCCAGACCTTCGGCCTGCACGCGATGATGAATCCGGATGTCAACGCCGAGACCTACGGCCGGATCCTCTGCGGCCTGGAGCCCAACACCTACTACATCTGACCGGTGCCGAGCCGTCCCCCCGGCACAAGAGAGTCCACCAAAAATCCTGAGGAGTCGTCATGTCCACCCTTGGAATCATCGGCAGCGGAGTCATGGGCACAGTGATCGCCCGGCTCGCCGTCGGGAACGGCGTTCCGGTCGTGATGTCCAACTCCCGTGGCCCCGAGAGCCTGGCCGGCCTCGTCGCGGACCTGGGCCCGCTGGCCACGGCCGGTACGGTCGAACAGGCCTCACGAGCAGGTGACTTCGTCGTGATGGCCCTGCCGGTCACCGACTACCGGTCCGTCCCGGCGGCGCCGCTGCGGGGTCGGACCCTGCTGGACACCAGCAACTACTACCCGATCCGCGACGGCCGCATCGAGGAGCTGGACTCGGAGAAGCTGACCACCAGCGAGCTGATCCAGCAGCACTTCGACGGGGTCCACCTGGTCAAGGCGTTCAGCGGCATTCTGGCCCACCACATCACCCAGCTCGCCCGTCCCTCGGGCCATCCGGAGCGCAGCGCCGTGGCCATCGCCGGCAACGACGCCTCCGCGAAGACCGGGGCATCGGCGCTGATCCACACGATCGGCTTCGACACCGTCGACGTGGGCTCGCTGGCGGACAGCTGGCGCATCGAGCCGGAGACCTCCGCGTACACCTGGCTCTACATGGCCGACAAGAACACCGCCTTCGAGGACCGGACCGAAGCCCTCGGGGCTCCCCTGCCGGCCGCCGCGCTGCGAGCGGCACTGGAGAACGTCGAGAGGGTCCGGGTGGCGGAGCGCACCTTCTGACCCCTGCCCGACGCCCGGAGAAAACAGGGAAGCCCGCCGACGACGGCGGGCTTCCCGAAGCACAACCGACGGACCGAGAGCCTGGGGACACCACGATGAGCGAGATCGACCAGCAGCAGACCCGTACCGGCGGCTGCCTGTGCGGGAGGATCCGGTACAGCGCGAACAGCCGGCCGTTCTACCCCCATGTGTGCAGCTGCCCGCATTGCAGGAAGCTCTCCGGCGGCCCGATGATGGCCTTTGTGGGCCTCCCTCTGTCCGGCTTCGCCTGGGACGGTCCGGGCGGCGAGCCCACGTGGTACGCGACCTCGCCGGGCGCCGGGCGTGGGTTCTGCGGCGACTGCGGCTCCCGGGTGTGCGCGCTCGACGACGGCTCGGACGCCGTCTTCGTGACCGTCATGAGCCTGGACGACGACAGTGTGTTCGTTCCGCGGAACCAGCACTTCCGCGACGATGCCGTGTCCTGGCTCCCGCAGGTACCGGAGCCCACGGCCGCCGTGTGACCGCCGCCGGCCCCCCTGGGGTCTGTCGTCAAACTGACGACAGACCCCAGGGGCCAGGCACGATGAGAAGAACGGGCGTCCACGACGCCCAAGAGACTGGACCGAGAGTTCCGCCCGGCGAGAAGGAGCGGTATCCATGAACTACGCCGAGATCCTGCACCTGATGGGAACTGACCCGGTGATCCGGACGCTGATCGAGGCACCGATCCCGATGCGGCTCGGATACGTGGGGCTGGACGGCCACCCACGGGCGGTGCCGGTCTCCTACCTCTGGAACGGCAAGGCCTTCGTCTTCGCCACCCCGACCGGAGCGTACAAGGTCAAGGCTCTCATGGCGCACCCGCAGGTCGCCTTCACGGTCGACACCACCACCTACACACCGCTGATCATGAACGTACGCGGAACAGCCTCGGTCGAGATCCGGCAGGGGGTCCCCCAGGAGCACATCGACGCGTCCCGCCGGAACATCGGCGACGAGGCGCAGATGGAGGAGTGGATGCGGGTGAAACGGGAGAGCACCAGCGAGATGGCCGTGATCACCATCGTCCCCACTCATGTCGTCGTGTGCGACTTCGTCACCCGCTTCCCGCCACCGCGGACCGTGGACTACGCCCACGCCTACGGCGCGGAGCAGGACTGAGGCCGGCCGGAACCGAACGCCCCCGGCGGTCTCCACCGCCGTCGGCACGAACGGCGTCGCACGGCTCCGGGGGAAGCGCCGCCGCCTTCGCACGGACGCGGGGTGGGGGGCGGCGCACAAGGAGCAGCCCCTCTTCCGGTCCGCATCGGACCGGAAGAGGGGCTGCGAGAACACCCGGCCTCTGGCGTCCTACTTCCACTGGATGATCTGGAGGTAGTTCCCGTCGGGGTCGGAGAACGTACCGAACTTGCCCGGCTCCCGGTCGTCGATCGAGATCCACTCCGCGCCGGCCGCGCTCAGCTGGGCCTCCACCGCGTCGAAGTCGTCGACATGGAAGTTGACGATGGAGCGACCCGGCTGGTTGTTCTTCGCGTCGATGTCGTCGCGCTCGCAGACGACCAGGTGGAAGCCGCCCAGGTCGATCGGGCCGTCGCCGGTGAACCCCGGAGCCAGCGCCTTGATGTACCAGGCCCGCAGTTCCTCGGGACGAGTCGAGCCGACCAGCATGCTTCCGGGCTTCAGTGTCGCCATGTCGAATCTCCTTGATGTGTGATCCGAGGTCGCGGCAGCGGCTGTCGCCACGCCACGCCTCTCGGTGCTGTGTGAAGTCGTCCGCCTCGGCGGCGCGCTCGACGACGACCGCCCGATGGCACCGGCCGGCCGCGGAGACCTCCACCGTGCCGTCCGGCCGGGAAGCCGCAGGTTGCCTCACCGCGCGCCCGACCCGGTTGCCGAGGACCAGCCGACCTGCCCGGCGGCTGATCCATCGGATTCCGCAACCAAAGTGTTGCACGTGGCTCAACCCCTACGCAACCCAACTCTTGCGCGACACGCCAACGCCTCCGAAAGCACGGCAGCGCGCGTGCCCGGACCTGACGCAACACCTCCCTCCTCGGCAGTACCGCGCCCCTCCCGCTGAACGCAACCTTTGGATTGCGCCTGACGACCCGATGTGCAACCATCGGGTTGCTGGCACGAGCACCAATGAAGGAGTCCCTCATGAGCGAACGGCTGATCGAACGCGAAACCCTGATCGCAGCTACCGTGGACCGGGTGTGGTCACTGGTGACCGAGCCGGGGTTCTGGGTCGCCGACCCGGCCAGTGCGTCCGGCACCGTGGCCGTCGAGGGCGAATCGACGGTGGCCAAGAACCCCGAGCACGGCAACTTCCCCGTGCGGGTGGAGAAGGTGCAGCCGCAGACCTACGTCGCGTACCGCTGGGCCAGCGCGTTCCCCGGTGAGGAGCTGAGCGAGAACAACAGCACCCTGGTGGAGTTCACTCTGACCGCCGAGGGTGACAAGACGCGGCTGCGCGTCGTCGAGAGCGGGTTCGCGGCGCTGGCCGGGTCCGAGGATCTGCGTGCCAAGACGCACAGCGACAACTCCGACGGCTGGCCCCAGGTGCTCGACGCGGTCAAGACGCGCGTCGAGGCGTCGTCCGTGTGACGGACGAACGCCAGGGCTCCGTCGGGGTGGTGGACAGCGTGCTGGTCGCGCTGGCCGACAACACGCGACGCGAGCTGTTGCAACTGCTCGCCGCACAGGGCGAGGCCACGGCGACGACGCTTGCCGAGAGTCTTCCGATATCACGACAGGCGGTGGCCAAACACCTCGCCGTCCTGGACGCCGCCGGACTGGTCTCCGGCAGCCGGGTCGGACGCGAGGTGCGGTACGCGGTGGAGCCGGCAGCCCTCGACGCGACGGCGCGGTGGATGACCATGCTCGCCGCCGACTGGGATCGGCGTCTGGCGAAGATCAAGCACATCGCCGAAGCAGCGGAACGGCAAGACACCCCTTAGACCCTGTCGCCCTGTTCCCGTCCGTCGCACGGCCTGCCCTCCGGGCGAACGACGGGAATGGGGCGGCAGTTCCCAGCACTCCCCCAGCTCCGGGTCACCCCGGCAGGGGCGCCGGACTGACGGCCCGTCGGGCATCGGCCCGGCGCTCGGTGACGCGTGCCGCCGGGCGGCACGGTCGGCCGACGCGGTGACCGTTCACGAAATCGGACTCTCGATCGAGGGAACCATCTCATGACGACCGACGCAGGCAAGAGCGAAGCGAGCTCAGTTCCACGTTTCACCGGCAGGGAACGGATGATCCTGTTCCTCCTGCTCGGGTCCGGATTCATGCTGTCCGTCGACTTCTCGATCCTCAACGTCGCGCTGCCCGAGGTCGGCGCGGGCGTCGGGCTGGGGCTGTCCGGGCTGCCCTGGGTCACCTCGGCCTATGCCCTCCCCGCGGCGGGCTTCGCCCTCCTCTTCGGACGGATGGGCGACCTGTTCGGCCGCCGCCGGCTCTTCATAGCGGGGCTGGCGCTGCTCGGCGCAGCCTCACTGCTCGGCGGATTCGCCCAGAACGCCGAGGTACTTCTGACCGCCCGCGCACTGCAGGGCTTCGCCACCGCGATGGCGATCCCCGCGTCACTGTCCCTGCTCACCAGCACCTTCGCGGAAGGCGCGCAGCGAGACCGGGTCCTCGGCCTCAACGGTGCGCTGCTCTCCGGCGGCTTCACGGTCGGCGCGCTGGTCGGCGGAGTCCTGGTCAGCCTGCTCAGTTGGCGAGCCGCGTTCTTCATCAACGTCCCGGTGGCGGTGGTCATCCTGGCGTTCACCCCATCACTGATCAGGGAGAGCAGCGTCCCCGACCGGGTGAAGCTGGACGTGCCCGGGGCGGTGACCGCGGCCGGCGGTCTGCTGGCCGTCATCTACGCGATCATCGAGACGAACATCTACTCGGCCATCATCGGCGTGGTTCTGCTGGCCTCGTTCTGGGTGATCGAGCTGCGTTCACCCGCGCCGCTCGCCCCGGTGCGCATCCTCAAGCGGCCGACGGTGAAGTGGGGCAACTACGGGGGTCTCGTGACCTTCTCCATGGGGACCTCCATGATCTTCCTGATGACCCTCTACCTTCAGAACGTCCTGCACTACTCCCCGCTGATCACCGGCTTGGTCTTCGGCGTCCCGGGCCTGGCGGCCATGGTCGCCGGGGTCATCGCCGGGCGCTCCATCGGACGCCACGGCAGCCGGAAGGTGCTGGCCGCGGGCATGTCCGTGCAGGGCCTGGCGATCGTTCCGCTGATCTTCCTCGGTACGGACCGGGTGGCGCTCGCGATCGTGATCCCCGCGCTGTTCATCGCGTTCTTCGGGCATGTGACCTCCATCGTGGCCTACACCGTGACCGGAACCTCGGGCCTGCCCAACGAGGAGCAGGGATTGGCCACGGGCATGACCGCGATGACCCAGCAGGTGGCCATCACGGTCGGCATCCCGATCCTGAGCGCGGTCGCCGCGACCCAGACGATGGAACTGGACGGCCTCCACCTCGCGCTCATCGTGAACGTCGTGGTGACCCTGGCGAGCGTGGTCCTGGTCTGGTTGGGGTTGCGTGCCCGCGGCGCCGACGCTCCGGCGGGAGTCGTGCCGCTGCCGGGGAAGGCCGACGAGGCGTTGGCCCGTCCGCTGGACTGACACCTGGCCCCACGGAGTCGCACTCGGCCGAGTGCGACTCCGTGGTGTTTCGGGCCGGATCCGCCGAGTTCATGCCGGTGGGCCCGGGTGATTGCCCGGTGGCCGTCCCTGGCGGGGTCTTCGTGGGCCTCCGCGCCGCTCACCGCTCCCCCGGCGCCCACTGCGAGTGGAAGCCGTGCGGCACCCGCACCGGCAGCGGAACCACAGCGACGGGCGGCCCGGTGAATTCGGCGGTGTCCAGGACCACCAGTTCACTGCGGTCGGTGGCGGGGTCGTACACCAGGGTCAGCAGCCAGCCGTCGGCCTCCGCGGCTCGCGCCTCGCGCGGCAGGAAGACGGGTTCGCCGGTCAGCCGTCCGCCGGCGAAGACATGACGTTCCGAGCGGCCGGTGGCGAGGTCATGCCGCAGCAGTGCCGGGCCGCAGAGCGCGGCGCCCTGGCCCGCGTCGAGTTCGACGGTGAAGGCGTACCGATACGGCAGCCCCGTGTACCGCTCGTCGATCAGCGGGAACTCCTGCACCCGGCTGTCCAGTTGCCGTTCCGTCACGGCGTTCTCACGCGGATCGAGGGTCCAGCGCCACAGGGTGGGCGCCGACTCGCTGGCGTGCAGCCGGTCACGGTCGAAGGCACGCTCGTGGCGGATCACGTCCACGGTGATCCGGCCGTCGCCCTCCTCGAAGGCGTTGACCGGGTGGAAGACGAAGCAGGGTGCGACATCGAGCCAGAGTGCGGCCGCGTCCGTGCCGCCGCGGGGCACGATCCCGATCCGGGCACCGTGGTCGTGCTGCCAGGAGTAGGGCACGGGCGAGCCGGCCCGCGCCTCGGCGGGGTCGTGGGTCACCGGCAGGTCGAAGAGGACGGCGTGGCGTTCGGTGAGGGAGAAGGAGTGCATCCAGGGGCGGCCCTTGACCGGGATCGGCAGTGCTTCGCGGACCCGGCCCGCGACGTCGAGGGTGAGCAGAACCGCCTCGTCCCTCGCGTGGTCGGTCGCGACCGCGAGGAGTTCGCCGGTGACCGGGTCGGTGAGGGGGTGCGCGCAGAAGCCGCGGGGGAGGGTGCCGTCGAAGTCGGTGCGGGCGCGGGTGGCGAGGCCTGAGTCGAGGACGAGCGGCAGGGCGGTGGCGGCGGCCACGGCCAGGGTGCGGCCGGCGTGCCGGACCAGGTTCGCGTTGACGTTGTCGTCCGGTCCGTTACGGGGCCCGGGAGTGGGCAGTTCGTTGAGCGCGCCGCTGATCGCGTCGGTCCGCAGCCAGCGGTTGCGGTACGACAGCGCGCGGCCGCCGGCCAGCCGGATCGCGTGCACCATGCCGTCGCCCCCCAGGGCGTGGTCGACGGCGGGGTCGTGAGTGCCCCGGGTATTGGGCCCGATCCGCAGGAAGGTTCCGTCGAGCTGCGGCGGCAGCGTGCCGCGCACCGTCAGTCCGGTGTGGTCGGTCTCGGCCGGCACCGGCTGGTAGCCATGACCGAGAAGGTGCACCGTGCTGTGCGGGAGTGTGCCGCGGGCAGGGTCGGTGGTGCGAGGCATGGCCGCCTCCTCCGTTGAGTATCGCCGTTACGTAACGCTGTCACGTAAGAGCGTCACAGCCGCCCGCCATACTGTCAAGGGTGAGCCCACGACCCGTTGACCCGAATCTCCGTCCCCAACTCATCGACGCCGCGGCGAAGCTGCTCGGCGAGGAGGGGCCGGCCGCACTGTCCACCCGCAAGCTGGCAGCCATGGTGGGCACCTCGACCACGGCCGTCTACACGTACTTCGGCGGAATGGACGACCTGGTGCGCGCGATGGTCCACGAGGGGTTCAGGCTGCTCGGCGACAGGATGGGGGCGGTCGAGGAGAGCGACGACCCGGTCGCCGACGTGCTCGCGCTCGGCTGGGCGTACCGGGACAACGCCCGGGAGCACTGGCACCTGTACAACGTGATGTTCGGCGGCTCGGGTCTCAGCGGTTTCTCCCTCACCGACGCCGACCGGCAGCACGGCCGCTACACCCTGGACATCCTCGTCGGAGCGGTCAAGCGCTGCGCCGCGACCGGCCGCTTCCGTCCCCTCGACCCCGAACTGGTCGCCCATCAACTGTGGATCGCCCTGCACGGCCTGGTCACCCTGGATCTCGGCGGCTACCTGGTCGAGCCCAACACCGCGGACGTCTGCTTCGAGGCGCAGGTGAGCGGAATGATCCTGGGCGCGGGGGACGATCCGCAGCGGGCCCAGGAGTCCTTGGCCGGGGCCGCACAACGGCGGCTCCGGACCCAGTAGGGCCCGGAGCCGCCGTTGGTGGTTCCGCCGGGGTGGAGAGAAACCCGCTACGCATTCCAGGGAGCCGTCGGGAACCATATGTAGTCGAGCCTGCCCAGCATCCGGATGTCCCAGTAGATGACCGTGAACGCGCCGGCCACCAGGAACGCGGACGCGGTCAGCGTCGCCACCCGGCCGGGCTTGGTGGCCAGCCAGCGCTGGACGGGCCGGCTGAGGGTGTAGGACAGGAGCAGGAAGAGCACCGCCATCACCACGAAGTTGCCGATGGACTGGAGCGAGAAGGCGACTGCTCCATAGAGCGGGTTGTGTTCCTCGGCCGCCTGCCGGAACAGGTTACGGAACAGCGGGTAGGGGCGGCCGATCAGGAAGGCGCCGACCATGACGCCGATCAACACCAGCGGAGCGTTCGGGTGCCGGCGCGAGACTGCCGCCAGCGGGTCGGGGATCAGACCGGCCGCGGCCAGCCCGAGCGCCAGCATGAACAGGCCGAGCACCCCGTACACGATCATGGCCTGGGCGATTCGGGGTGAGATGCCCTGCGTCTGCGCCATCGAGAACTGCGGCATGTGGGTGCCGACGAGACCGACCAGCACCCCGTAGGCGGCCGAGACCGGCAGCATGCCGGCCGCCATCCAGCCCAGCGGCCGCAGCGCGTGTGTCAGCCGCTGACGGCGGGTCAGGCTGATCTGCCCGACCAGCGGTCCCACCGCTCCGAACACGGCCACGTTGCAGGCCGTGAAGGAGCCTGCCAGCCCGGACACCAGGGCGAAGAGCACCCCGGAGGCGATGCCGGACAGCGGCGTGTCCTTGGCGTCATGACCGAGCAGTTGGCTGGCGGTACGGAAGCCGATCTCGTCGTCCGCCAGCTTCGAGGACCATGCGTAGGCGATCAGTAGGCCGCCGAGCAGACTGAGCACGAGGAGCAGGACCCGGCGGCGCGGGAACAGGCCGTTGACGAAGAGCGACGTGGCGTGCGGCGGGGCCGGAACGGAGGTGGTATCGGTCACGTGAGGTCTCCTCTGGGGTGGGCGGTGCCGGAACCGGTGCACGAGGTCCGCGATCCCGGCCGCTCCCGTTCGGGACGGCCGCATGCGAGACCTCGGATGTGGGGGCGTGCGGGCGACGCGACTGATTGTCGGGACCCGACCCGTTCCGTGCCTACTCCTGAATTGCCCGGTACCGGCACGGCAGAAGTAGTACGGCGGGCCGCGGAACCGGAGCATGTAACCGGAGAGCTGCGGCCGTTGGGGCGCGCGGCGGGCTGGAGGGCAACGATGAGCGCGAGCTGGCGAGCGGTCAGGCGCCGTCTGATGACACCGAGCCACAACGAGACCAAGCTGTCCACCCGGGGCTTCCACGAGAAGAGCCCCGAGGCGCGGGAGACGCTCGAAACGGTCGGGGCGACCTTCCTCGACGGGTACGCGTTCGCCGTCGAGGCACGCGACCAGGACGAGGCGCACCAGCGGCTGGAACGGATTCCGGTGCGGTTCCGCGGCTTCGCCTACGAGGGCGCGGCGATGGGACTGGCCATGCTGGACGGACTTCCGATACCCGGCAACGGCCGGATACCGGCCTTCCTGGCGGGCCACGGCGCCCCGCACGGCTACATGGTGCACGTCGGGGTCGGCTGGGCGATGGCCCGGCTGCCCCGCTTCCGGTGGGCGTCCATCGCACCCGCCGACCCACTGCTGCGCTGGCTGGCCCTGGACGGATACGGGTTCCACCAGGCCTACTTCCGTACCCAGCGCTATGTGCGCGAGCAGTACCGGGACCCGTCCTTCCCGTGGCCCGGCGACGAGACTCGGCGGTACGCCGGGCACGCCGTCGACCAGGGCATCGGGCGGGCGCTCTGGTTCATCGGCGGCACCGACCCGGCCGTGGTCGCGGACCTGGTGGACAGCTTCGCGGCGAACCGGCGGGCCGATCTCTACAGCGGGGTCGGCCTGGCCGCCTGCTACGCCGGCGGTGCCGGCGAGGCCGAGCTGCTGTACCTGCTCGAACGGGCCGGCCACTACCGGCCGCAACTCGCTCAGGGCGTGGCCTTCGCCTCGACCACCCGGGTGGAGGCCGGGCTGCTGACACCGCACACCGAAATGGCCGCGCAACTGCTCTGCGGCATGAGCCCGCAGCAGGTCACCGAGGTCTGCTCGCGGGCCCGGCCCGATCCCGTCGTGGACGGCCGGCTGACGGCGTACGAGGTATGGCGCCGGGAGATAGCCGAGCGGGTCTCCAGCGACGCCCCCGAGGCGCGGGCATGACCGGCGTGGGCCCGGTACCGGCCCCGCCGGGCGGCGGCCGGCCGCGTCGGCCACCGGGGCCGTCGCGGGCCGGCACCCCGCTGCTCCTGGCCCGGATGGCCTCCGATCGGCTGGCAGTGATGACCGAGGCAGCGGCCACCTACGGCGACGCGGTACGGCTGCCGCTCGGCCCCAAGACCCTGTACTTCTTCAACCACCCCGACCACATCCGCCGGGTACTGACCGACAACAGCGCCAACTACCACAAGGGCATCGGTCTGGTGCACGCCCGCCGCGCGCTCGGCAACGGCCTGCTGACCAGTGAGGGCCCGCTGTGGCGTGCCCAGCGCAAGGTGATCCAGCCGGCGTTCCAGCCGCGCCGGATCAACCGGCAGATCGGGGCCATCGGCGAGGAGGCGCTGCTGCTGGCCGGCCGGCTGAGGCGGTCGGCGGGCGTGGGAGCGGTGGACATCCGGCAGGAGATGACCGGGCTCACCCTCGGGGTGCTCGGCCGCTCGCTGCTGGACGCGGACCTGGGCGCGTACGAGTCCATCGGCGAGGCCTTCGAAATCGTCCAGGACCAGGCCGTCTTCGAGATGATGAGCCTGAGTTCGGTGCCCACCTGGGTACCGCTGCCCCTGCAGCTGAGGTTCCGCAAGGCGCGGGCCGAACTGAACCGCATCGTGGCCGCGCTCGCCCAGGAGCGGGAACAGCAACCGGCTTCCGACGGCACTCGCGACGACGTGCTCTCGCGCCTCATCGACGCGACGGCCGACGAGCGGGATCCGACGGTCCGGCAGAACCGGATGCGCGACGAGCTGATCACCCTGCTGCTCGCCGGGCACGACACCACCGCCAGCACCCTCAACTGGACGCTGTATCTGCTGGACCGGCACCCCGAGGCGGGCGACCGGGTACGCGCCGAGATCGACGAGGTACTGGGCGACCGGCTGCCGGCCATCGAGGACTTCCACCGGCTCACGTACACGTCAATGGTGCTCCAGGAGGTGATGCGGCTGTACCCGGCGGTGTGGCTGCTGCCGCGCAGGGCGCTGGCGGCGGACGAGATCGGCGGCTACCGGGTTCCGGCCGGCGCCGATGTGGTGCTGTGCCCCTACACACTGCACCGGCACCCGGACTTCTGGGAGGACCCGGACCGGTTCGACCCGGAACGGTTCGCCAAGGGCCGCTCCGCGGACCGGCACCGGTACAGCTACGTACCGTTCGGTGCGGGACCGCGGGTCTGTGTCGGCAGCAGCCTGGGGATGATGGAGGCCACGGTAGTACTCGCCGTCCTGCTGCGCCGGCTGCGGCTCTCGGTCCCCCCGGGCCACAAGGTGCGGGCCGAGCCGATGCTGACCCTGCGGGTCAAGGGCGGCCTGCCGATGACCGTTGAGGCGCGGAACTGACGGTGCGCCGGCGAGGACGGACCGGTCACGCCAACGGCCGCCCCGGGCAGCAGTAGCCCGGGGCGGCCGTTCGCGTTCCGGAGTCCGCCGCGGGGTGCGGCGGACAACGCGGGAAGCCCGGCCGGGGCAGCGGCCGGGCTTCCCGTTCGAACCGGGGTCAGGCGGCGACGCGGCGGAAGGCCCCGCCCAGGAAGAGCAGCGGGTCCTCGCCCGACGCGTTGCCCGCGCCCAGTACCGAGCCCACGAAGATGGTGTGGTCACCCCCGTCGTGGATGGCGCTGAGCCGGCACTCCAGCCATGCCTGGACGTGGCCCAGCACGGGGGCTCCGGTGTGCCGGCCGGGTTCGTGGTCGATGCCGGCGAACTCCGCCGCACCGCGCGGGCGTGAGTGGTCGGCGAAGTGGCGGGCCACCCATTCCTGGTCCCGGCTGAGCACCGAGACCGCGAAAGCCTGCTCGGCCATCACGAGTTGGTGGATGGACGCCGACTTCACTACGCACACCAGCACCTGGGCCGGTTCGAGGGAGACGGAGGTGAAGGAGTTGGCGGTCATGCCGCGCGGCGCGTCGCGTCCCGCGGTCAGTACGGTCACCCCGGTGGCGAAACGCCCCAGCACCCCGCGCAGTGCGCGACGGTCGTGGATGTCCGCCTCGGGCGCCTCCGCGGGAAGCGGCGGCAGGTCGAGCGGACCGGGCAGCGGAACAGAGGCGGATGGGACGATGGACATGTGGATCACCCCGCAGTAGTGGTGAGCGTCCGGGAGGACGCCGTACCGGAGACGCTGTACGGGACCAGGGCGAGCCGCAGCGGCTCGGGGACCCTGGTCGGACGGGTGTCGGTGTTGGGACCGCGCATGCAGGCGATCCTCTGCTGCCCGCGCGCGACCAGGGTTTCGCTTCCGTCGGGACCGAGCCGCACGTAGTCGAAGGTGAAGGCGATCTGGGTCTGTGTGAGGTCCAGCAGCCGCATCCGGATGGACAGTTCGTCGAAGGCGGTGATCTCGGCGAAGAACTCGCAGTCCACCTTCAGGGTGAACAGCTTGAGGTCGGCACGGATGTCGGCGAGCACCTCGGGAGCCCGGTCGCGCAGGAACATCTCCCGACAGCGGCCCTGCCAGCGGAGGTAGTTGACGTAGTAGACGTTGCCGACGAGGTTGGTCTCCTCGAAGCCCACCAGGTGGCGGTACTCGTAGTAGGCCGGTTGCGTCATCGGGTCCCCTCGGTCAGCACGGTGAACGACACCGGATCGGCGACGCCCTCCAGGGCGGTCGCGAAGGACGTGATGCGGTGTGCGCCGCCCCGGAAGGCCACCCAGCCGGACGGCAGTCCCGCGTCGCCGTCCAGGCTCAGCGCGGCCACCGCGTGGCCCGCCTTGCGCAGTGTCTCCACCGCGCCCCACACCCGGGTGGCGGCCAGGCTCAGCGCCTCGCCCCGCCCCTCGGCGAGCAGCCGTGCCAGCGCCAGGCCGTCGGGGCCGAGCAGCGCGGCCCATTCGTCGGCCGGCCGATCGGCTGCCACCTCGATGTCGCAGGTGACGGCCTGGTCGGCGACCACGGCGAAGGTGACGCCCGCCGCGTGCGAGGAGGACACCCGTCGCCTGTCGGCCAGTTCGGGCCGTCCGTCGGGCCGGTGGTGCACCTCGGTGGTACGCCCCAGCGCCCAGCTCACAGCCTGGGCGGTGCGCTGCCGGCGCTCGTCCACCGAGGACCCGTCCACCGAGCCTCCGGGCAGCACGACGCACCGTAGCGGGTGGCCGAGCGCCGCTTCGGCGCGCCGTTCCAGGAAGGGGCCGAGCAGGGCCGGCAGCCAGGGGCCGGCTCCGTCCTGCTTGCGCACCGCCCGCAGCAGCAGGCCCTCCCAGCGCTCGACCAGCCTGCCCTCCTCGTCGCGGACGTCCAGGTCGTAGAGGTAGCTGTCGCCGTCCCGGGACCGCTCGCGGGCGTCGAGGAACAGCAGTCGGCCGGTGTGTCGCGCCGGCCGGGCCGCGAGATGCAGCCGTGCCACGCTCACCGGCAGCAGGGTGGCGTCGGGCACGCACGCCTGGATGGAGTGCATGAGCGCGTCACGGGTACCCGGGTCGGCCAGTACCAGTTCGCCCGGGTGGTAGGCGGCGAACCAGTCGGCCCGGGGAGTGTCGTCGATCTCGGCCAGGCAGTGCTTGGCGGCCAGGTCCCGGTAGCCGAGCAGCCGCTGGAAGCGTTCGCCCTGGAAGAGCACCGGCCCGTACAGCTCACGGGGTTCCAGCGGCACCCGCGGCACCTGGTCGGTGACCGGCGCCTGGTCGCCGGCCGGCTCCGGCCCGCCGAAGCGCAGGGTGGCCCTGAAGTGGTCGGCCTGGAAGCCGGTCTCACTGCTGCGCACCACCGCCTCGACCGTGCCGGGTCCGGTGACCAGGGCGGCGACGCGCAGAGTCGTCGTGCCGTTCACCGGGACCACGATGGGCCGCAGGAACCGCATGTCCTCCAGCACCGGCGTGTCCTGGTGGCCGGTCAACGCGGTGGCCACCTGGGCCATGGCCTCCATGCCGAGGACGGCGGGGAAGAGCAGGTCGCCGTCCAGCAGGTGGTCGGGCAGGTAGAGATCGCTGCCGCCGCCGAGTTCGGCGTCCGCGACCAGTTCGATGCCGGGGTAGTGGACCTGGACGCGTTCCAGGAACCGCAGCAGCGGCGGTTCGCGCTGCTCCAGGGTGAGCGTCGGCAGGCCGCCGGCCCGGCCCATCACCACCAGGGCCGGCGGGACACCGGTGTCGGCCAGCAGCCGGCCGAGCAGTTCCACGCCCTGGTCGGCGGGGATCGGCTCGATGCCTTCGCGGACCAGCCCCTCCAGGACGCCCAGCCGCTCCCCCATGCCGGCACCGGACCAGACCGACCACTCCAGTGCCAGGCAGCGGCAGTCGGGGTAGTCCTGCTGAAACTGGACGGTCAGCTCGGTGAGCCAGTCGTTGGCGGTGGCGTAGTCCGCCTCGCCGCGCAGTCCCGCCCGGCCGATGATGCTGCCGAAGGTCACGAAGAGCCGCAGCGCCGCCGGGTCGATCGCGGCCAGCACGGCCTCCACACCGTCGATCTTGGTGGCCAGTGTGCGGCGGAACGAGTCCTCGTCCAGGTTGGCGAGTGCCTGCGGCTGGTTGCGGCCCGCACCGTGCAGCAGCCCGGTGACCGGGCCGAGCGCCTTGGTGATCTCGCCGACCGCGGCCTTGACCTGGTCGACGTCGGTGACGTCGGCCCGCGCGTAGTACACCCGGACACCCGCCGCTTCCATCCGGGCCAGGTTGTCCGCGAGCTCGGCGTCCTCGGCGGGGTCGGAGCGGCCCATCAGCCCGATCGCCGCACCGCTCGGCCCGGCCAGCGAGATGGCGCACTCGGCGGTGATGCCCTTGCCGCCGCCGGTGATCAGCAGGACGTCGCCCTCGTCCAGCGCCTGGTGGGTGGAGTCCGTCGCGAGCTCCACCGCCCGCAGCACCGGCTCCCGCCGCACGCCATCGGCGTCGTAGTGCACCTCGCTGAACCCGGCGGTGGCCACCGCGTCAGCGGCGATCCGGACGCTGATCCGCTCGGCCGCATCAGCCGTCATGCCCTCGGGCAACGGCAGGGTGACGACGGTGACCGGGATGTCCGGTGCTTCCAGGTGCAGCGTCTTGGCCAGGCCCGCCGCTCCCCTGCGGTCGCCGACGGCGACCAGCCGGGTGCCGGCGGCACGCCGATCCGGGTCGAGTGCGGCTCGGGCGGCGTCGAGCATCAGCCCGATGTGCTCCTGGCCGCAGTCGCGGGGCAGGGCGAGCAGGACGCCCGCGCCGGGCCCGGTCGCGCGCAGCTTCTCGGCCAGCGGGCCGGCCAGCGGGTGCCGGTCGGAGGCGAAGACCTCCCAGTCGCCACCGGGCCCGGCGGCGGGGCCGCCGGGCAGCTCGGCCGGTGTCAGATCGACCACGAACGGGCGTACCCAGCTCGCGACGCCGGGGGCGGCGGACGGCTGGTGGTCGTCGGGCGTCTGCTCGGCCAGCTCGTCGAGGAGTTCGGCGAGTTGCCCCAGCGTGGAGGTGGCGAACGCGGTGGTGACCATGGGGGCGGAGATGCCCAGCTCCTGGGCGGCCTGATTCATGATCTGGCCGACGGTGATGGAGCTCAGGTGCAGTTCATCGAGTGGGTTGGCCGCCGGATCGACCGTTTCGACCGGGAGTTCGGCCCGCTCGGCGGCCAGCCGGAGCAGTACCTCCAGGCTGGAGGCATCCTCCCCGCCGGCTGCCGTGGTGTCGGCGGTGGGCGCGAGAACGGTGAGCTCGGGCAGCGCGGCCGATACCGACTGCTCCAGCACGAAGTCCTCGCCGTTGGACTCGCAGGGGCTGGCGAAGAACAGGAACTCCTTGTCCAGCGGCAGGGGCCGGGTGAAACGCCCGGCGAAGAGCCGGCTGTGCCGGACCGGCGCGCCCATCGTCCAGGCGGCGGCGACCGTGCCGAGCAGCCCGGTCAGTGACAGGGCGTCCGCCTCGGTGGCGACCGCGGGCACATCCGGCAGGATGTCGGCGGCCAGCGACTTCAGTACGTGTCCCGGTCCGACCTCGATCAGCAGGTCCACCTCGCCGTCCATCTCCTGGAGCGCCTCGGTGAACCGGACCGGTTGCAGAACCTGCCGGGTGAGCAGGTCCACGACGTCGGTTTCGACGGGCAGCAGTCCGCCGGTGACGGTGGAGACCAGGCCCCCGCCGATCCGGCCGAACTGCTCGGTTGCCAGATGCTCGGCGAGTCCGGCCGCGGCCGGGGCGACGGCCGGTGAGTGGAAGGCGTGCGAGACATTGATCCTCGCCACGCCGACGCCCTGGCCCGCCGCCCGTGCGCAGACCCGTTCGACCGCCGCGACAGGGCCGGACACCACGGTCTGCTGCGGGCTGTTGTAGCCGGCGATCACCACCGGCTCGCCGACGGTCAGTGCCTCGGCGAGTGCGGGGGTGGTCGCGAGTGCCGCCATCGTGCCGTCGCCGTCGCTGGCCGTGGCCATGATCCGGCCGCGGGCGCCGGCCGTGCTCAGCACGGTCGGCTCGTCCATGGCGCCCGCCCAGTGCAGGGCGGTCAGTTCCCCGAGGCTGTGCCCGGTGGCCCGGACCGCCTCGATGCCGAGGATGTCCAGGATGCGCAGGCCCGCGACCGAGGCGGCCACGATCCTGGGCTGGGCGACGTCGGTGGCGACCAGGTCGCCGTCGGTGGGCAGCGAGAGCCGGTCGTACAGCTCGTCCACGGCGGCGAACCGGCGGCGCAGCGCGCCTCCGTCGCCCCGTTTTCCGGCGCCCTGGCCGGGGAAGAGGAAGCCGATCCGGGGGGCCGATCCGGCGCTGCCCAGGAAGACACCCCCCGGGGTGTCCAGCAGCGAGCGGACTCCGGCGGCCAGTTGTCCGGCCAGCTCGGTGAGCCGCTCGGTGGCCTGTTCGGGCGAGGCGACGAGCACTGCGGCGCGCAATGGCCGGCCGTCCAGCTCGCCCTGGAGCGTGGCTGCCAGGTCGCCGAGTTCGGCGTACGACAGCTGGGCGCAGAACTCCGCGAGGTGGGTCGCCTTCTCCCGCAGTTCCTCCGGGTCGGCGCCGTCCAGCAGGAACAGCTCGGCGTCCTGTCGGGAGGCGACCAGTTTGCGGGTGACGCTCGGCACGGCGCTGCGCCGCAGGCCGTCGGCGTGCTCAACCACGACGTGGGCGTTGATGCCGCCGAAGCCCATGGAGGAGACCCCGGCCCGGATGGGCGTGCCCTCGGGCCACAGCTCGGCACGGTCGGGGACCCGCAGCGCGGGCTCGGGGCCGAGGAGTTCGGGATGCGGGTCGACATGGCTGGTGGCGGGCGGGATCACCTGGTGGCGGACCGCGAGGATCGCCTTGAGGAGCCCAGCGACGCCGGCCGCCGCCTTGGTGTGGCCGAAGTTGCCCTTGACTGTGCTCAGGGCGGCCGGGGCGGGGGCCCCGGCGGCGCGGCGGGCCTCGGAGAAGGCGCGCAGTTCGGTGGCGTCACCGACGGCCGTTCCGGTGCCGTGGCCCTCGAAGTAGCCGATGGTCTCGATGCCGAAGCCGGCCGTGCGGTAGGCGCGTCGCATGGCGAGCCGGTGACCGCTGGCCTCGGGCCGGGTTATGCCGCCCTTCCCGTCGGAGGAGTAGCCCCAGCCGGCGACGGTGGCGTAGCGGAACCGGCCCTGCGCGCGGGCGTCCTCGTCCCGCATCAGGACCAGCATGCCGCAGCCCTCGCCGGGCCAGAAGCCGTTGGCGCCCTTGTCGTAGACCCGCATCTCGCCGGTGGCGAGCGCGCCGGTCTTGGCGAAGCCGATCACCTCGAAGGGATCGATGCTCAGGTCCACGCCGCCGGCCACGGCAACGTCCATAGTGCCGCGGGCCAGCGCGTCGCACGCGGTGGAGACCGACAGCAGCGAGGACGAGCAGGCGCCGTCGACGGTGAAACCGCCGCCCTTGAAGTCGAAGTGGTTGCAGATGCGGCCTGCGATGGTGTTGGCCAGGCCGCCGGCCAGGGTGTCCTCGCCGATGGGCGGGAAGGCACTCTTGTAGCGCTGTTCGAGGCTGTCGAGGAACACGGTGAGTGCCTCGTCGTCCCAGTCCTGCTCGCGCAGCGCGGCGCCGACGGTGCGGCGGACGTACGGCCAGCGCAGCCGCATCAGGTTGGCCCGGCTGAACTCCCCGGTGAGGGTGTTGCCGATGATGACGCCGGTGTTGACGCCCGTCAGCCCCTCGCCGTACGGGAAGCCGGCGTCCTCCAGGGCGCGGGCCGCGGTGTCAAGGGCGAGCCAGTGGGTCATGTCGGTGGAGCGGAAGGTGCTGCCCGCCACCCGGTAGCGGACCCGGTCGAACTCGAAGCCCTCGATCACCGCGGCCTTGGCGCTGTAGAAGCGGTCGGGCGCGGTGGGGTCGGGTGAGTAGTAGTCCTCGGCGCGCATCCGCTGGTCAGGCAGTTTACGGAAGGCACGGCGGCCCGCCAGTACGTTCTGCCAGAGCTGTTCGGGGTTCTCGGCGTCGGGGTAGCGGCAGGCGATGCCGACCACCGCGATGCGGCCCGAGGGTGCCCGCTCGTCGTTCTCGGCCGTGGTCACGGGCCTCGGTTCGCTTACGGTCATGCTGCCACCACCTCGTTGCCGGCCAGGCGCTGTGGATCGGTGGGCTGCGCCACCGTGCCGCTCGTCGCGTCGTTGCCCCGGCGCCGTTGCAGACCGTGGGCGACCCACCAGCCGATACCGCGGACGGCACACACGATCGTGGTGGCGAAGAAGAGGGTGTACACGACGTTGAAGACCATCAGCAGCCCGTAGACCATGGCGACAGAGGAGCCGAACATGAACTGGTTGCGGCCCTTCGAGGGGGTGGTTCCGGGGTCGGTGATCATGTAGTTGGTGAAGAGCACGAAGGCGACACCGCTCATCGGCCCGAGCGCGGACCAGATCGCCACGTCCCATATGAAGTGGCGCAGCACCGCCTGGATGACGAAGCCGCCGAGCCAGCCGACGATCAGCGGCACCCGCTTGGTGAGCATGGCGTTGATGACCGTGCCCGCGGTGGCGATGACCAGCGGGATGCCGACCCGGAAGAACGTGTTCGCGTTCTCGGTGAACTCGTACGGCGGGGCGATGCTGATCCAGGAGCCGAACATGAGCAGCGAGACGGTGATACCGAAGTTGGACGGGTTCATGTAGTGCCGCATGCGGCCGTTGATCGGTGCCTGGAGGACGTGTTTGCCGGCCACGCCGATGAAGACACCGAGCAGGATGGGCAGCAGCAGGTCGTTGGCGTAGAGCAGCATGTTCACCGCGAGCGCGGTGATGTGGGCGGGCAGCAGGAACTCGTACACCCTGCGGAAGCCGCCGCCCAGGAAGCGGGGCCGGCGCTTCTGGGCCCAGGCGCTGATCATCTCCAGCATCATCTCGACCGCGTAGGCGAACGGCGCGCAGATGATCGGCCACAGCCAGGGCTGCTCGAAGCCGAGCAGGGTGTAGCCCAGGATGTTGAACACGCTCATGGAGATGGCGAAGTTGCGCAGTGCCAGGTAGCGGGGATCCCGGTTGGGTTTCTTCTTCTCGGTGTGGGGCTGGGCGGCGTGCGGAGCCGCCTCGACAGTCCGGGAACGGTTGTCGGTCATCGGCTCGTCACCTCCTGGATGTCGTCGGTCAGCATGAGGGTGTGGCTGCCCGCGGAGAGCTGCTGGGTCCTGGTGTGCAGGCCGCCCCCGCTGTCGCGCCACGTGAAGTGCGCTTTCACCGGGCCGGTGTAGGTGTCGAGGCCGAAGCGCACGTCGAAGCTACGGAAGCCTCCGTGCCCGCCGCCGCCGTCGAGCTGGGCAATCTGCCGCCCCTGCGGCGTGGTGATGCTCACCGTGGTGCCGTACGCGGGCGAGCCGGTCGCGGCCAGCCCCTCTCCAGCGGTGGAGTCCGGCGCGGGCCGGTACAGCCGCAGTGTCAGGTCCTTGCCCAGCTTCGGGGCCTGGTTGGCGTAGAACGCCGGAGGGCCCCACTGGCGGGCTATCGCGAAGTCCAGCGCGCCGCTGCCGGTGGTGTCGGCGGTGGCGATCGCACGGGTCGGGATCGGGACGTCGAGGCCGAGCTCCTTGCTCACGTTCGCGTACTTGCCGCTGCTGGTCCGGGCATAGAACGCCATCACCTCGTCGCCGGCCAGGTCGTCACCGGGGCCGACGTGCGGCCACATCGCGGGGTTGGAGAGCAGGTTGTCGTTGGTCATGGCCAATTCCTGGAGCCACGGCCAGCGGTCGATGTCGCCCTTGACGAAGCCGTCGGCCTGCAGGATGTTCTGCTGGCCGTTGTTGAGGAAGTCGCCCATCTTGGCGTCCCAGCCCCAGCCGGTCCAGGCGACGCCGTTCTTCTGCGCCTCCTGCTTGAACGGGGCGATGCCGTCCTGCAGTTCGGCCTTCGCGGCGGCCGGGCTGTCGGCCTGGTTGACCCAGAGGAAGTTGCTCTCCTCCAGGCCCCAGGCGACGGTGATGTTGCTGACCATCATGTCGAAGCTGCCGTTGCTGTCGACGTCACCGAAGTCGACCCCCATGCCCTTGAAGGAGCCGTTGCCGAGCACGAACGACTTCGGCGTCGTCGGGGTGCGCTCGCCCTTGGCCTCCGTGAAGCGGATGTTGCCGGGGGTGGAACGGTTGTGCAGCAGGTGCCCGTGGCCGAAGTCGTTGGCGATGTAGACGTCGGGCAGCCCGGAGCCGGTCAGGTCGGCGCCGGAGATGGCCAGCGTCCAGCCGGTGGAGTTGGCGTACGGGATGGCGTCCTTCTCCTCGACGAAGGAGACGTCCGGGTTGGTGCCGGCCGATCCCTTGTACCAGCGCAGCACGTGGTCACCGCCTGCGTTCTTCGCGCTGGACAGCGAGTCGTTCATCTCGACGTTGTTGAGGCCGTTCGGGTCGAGCACGTCGGAGTCCGGGAAGTAGTTCCCGACGATCATCGACGGGTGGCCGCTGCCGTCGAGGTCGGCGACGTAGACAGCGTCGGTGTTCCACCGCGGCCCGTGGTACTTGCCGTCGAGACTCTGCGAGGCGACGACCTCGCGCGGGACGTACGCGGACGCGGACGGGGTCTTGGCGTCGGACTTCGCCAGGAACAGCACCGGAGTGCGTCCCCAGTAGGTGACCAGGAAGTCGTTGCGGCCGTCGCCGTTGAAGTCGCCGGGGGTGCAGCCGGTGGGTGCCATGGCGTCGTCCATCGGCAGCGGCTTGCCGTCCAGCACGAACGGGGTGAACCGGTCGGCGGTAGGAGCGGTCGGGGTGTGGGTGACCACGACCGAGTCGGTACGGGTGTCGACGATGCACATGCCGTTGGCGAGTCCGTGGCCGGTGACATCGTTGACCGCGATGCTGGCGCCGACCGAGGAGATCCAGGCGCGGATCTTCTCGTAGGCAGGGTTCACCTCACGGATCGTCTTCTTCGGCTGCGAGTCGTATCCGGGTGGCATCGCGATCGGCATTTCCTTGAACTTGTACGCCGCAGCAGCCTCTTCACCGCCCGCGGCGGACACCGATGTACGGACGACGAAGAACAGCGAGGTCGCCACCAATATCGTGACCACCCCTGGTATGAGCCTGCGGAATCGCTGTCGGTACGACATCCCAATTCCCTCCCGTGAACGAGAAATGAACGGCTGGCCGAGGCCATCGCGAATGTAATTCCGAAATTACTGTCGCAGTACCTGGCACTTGAGGATCTACCACCCCGTCAAGGGCTGCTTCTCTGACGTTGCCACGGTTCGAAGGGAGCACTCGCCTTCAGTACGGGGAATATCCACGGCCCTGGTCATTGAGCAGTCTTGGAGAAGACCGGATGCGGGCGACCTGTAAAACTCGGGTGAGATCGGACCCTGTCGAATCACACTCTGGCGAGGTTTACATCCATGACGCACACGTATGACGCGATCATCGTCGGATCGGGCTCCGCGGGTGCGGCGCTCGCAGCCCGGCTGAGCGAGGACCCGGCCCGTTCGGTGCTCCTCGTCGAAGCGGGCCCGGACTTTCCCGATCCGGCCGACATCCCGCACGACATCACCAACGGCAACGCCATGTCGATGAGCAAGCACGACTGGCACTACCGCGCGGAGATCATGGACGGCCGGCGCATCCTCTTCCCCCGAGGAAAGATCACCGGCGGCTCGTCCGCGGTCGGGGCCACCATCGCGCTGCGGGGTGTGCCCGAGAACTACGACAAGTGGGCGGCGGCGGGCAACCCGGCGTGGGCGTACGAGCAGGTGCTGCCGTACTTCCGCCGGCTGGAGGACGACCTGAACTTCGAGGGCCGCTACCACGGCAAGGGCGGCCCGGTGCCGATCCGCAGGTTCCAGCCGGACGAGATGACCACCATGCAGCGCGCCTTCACCGAAGCGAGCCTGGCGACCGGATTCCCCGAGGTCTCCGACCACAACCACCCCGAGGCGACCGGTATCGGCCCGATCCCGTCCAACCGGCGCGACCCCCGCTTCCGGGTCTCGACGGCGATGGCGTACCTGACGGGCGAGGTACGGGCACGGGAGAACCTGGCCATCCGCAGCGGGACGCTGGTGCACGAAGTGCTCTTCGAGGGCGACCGCGCGGTCGGCGTCCTGGTCTCGGCCGGTGCCGGCCAGCCGGAGGAACTTCGGGCGCACAAGGTCGTTCTGTCGGCCGGCGCGGTCAACACCCCGACGCTGCTGATGCGCTCGGGAATCGGCCCGGCCGACGATCTGACCAGGCTCGGGATCGACGTCCGGCTGGACCGGCCCGGGGTCGGCGCCCACCTGATGGACCACCCGCGGACCGGCGTGTTCATGCGGCCCAAGGAGGGGGCCCTGGACGAGAACGTGCCGTTCCTGCAGTCCATGGTGCGGACCACGTCCAAGGGGTCCACCGACTTCAACGACATGCAGTACTACATGGTCAACCACTTCGACCTGGAGCTCTTCCCCGAGCTTCAGATGCTGGCCGGCGCTTCGATGATCTTCGGTGTGATGGTGGTGGACCAGCAGCCGGAGTCGGTCGGCCGGCTGCGGCTGGCCTCGGCCGACCCGGCGGCGGGGCCGGACATCCAGCTCGACTTCCTCTCCACCGAACGGGACCTGGAGAAGATGGTCCAGGGCGTCCGGACCTGCTGGGAGCTGGCCAACCACCCGGGGATCGCGTCGCGGGGCGACGGCTTCATCGTGCTGAGCGACAAGCTCATCGAGAAGGACGCGATGGTCGAGCAGTACGTGAAGGTGAGCCTGGACAGCGGCTACCACCCGGTGGGCACGGCCCGCATGGGGACCGCTGACGACGCGGGCGCAGTGGTGGACGAACAGCTGCGGGTGCACGGGGTGGAGGGCCTGTACGTGGCCGACGCCTCGGTGATGCCGAGCATCGTCAACTGCAACACCAACCTCACCTCGATCATGATCGGTGAGCGGCTGGCGGACTGGCTGCGCGCCGAGTGAACTGAACCCGCCCGGCCTCCCCCGACGGCCGTTCCGGCGCCTGCCGCGCCGGAACGGCCGTCCGTATGTCCAGGTCCAGGACCCGCCGGCGGGCGTACGCAGGGCAATTTGAAAGGCGAGACGCCGCCACCATTCCTGCCACCATGAGAGATAACAACGCCGCAATTACCCGCCGGATAGCAGACCCGGATATATTCCCGTTTTTCTGAATTGGTTCGCGGGGCGGCTCCCACAATCGGAAGAAAAGGTGATCATCCATGACCGATCCGAATGTGCTGAGCACGGTCCGCGTCCCCCTGGTGGGGGAGGACGAAGCCCAGGGCAGGACCGCGGAGCTGTACGAGGCGATCAAGTCCCGGATGGGCATTCCCTTCGTGCCGGACATGTTCCGCCTGGTGTCCAGCCGGCCCGACCTGCTTGAGGTCGTGATCGCCGGCTACGGCGGCGTGTTCAACGACGGCGTGCTGCCGCGTGCGACCCGCGAGATGATCTCCGCCTGGAGCTCCAAGGTCAACGGCTGCCCGTACTGCGTGGGCACCCACAACTGGTTCCTGGCCCAGTTCGGCGGCGACCAGAAACTCACCGACGCGATCGCCGACTCCGCCTCGGTGGAGGACCTGCCGATCGACGAGCGCACCAAGGAACTCATGCGCCTGGTCACCCAGATCTGCACGGGTGCGTTCCGGGTCACCGACGAGGACTGGGCCAGGACCGAGGCCGCGGGCTGGACCAACGCGGAGATGCTGGAAGCGGTGTTCACCGCTTCACTGTTCGCCTTCATCAACCGCCTGGTGGACGGCCTGGGCCTCGGCGACTCGGTGGCCCGCAGCCGGATCGCCTCGCAGCCGGAGGACGCCACGGTGTCCGAGCAGCGGCTGGCAGAACCCCGGTGAACAGCCCCTCGCGCGCGATCCTGTTGACCGGGGCGTCGTCGAGCACCGGCAGATCCTCCGGCACCGGAAAGGCCGTGGCACTGCGGCTGCACCGGGCCGGCTGGCCGGTCTACGCGACCGCGCGGCAGCCCGAGGCGCTGGCCGAGCTGGAGGCCGAGGGCATCCGGGTCCTCCAACTGGATGTCAACGACGAGGATTCGATGACGGCCGTCGTCGACAAGATCACCGCCGAGCACGGCTCGGTCGGCACTCTGATCAACAACGCCGCCTACAGCCTCAACGGCACCATCGGCGAGACCCCGATGGACGAGGTGCGCCGCCAGTTCGAAACGAACATCTTCGGACTGTGCCGGCTCACTCAGCTCGTGCTGCCCGGCATGCGGGCCCAGGGCAGTGGCCGGGTGGTCATGATGTCGTCCATCTTCGGTCAGTTCGCCACCCCGGGCCGCGGCTACTACCAGGCCACCAAGCACGCCCTGGAGGCCATCAGCGATTCGCTGCGCCTGGAGGTGGACACGTTCGGCATCAAGGTGGTGCTGGTCGAACCGTCGCCGGTGCTCGGCGGGTTCGTACCGATGTCGGTCGCCGACCTCGGGATGTCCGGGCAGGAGCGGGGCGGTGTGTACGACGACTTCTGGCGGTACTTCGTCGACTGGCACGGCGCCTACCGGGAGACGGAGAAGCCGAGCGGCCGCGGCCGGATGGCGGTGCGCGCGGAGACCGTGGCGAAGGTCATCGAGAAGGCGGTGACCAGCGAAAACCCGAAGATCAGGTACCGGATCGGCATGCCGTCCCGGTTGCTGCCGCGGATGCGGTGGACCATCGGGGACAGGATGTTCGAACGCTTTGTCCGGGCGTTCTTCCCCATTCCTTAGGGCGTGCCGTCACCGTGGCCCCGCCCGGAACGTCGGCGGGGCCCGGTGGTGCGGCCGCACGGAGGCGGAACCCGATGGCAGACCGCGCCTCTAACTCGTTTGGTACCGGCCGTCAGACCGCAAGAATGAAGAAGGAGGAACCCCGCATCGGTGTGACGATTGACTGGCGCACCGAAGGACATCCGCTGAGGAGCTGAGGGAAGTGCCACCGATGTTTGAAGGCCACGCGGAGCCACCGCGGCGCGACGTCACCGGTCCGGATCCCGGAGCGGACACATGAAGGACCCGAGACTGCTCGTCCAGTCGCCGCTCAGGCGGCTGTCCCTGCTCCAGGTCCGGCACATCGCGACCGTGCAGTTCGGTGAGGCGGCCGGCGTCACCGCCCGGGTCTACCGGGAGCTCGAACGGGACTTCGGGGTGCTGGCCCCGCCCATCGCCCTGCACGCCCCGGTGCCGGAACTGCTCGCTGCCTCCTGGATGACGCTGCGCGAGACCATGCTGGTCGACGGGCTGGTACCGCGGGCCGCAAAGGAAGCGGTGGCCGCCGCCGTGTCCCGGGGCAACCAGTGCCCGTTCTGCACCACCATGCACTCCACGATGCACAACTCCCTGACTGCCCGGCCCACTTCGTCCGGGCGGGGCACGAAGGCGGCACCGGACGGCGGCGGGACGGCGCCGGACCAGTTGACGGCGTGGATCGGCTCGGCGGGCAGGCCGCCGTTCGCACCCGAACTGATGCCGGAGCTGGCCGGGACCGCGCTATGCCTCCAGTACCTCAACCGGATGGTCAACGTCTTCCTGGGCGCGCAACCGCTGCCGCCGCACGCCCCGGACCGGGCGGTGGGGCCCGTGCTGCGGGTGCTGACCGGCCTGATGCGCAGCTCCGTCCGGGCCAGGCCCCGAACGGGTACGTCGCTGTCGCTACTGCCCGACGCACCGCTGCCGAAGGACCTGGGCTGGGCGGCGGCCGATCCGCGGATCGCCGCGGCGCTGGCCCGCAGCGCGGCGGCCGTCGAGCTGACAGCGGCCGAACTGGTGCCGGAGCCGGTCCGGGACCTGGTGGCCGCCGAGCTGGCCCGCTGGGACGGCGGCGACCCCGGCCTCGGCCGGGCCTGGCTGGACGCACCGCTGCGGGAACTGCCGCCGGCCGACCGACCGGCGGGCAACCTCGCACTGCTCACCGCCCTGGCTTCCTACCGGGTGGACGACAAGGTCATCGCGGCCTTCCGGCAGAACGGCGGGGGCGACCGGGAGATCCTCGCGGTCACGTCGTGGGCCGCCCAGCGGGCGGCCCGGCGGCGCAGCGGACAACTGCTCCGCGACAACTGAATACCCAGCTCCCCTCGGGTCGGCAGCTGTTGTTCCGCCCACCGCCTTGCGGTGGTGCTCCGATATAGGGTCCGTGCGCCCTGAATTCTCCAGGTGTTGATACCCGATGCAGCGCAGCGGGATCCAACACTTCATGTCGTCGCCCGAAAGCGGGTTCCCTTTCCCGCCGACCTGTGGTCGTCAGGCGCTGCCCTGCACGTCCAGTCAGGACGTACTCGCTTCATCGGCACGCTCGGAGAAACACCGTGCAAATCTTTGCGGTACACATTATCGCACCGACAGAGCGTCAGTTCTGAGATGTTGCTCGGCCATTTCCGTCAGGACGCATTCGATTCATCGACAAGCTTGGAGCATTGCCATGCAGGTCGCCGTTGAGCGCGCGATAGCGACGATGTGGGACCGATACGAGGAACCACTCTCGCTCGACGAGATCGCCAACACCGCGATTCTCAGCAAGTTCTACTTCTCCCGGGTGTTCCGCAATCTCACCGGGACCTCTCCGGGCCGATTCCTTTCCGTGGTCCGGTTGCACCAGGCGAAGAGCCTGTTATTGGAGACCAATCTCAGCGTCACCGAGATCTCCTACCGGGTCGGTTACAACAGTCTCGGCACCTTCACCAGTCGTTTCACCCGCAGTGTGAGCCACTCCCCGGCCCGCTACCGGGCGCTGGCCCGTGCCGGACTGCTCGCGCCGAGCGGCGGGGCCGCCACGGGGCCGCAACAGCTCCTCGACGGTTGCCGGCCCGCCAGTGAGCTCGAAGGCACCATCCGTCTCCCCGGCACCGCACAGCCGGTACGGATCTACGTCGGTGCGTTCCGTGAGTCCATCGTGCAGGGCCGTCCGACCGCCTGCGCGATCCTGGACGGGCCCGGATCGTTCTCGCTGCGCCTGCCGGAGGGCGCCTGGTACATCCGGGCGGCCGTGCTCGCCATGGACGACCCGCCCCCGCCGCTCGGTCAGCGGCGCCCGCTGCTGGTGGCTTCGAGCCAGGTACTGAACGTACGGCGGGACCAGGACACCCGGGTCAACCTGACCGGGCGTCCGCTGACCCCCCTGGACCTGCCGATCCTGCTGGCGCTGCCGGAGCTGGACTTCTCGGGTCTGCCGAAGGCCGGCGGTGCTCCCTTCCCGCTGCCCGCCATCACCGGCACCTGAGACCGTAGGCGCGAAGGAGAACGCCCGGCCCGTCGTGCGACGGGCCGGGCGTTCTCCAGCGGTGCGGCCCATCCGTGCGCCGGCCCCGCCCTGGGCACCGGCCCGGCCGGTGCGGCCCCGGACGTCCTGCCGCGGCGCTCGCGGGGCCCGGTGGGTCAGAACCCGCGGACCGGCTCCACCTCGTTCGCGGGCGGCGCGAACGGCCCCCAGGCGAAGGCCGGCATCCAGGTCACCGACGGGTCCCCGGACCAGCGCAGGTCCTCGATCTGGTGCCGGGTGCGGCGGCCGGTCAGCGACCGGAACACGTCGAAGGCCGGGCCGTGGACCGTGGCGACGGGAGCCCCCTCTCCCACCACCCAGTCCCGCTCCGGGGTGTCGATCCGCAGCGCCGGCAGATTCCCTCCGTGCAACGCGAGGCCGAAGCCCATGGTGGCCAGGTCCAGCGCGCCGGGGAACGCCGGATGGCCGGACGGCGCGACCGTCTCGCCCAGACCGACGCGCAGGTCCATCTCGTGCGAGAACACGTCGAGCAACAGGATGCGCCGCCGCAGTTCGGGGGTGCGGTCCAGTGCCTCGCGCAACTCGCTGTCCAGGGCGTCCCACCGGTCCAGCAGACCGGTCAGGTCAACGCCCTCCGACGGGCGCAGATCTATCTGGTTGTCCTCCAGGGCGACGAACGACTCGCATATGTGGACCAGGTGTCCGATCAGGTCGCGCACGGTCCAGTCGGGGCAGGCGGGCACGCCGGCGGCGGCCGTGTCCGGCGTCCGGGTGACCAGGCCGGTGATGTTCTTCCTGGTCCGCCGGTAGGCGTGGTACTGCTCGGCCGGCTCGTGTCCGGTCCCCGCCGCCGTCATGACCCGCTCCGCTCGCCCGCGGTACCGGCCTGGCGCCGCGTCAGCAGGCCGGCCCGGTGGAGCCAGCGAGCGGTGTCGGCCATCGTCGTCGCGACGGGCCGCGCCGTGGGGACGTCGGCCGTAGCGGACCGGGCCACCGGCACCGCGTGCACGCAGGTGTACGCGGCGCCGAACTCAGCCGGTATGTGCCACGGCCACCACCGCTGGACCTCATCGGCGACCCGGGCGGCGGGAAGCATGGCCCGCCCCGGCAGCCTTAGCGTCGTGAGCCTGCGGCCGGTCGCCGCGCGGAGCTCCGTCAGGTAGTCGGCCGTCGTCACGTACCGGTTGGGCCCGAAGACCCGTACCGGCTTGTCCGGCGGCGGGCCGAGGGCCAGTCCCCCGAGTACCGCGGCGGTGTCACGCACGTCGCCCAGCGGGAAGCCGCCGGTGGGCCACAGCGGCATCAGGCCGCGCAGCGCGTCGCGCAGCCGGCCGGTCTGGTCACCGAGCCTCGGGTCGTCCGGGCCCAGCAGGGCCGGGGGGTAGACGATGTGGACCGGCGCCCCGTCGTCCTGGTGCCGCCGGGCGAACGTCTCGCAGGCCGCCTTGCTCGCCAGGTAGGGCTCAACGGGGTTCCCCACCGGGCTTTCGGCGCGCAGCTCGGATTCGGTGGTGGGAATCAGCGCGCCAACGGTCGAGACGTACAGCACCGTGCCGGTCCCGGCCCGGACCGCCGCCTTCAGGACCGCTTCGGTGCCCGCCACATTGGTGCGGGTGATGTCGTCACGGCGCCGGCGGTCGAAGGAGTAGACCGACCCGAGGTGGATCACGGCGTCGGCGCCGCGGACCGCGCGGGCCGCCGCTGCCTCGTCGGCGACGTCGCCGGTGACGGTCTCCACCGTGTCCGGGTCGATGCCGAGCGGGCCGAGCGCGGGCGCCAGCCGTAGCGGGTCGCGCACCAGCAGCCGGATCCGTGCTCCGCCGGCCGCGAGGGCGGCGACCGTGTGCGAGCCGAGGAAGCCGGTGCCTCCTGTCACACAGACCAACATGTCGTTCCTCCTTTTCCGTCCCCTGCTCGACGTGCCGCTTCGCCCGCCGACGCGGCTGGTCCGCAGGCGTGCACAGCCGGTCCGGCAGGAGCTGTGGGGTGTTGTCCGCCACGCGGCGGCTCGTGCCGTCCGGCCCGGGCCACACGAAGGCGGGTACGGGCGGCCGCAGACCGTGCGAGGTTCGGCGGGGCCGGCACGGTTCTCAGGCGGCCCACCCGCCGGAGGGGCCGCTCTCACGGCGCTCGGCGTCCACTTGGACGTCCTTGGCGAAGGAGGCCATGAGCACGGGAACCGCCTCGGCCTGGAAGTCGACCTCGGAGTCGAACTCCTTGATCATTCCTTCAAGCACCAGCAGCGACAGCAGCGGAAAGGCGAACTCGGCCGCGGCGAAGACGCCGAAATCCTTCTGGAGCTTGAACAGCCGCGGCGCGAACGCCCCGAGGTCGAAGTCCTTCGACAGCGCCCCGGCCACCTCGTCCACCAGCTCCGTCACCGCGCTGCGGAAGCCCTCCCGGTCCAAGTCCGCGGGGAGCCGCGCGGCGCTGTCGAGCACGATGTCCGCACACTTCGGGCCGTTGCCCTGGGCCATGTTGAGGAAGAAGCCGGCGAAGGAGCGCCGCACCGCGTCGGGCAGCTGCACCACGAAGCCGGCGTCCAGCACCACGACCCGTCCCTCACCGTCCAGGCAGAGGTTGCCCGGATGCAGGTCGCAGTGCACCACGCCGTCCACGAAGAGCATCCGGTAGACCGCCCGGAGGACGTCGCGGACCACCTCCTGGCGGCGGGCCATCGACATGCCGTGGGGCCGGAACCGGCCGATGTCCGGGACGAACTCCATGGTGAGCACCGTCGGTCCGCACAGTCCCTCGACGGGCGCGGGGATGCGCAGTTCGGTGTGGTCGGAGAGGTTGCCCCGCAGCGCGAGCAGGGAATCGTGTTCGGCGGTGAAGTCGAGCTGGCGCAGGACGGCGCCGCCGAGTTGTCCGATCATCTCCTCGGCGGGCAGGTCCCGCATGCTCGGCAGCAGCCGACCGGCCCGCGCGCCGAGCAGGGCGAGGCGCAGATCGGCCTCCAGCACCGGGCGGATGCCGTGCCGCTGTACCTTGACGGCGACCTCGGCGCCGTCGGCGAGCCGTGCGCGGTGCACACTGGCGATACTGCCGCAGGCCACCGGCTCCCAGTCGAACTCGGCGAAGGCATCCGAGAATCCGGCCTCGGCGAGGGTGCGTGCCACCGCCGCGCGTCTCGGCTGCCGCACCTCGTCGGCGAGTTCACCCAGCGCGTCGCACCAGTGTTCGGGGACCAGGTCACGGCGCGTGCTGAGCAGTTGCCCCGCCTTGACGAAGAACGGCCCCAGCGCGGTCAGCAGCCGGGGAGCGCGGAGCGCCAGCCGGGTCCGACCGCCGCGGGTCATCGTGTGCGGCAGGGCGGCGATCAGATGTCCGGTGACGATCAAGGCGGTGGCACAGGCACGCTTCGGCAGCAGCCACCAGCTGGTCCGTTGTTCTCGCACGGCAACCCCAGATCCCTCGTGTCGGGTGGACCGAAGACGGCCCGCCCGCTAGGTAAGCAGCCGCCGGGCCGGTGATCTATACGCCATATTGCTCACTGCGGTGCCCGGCCCGTGCCGGGCGGTCCGACGTAGGACTGTGCGATGTCCAGCCACTGGTCGGCCTCCGTCCCGACAGCGCTCAGCGCGAGGTCATCGCGGTGTCTGCGCCGGGTGACGAGCAGACAGAAGTCCTGGGCCGGGCCGGCGATCCGCTGCCCGGCCTCCGGCGGGCCGAAGGCCCACAGCTCCCCGGACGGGGCCGTCAGCTCGAAACGGAACGGCTCGGCCGGAGGCCGCAGACCGCGGGCACGGTAGGCCAGGTCCCGGGTGCGGGTCCCGAGGAAGACGATGTGGCCGATCCGGTCGGTGAGCACGCGCGGACGCCCGAGGCCGTCGCGGATGTCCTGGCCGTGCGCGAACAGCTCTGTCAACGCGACCGCGGCGAGCACGCTGCCCGGCAGCGGCCCGGCCGGCCACGGCACCAGGTCACGCCGCTCCAGTGCGGCCAGCCCCCTCTCGGCGGCGGCCCGTTCCTCGGCCCAGCGACGCAGCAGACCGGGAAGCGGCTCCGCGACGTACTCGGCGAGCCTGGCGTCCAGCCCGGACTGGAAGTCATCCCGGACCGGCGCGGTCTCGGCCTCGAATGCCTCCGCGTCGCTCACCGCGAGCCGGACCATACGGGTGACGTACGCCAGGTGAGCCACCTGGTGACGGACCGTCCAGGAGGCGGCGGGGGTCTCCGCCGCCCATTCCTCGGGGCTCAGTCCTGACACGAGATCACCGAGTTCGGTGCCCTCCACCGCCAGATCGGCGTACACGTCCTGCATCGCGGTCACGTGGCCAGTCCTTTCGAAGCGCCGAAGAACGCAGCGGGCGAACCGCGTCCATCTTCCGGGCGCGGGCGGACCGCCGCTTCTTCGCACGTGCTCTCCGCGCCGCCTTCGACGCCCTGGAAGTGACGGACTGACGAGCTCAGGACAACGCTCCCGCACCGAAGCACGAGTTGTACCCACCTTCTGCCCTCCGACCCAGCTCACCCGTGGACCGTGTCGTACCGGTACGGTCCGAGGCACATGAAGAAGCCGGCGCAGATCACGCACACGACGGCCAGCGTGAGCATGGCCGGGGTGTAGGAGCCATAGCTGTCCCGGCTCGCGCTCACAGCGGACGAGGCGATCGCCCCACCGATCTGGAATGCCGAGAACGCGATCCCGTAGATCTTGCCGTAGGCCATACGTCCGAAATGCCGGGGGACGAGGTAGCTGAGGACATCGAACTCCGAGCCGATCAACAACCCGGCCAGGGCCGCAGCGATGAGTCCCGTCACTACGTTGGGGCCCGCCGCGAACAACAGCACCGAGACCAGGCCGCCGGCCAGGTTGAAGGACATGACCACGGATGCACTGAAGCGGTCCAGGAGCCAGCCGGTGGCGACTCTGGCCACGATGAGCGCAAGTCCTAGCGCGACCGGCACCAGGTTGGCGATGCTTTCCGGGACACCGGCGTCGAGGAGCAGGGGAATCTGGTAGACCGTGATGGAGGAGCCGACCAGCCCGAGCAGGAGGAAGGCGCCCAGGATGAGCCAGAACGGCCTCCTCCTCGCGGAGATCTTCAGGGTGTCACCGCCTGACTGGACATCGGTCTTGCGTGGGCTCGGTTCTGTGATGAAGAAGAATGCGACCGGGAACGCGAGGAGCGCGACAGCCCCCAGTCCGACGAAAGCGGCCCGCCAGCCGAACGCCCCGATCAGCCAAGCTGTGAGAATGGGGACGAGTACCGTGCCGACTCCGATTCCGGAGTTGGCGATCCCCAGCGCGAACCCGAGTTTGCGCTCGAACCACCCTGCTGTGAGCCGGAGATAGGACACCGGCCACAGGCCCAGGCCGCAGACAGGAATGAGGGCCCAGGCCAGGTAGAACACGGACAGGTCGCCGGGCAGGAAGTACATCGCCATCAGCGAGAGACCAAAGACCGGTGAGCTCCACAGGATGAGGCGGCGACCGCCGTACCTGTCGACCAGATAGCCCTGCAGGGGCGAGATGATCATGACGGTGACGCTGAGGAGAGAAGCAGCCAGGCCGATGTCGGAAACGCCCCAGCCGAACTCCCGGTGGAGCGGGGCGATGAACGCCCCGAACGACATCACGGTGAGAACGCTGGGGCCAACGGTGAGGCCAAGCGTGGACGCAATGGCGGTACGCCACCCAGTCGACTCCCTGGCCGTGCCGGAAGGGTCTTCGCCTGTCCTGATGAGCCTTGCGGGTTTGTCCATGGTGGTCATGCGGAATCCTCCTTGATTCCCTTGCGCAGCTCCCCCACGGGCGCCCGGCCCTTCGGGAATCCGGTTCGGTGTAACTACCGGCAACTGCACGTGACTTGTTCGACCGAGCTCGGTGCTGACCGCGCTTCTCGCACCCATGCGACAGCTGTCGCCATAGGGGCGCCCTGACACGCCGAAGGCGGGTGGGGTCGCACGTGAGCTCGGAGCTGACCCCCTTGCGGGTCATCGCGATGCTCAGACGCGGCTCGGCTTCGATGACTGCCGTCTCATCCCGCTCAAACGGCAAAAGTCCCACGTCGGCGTACGCACCGACTGGCCAATGCTCCGCACCCGACGTGTTGGGGGAGCCCCGATCCCATCCGTGATCAACCCCGCGCGCCGGCTGAAGGACAGGAAATGCGTCACCTCTTAGCTGCCGCTATCGACACGTACGAGCTGCAGCCTCCAAAGCCGGGCGTCATCCCGGCTGGGCCTCTAGACCTTGATCACACTGACGGCCCGGGCCGGCGGGGATCACGATCCGGCCGCCAGGCAGGTCGTACGGCAGGGAGCCCGACGTCATGGTGGCCAGTGGGCTGGAAGCGTGGAGCCTGAGTGAGCTCGGGGACATCTATTGGCATGATCGTGGCACTCGATTCTGGCTGGGCGACAACTCGGCACTCGTGGCAGCGCGGACACCTGCGGGCAGGGGCTGCCGACCGGGACGTCGGCGTGTGACGCCGTGCTCCCCAGCGCCCAAGGCGGTCGGCCGAAGTGGACCATGCCGGCACCGAGAGGTTCGCGGTAGCGGTCATGAGCCGGGGAGGGACTCGATGCCGCCCCATGTCGCCATCACTGGGCCGTCGGGGATGGCGAAAGCAGTGGCGGTGATGCACACCGTAAGAGGACCTTCATGGAGTGTCAACATTTTCTCGTACTGCCGTTAACACATCCCTGCACGACGAGGCCGCAGCGCCCTTCCCACTCCCAACGATTACCCGACTGGCCTTGAACCGCCCCCTCCAGGCAGCACCCCACACGCGCCCGCTTGAGACGGAGCGCACTCAGAACTGAAAACTAGCGCCAGCCATGGCGCAAAGTGTTGACACTATTGCCATCGCTCCTAATGATGGGGCCGACGTCGGCCCGCCCGTACATGAGTTGACCCGACAACAACACGACCGCTCACGCACCCGACGACGCCAGAGCGCTGCCCCTCGGGGACGTCATGAACCAGGAGCGCCACCATGGTTGAACGCGACGAAGCGACCATCAATGCGGCACTGAATCCCTACGGGCTCGCGCTGGACACTCATCAACGGGCCCCCACTTCGGCGAACTTGCCCGCACCGGATACCGGCGGCCGATTCAGCGCCGCGCCCGCCGGTTGACGCCGGCCAAGGAGCCAGGCAGCAGACAACACCCCGGGACGCGTGTCACCCCTCGGCCGACCGGGAAACCGGTCACCAATTGGCTGATATTCGGATATTACGTACATCGAGTAGTATGTCAGGCATCGCCTAAATCGTAGAGATCACACAAATACTCATACTTGGGATGTAGAAGGCATCAATGTTTGTGAGGCTGGCATGGACTCCCGCATCGGTCAGGACGATGACGACGGCACCGTCAGGCAGTGGTCCCGGGGCGCCTTGGAATTGCTGGGCAGGTCCGCCGACGAGGTGTGCGGCCTGCACGTGTCCGAGCTGTTCACCGAGTCGACGCGTACGGATTGTGTTCCTTCGATGTGGCCCTCCCCCGTCGAGGACACCCTCTTGCGCCACTCTCGCGGGCACTCGGTGAACGTGCGCTGCCGCCTTCTGCCTCTCGAACAAACTGCGCACCAGCTGCTGCTGGCCGTTCCGGCCGACCGTGCGGAGGAATCCGAGCAGGGCGCCGTACTCTTGCGCGCCCTGCTCGCCCAGGAGCAGATCGGGGTCATCGTCCGAGACGCCGATCTCGCTGTCGTAAAGACCAACTTCACTACGCCCGGCCTGTCATCCCCGCCCTTGGGAAGCACTCCGGCGGACGTGATGGAGCCTCCCCATGCCGCCATCATCGAGGCGGAGCTGCGTACCGTGCTGGCAACAGGCCTGCCGTTGGTCGACCACGCAGTCCGGGGCCGCTCCCGGTCCGAACCTGTCCGTGACTACTCGTTCTCCGTGACCGCTGTGCGCACCACAGACCGCGAAGGCCGGCCCACAGGCGTCATCGTGCTGGTCACCGATGCCACTGAGCAGTGGCTTGCCGACCGGCGGCTGCAGCTGCGGCACCAGGCCGCGGCCCGCATCGGCCGGTCACTGGACGTCCGCCGCACCGCCCAGGACATTGCCGAGGTGCTCGTGCCCGACTTCGCGGACCTGGTGTCGGTCGATCTCGCCGACAAGGTTCTGGCGGGCGACGAGCCACCCAGGACGTTCGGCGGCGGTGATCTCCATCTTCGCCGCGTGGCGGTGCGAGCCGCCGAAGGATGGCCCGAGGGGTTGCTGCAACTGGAGGACAGATTTCCCCGGCTGCCGGACCGGCCCGCGATTCGCGACCTCCAGGAAGGACGTACGGTCCTCTTCGATCGGAACTCGATCGAACGGGCGATAGGCGATGGCCGCCTGATCCCCTTGCTCATCCCGGACAACGGTCACTCCCTGGCCATGGCCCCGTTGTTCGCCCGTGGCCTGGTTCTGGGGCTCATCGGCGCCTGGCGCACCGATGACGACAAGCCCTTCGATCAGCAGGACGCCGACATGTTCGCGGAGATCGCCGCGCATGCGGCGCTCAGTGTCGACAATGCGCGTCGGTACACCCGGGAGCACCGTGCCGCCGTATCCCTGCAACAACGGCTGCTGCCGGCCGCCGCGACGCTCACTCCGGCGGTGGAGGCCGTGGGAAAGTACGTGCCGGCTGCCGGCGGCGCGGAGATCGGAGGGGATTGGTTCGACGTGATCCCGCTGCCCTCCCTGAGGGTCGCCCTGGTCGTCGGCGACGTGATCGGGCACGGGCTCCACGCTGCGGCCACCATGGGTCGTCTGCGTACCGCCGTCCAGACACTGGCCGACCTGGAACTGACTCCGGACGAACTCCTCAGCCGACTGGACGAGTTGGTCGCACGTATCGCTTCCGAAGCCGACCCTGCTGAGCGCGACACCGTGGGTGCGACATGCTTGGTCGCGCTCTACGACCCGGTCACGCAGCTGTGTACGGTGGCCAGCGCCGGACACCCGCCGCCCATCGTGGCCGGACCGGATGGCACCGCTCACCCTCTACCTGTCCGGCCCGGCCCACCGCTGGGCGTGGGCGGCCTGCCGTTCGAGGCGACCACGACGCGCCTCGCTCCGGGCAGCTGGCTGGCTCTCTACAGCGACGGGCTGCTCGGCCAGCCGGCCGACGGCATCGACGCTGCCGCAATCCGGCTCGCCGGCCGCATTGCCGACTTGCATGGTGAGCGGTGCTCTCTACAGACAGCCGGCGAGATACTGACAGCGGAACAGGCTGACCACCCCGCGGCCGATGACACGGCCCTGCTGCTCGCCATGGCCCGTCCGCTGCAACGCGACGCTGTCGCCGAGTGGGAGTTTCCGGCCGATCCGGTCGCGGTCTCCGCCGCCAGGGCGGCCGTCGCCGCCAAGGTCAGCGAGTGGGGGCTCAAGGATCTCGACTTCGTTGTCGAGCTGATCGTGAGCGAACTGATCACCAACGCTGTCCGGTATGCGGGTGGCCCGATCGGCCTTCGCCTCATTCACGACGACGTCCTCGTCTGCGAGGTCAGCGATCCCAGCAACACCCAACCCAGACTGCGCCGGGCTTCCTCGATTGATGAGGGTGGTCGCGGGTTGTTTCTCGTCGCCCAGCTGAGCAGTCGCTGGGGCAGCAGGTACAGGCAGTCGGGCAAAACCATCTGGGCGGAGCTGGCGTTGCCCGACTGAGCGCGCCGGGAGTGGCAGGTCGAGCGCCTGACGCCCCGGGCCTCCCGACCGCACTGCCCACCACCGCAGCGTTGGCGCTGATCGAGGCCCGGGTGTGACTTGCCCTGGCGTGGGTCACGCCGGTACACCACCGCCTCGCCCATCGTCGGCTCCAGCCTCGGTCGCGCGTGCACTCCGATCGCTGCGTCCAAGACGCCGGTCGTCCCACTTCTGCCACTGCCCGGGCTGGGCCACCCGGTCGGCCGGCTGCATCATTTGGCCCGATCAGGAGACATCATGGAGTCACCCCAGCACTCGTTCTTCGAACCGAGGCGCCACGGCACACAAGCCTCGAGACCGGGAGGCGATGAGAACGGCCTCCACACGCTGCGCTCGGCCGCTTCCCGTTCACGCAGGCGCTTCGTCATCGCCAACGCCGCCGGCTGGGTAGCGATCGTGGGCCTTCCGGTACTCACCGGGATACCCGTGGGAACCCACGTGGCAGGTGAACTCACCGCCGGGACCGTGCTGTTCGCCCTGCAAGGTTGCCTGCTGCTCACGACAGCGGTCCACTTCGACCGTAGCCAGCAAGAGGCATACCGGGAATGGAACAGTGGCGGGAAAGTCGCCCTGAACTCCGCCAACGGAGAGGGCAGACGATGACGGACCGAACCGATCACTTCCTCGCCGCAGCACCATCGAGCGCCGTGCCACTGGTGGCGTTTCTCCTGGTGGTCTGCTGCGTCGTCCTCCTGTACCTGATGTACGGCGCGGACTCCGACGGACCGGCGGACGTGTACGTGGCCGGACGGTCCGTCAGGCCGGTGACCAACGGGCTCGCTCTGGCGGGCGATCACATCTCCCTCATCACCCTGATGACCACCACGGGGCTGGTGGCACTCGCCGGCTACGACGGCATGGCCCTGGCGATGAGCATCGTGGGCTCGTTGGGAGTGCTCCTGATTCTCGCCCAGCCACTGCGCAGCGTAGGTCGGTTCACCCTCGGCGACACCCTGGGGGCCCGCTTCCCAGGCTCCGCCGCGCGCATCGCGGGCACCGTGGCGACCCTGTGCTTCTGTCTGCCGCTGATCGTGGTTCAGCTGGTGGTCGCCGGCGCCGCTGTGACCTTTCTGATGGGACTCTCCGATACCGGCGCGGCCGCACAGGTCTGCACCGCCCTCATCGGAGCAGTCATGATCTGCGCAGCTTCCCTCAGCGGAATGCGGGGCAACAGCATCCTCCAGACCATCAAGACGGTGGTCCTGCTCGTCGCCATGGCCGTGCTGGCCTGCCAGGTGCTGAACGCATTCGGCTGGAACGTGAACCGGCTGCTCGACGCGGCAGCGCACAACAGCCCCGACCCCGCGCACTACTACGCACCGAACCCGCTCCACGGCGTCGGTGCCAACGATGCCTGGTCCCGGCTCTCCATGCTGATCACCATGATCCTCGGAGCCGCTGTGGGACCCCACATGCTGATGCGTCTCAACGCCACCGATCGGGGTGAGTCCGCGCGCCGTACGGTGAAATACGCGATCGGACCAGTCGCCCTCTTCTGCGGGCTGGCCGTTCTCCTGGGCTTCGGTGCGACCGCGGTCGTAGGGGCCGATGCCATCCGCGCGGCCGATCCCGAGGGTCTCGCGGCACTTCCGCTTCTGGCCATACGACTGGCCGCCGACGGCTCCGCCGGCGGCATGACCATTGCCCTCACGGTTTCCATGTTCTTCCTGACCAGCCTCACCGTGGTGGCTGCGCTGACCCTCTCGTCCGCGGCCTCTCTGGCGCACGACGTCTTCACCTCCGGCGCCGGGCGCGACCGGCGGGCAAAGACCGAGATGCGTCTCCTGCGCTGGTCCGCGGTCGCTGTCGGCGCGCTGGCAGTGGTGCTGGCGGTCGCGCTGGAGGGAAGAGAAGTCACCTTCCTCGCCCAGTTCGCCATCACGGCCGCGGCAGCGGCCATCCTGCCCACGGTTGTGTTCGAACTCTTCTGGTCGGGTTACACACGGGCGGGCATGCTCTGGAGCGTCTACGGAGGGCTCGGCACATGCGTGGTGCTGCAACTGTTCGGTCCGGCCGTCTCCGGTTCGCCCAATTCCATCCTGCCCGGGGCCGACTTCGCCTGGTTCCCGTTGGAGGCAACCGGCCTCGTGTCCGTACCGGTGGGCTTCCTCATGGGCTGGGCCGCGAGCCGAGTAACGGCGTCCGGATCGACGGCCCGTGCCCGGTACCAGGACTTGGAGGAGCGAGCCCTGACCGGGGCGGGGTCCGCGAACTCCTCCGAGCAAGTGAAATGACCTCGATCGGCCGTCACCGATGGGCGTGAGAGACGGCGGCAGGGCGCTTCGGCGTCGCGCACTGCCGCCGTCACCGACCCGTGTGAGGGGCCGGTCCCGCCACCGTCGCCCCCGCGCCGATGACGGTGTCGAGCGGGTCACTCAGCTGGGCAGGACCCATTTCTGGTTGGCGCCGGTGCCGCAGGTCCACAGGTGCAACCTGGTCCGGTCGGCGGAGGACACACCCTCCGCGTCGAGGCACTTGCCGGACTGCGGATTGCGCAAGGTCCCATCGGCCCCCGGCGTCCACTTCTGCGCCCCGGAACCATTGCACCCGTAGAGCTGGACCTTGGTCCCGTCCGCCGTGGAGGGTGGTGGTGCCGGCCGGGCGGTTGCTCAGGTTCGTGGAGACGTCCTGGAACGTCTCCCAGCGGAGGCGACGCGGGCGGTCAACTTGGTGGCATCGTCCAGCGCGTAGGGCGTGAAGGAGATCCAGTCGCCGTTCTCGATGCTCCCGACGGTCTTGCCGCCGTGGGCCGCGTCACGGTTGACGACCGACACCCCGGCGGAGCCTCCGTAGTGCTCGGCCTGGCGGTGGCTGGGCTGGCTGATGTGTTCGTCGTGCGTGGTCAGGGCGGGCTGTCCGTTCGCGCCCTTGTCGGTGTACTCGGCATCCCAGACACCGAAGATGTTGGCGTTGGGGTCGTGCTCGCCGTCGGCGATGGTCTGTACGGTGCCGGAGCAGCCGGTGGCCGAGGTCTGCGGGTGGCCGTGGCTGTCGTGGCCCATGATGAAGGTGACCTTGACCTTCGAGCCGTGTCGACGGCGTGACCGTACGGCCCCACGGCGAGGACGGTCTACGGATCACCAACGGAGAACCACAGGCCAACGATGCGGTACTGCGTCTGCGTGCCGCCGGCCGTTTCCACCGACAGCTACGAACATCCCTCGAATAGTCTCTGCGGCACCCGCAGACCTGCAGCCGTCGGCGAGTCCGTTGGCCCGCCGTGCCGTTCCTCAGGCGCGGGCCGCTGCCGAGGCGACGATCCAGTTCCTGAACTCGACGGCGAAGTGCCGGAGATGATGCTCCAGAACACTCTCCGGGCACGAGGTGGGCAGGTAGACCGTCAGACTCGACGTGAAGCCTTCAGCGGTGTCACCGAACTGAATCAGCACACGCCCCACGACCGTGCCGTCGGCAAGGTAGAGATTTGTGGCCTTCTTGTACGGGAACTCCGCTTCCGGGAGGCGCTCGTCCGCGTCTGCGGCCCATGCCATTGCCTCGGCAGACCAACTGCCCAGGTAGAAGGAGCAGATGTGGGGGCCGACGTTCTCGACGATGTGGACCGTTCCGTCCGGCTGCCCGACCATCACGTAATGCTCGGGCTGCGCGTCCAGGAGCACGTTCTCGTCAGCGAAGGCCTTGTCCATCCAGGCCACGAACTCGCCGGCCGAGGTGCCTCGCGTCGCAAGCACCGTCGTACCGCATGCGAGCGTCACGACTGCGGGCGGCGAAATCTGGCTTTCAGTCATCCTTGAGGCTCCATCGGTAAAACGAGTGCGAGCAATCGCTCGCAACGGGAGCACGTCGAAGCACACGACGCGCTGAAGGACCAACACGACGTTCAAGGGAGCCGGCCTGACGTCGACTCATATCGGAGGCGGTGCGCGGCGAGAGCCTCAAGGCCCCACGCCGCGCACGCCCGGCGGCCTACTTGGCCTGGATAGCCTTGTGGAACGCGACCCTGCCCTCCTCGATGTGCTGGCGCAGGACGTTCGTCTTCATGTCGGGGTGGTGTTCGGCGTTCGGCTCGGGCACCGAGGGGTTGCCGGCCCAGGACATCAGCCGGCAGACACGGTGCCGGATCCGCCATCCCTGCTCGGTCCGGACCAGTTCGTCGTCGTACCAGCCGGTCCCCTGCCACGTCGGGCCGCCGTCGGCCGCCTCGCGCACAAGCAGCCAATTGCCATAACTGAAGGCGTGCGCCTTGTCACCGTCGACATGTACGAGATGACCCATCATCGTGTGCTGATGTCCGTCCAGCCCCGCATGGAACTCGGCAAACGAGCGCTTGAAAGTGGCGAGCCCCTCCCAGGCGTTTCCGGCAGGACCAAATTCAGCGGTCACATCCTCCGCGAAAACGCGGTCGAACAGGTCCCACTCGTGGGCATCAAGCGCGAAGCCGTAGAGATTCAGGACTTCGATAATGGCGGCCTTGTCGTGTTCAACCATTGTTGCGCTCCTCATCCTTCAAGTCGCCAGTGGGGCACTCCCGATGCCAGCTGTGAAGCACGCGCTCAGTGGCGGTCCGACTGTTACTCGGCAGCCGCCGGAGCATGGAGCGCGGCCCGAGGAGTGCACTCCGTCCCCTTGCCGGCGAGGTGCAGTCCCGGCCGTCCGCCCTGAAGCGCAATGCGTGCGGCTGCGTGCGGTACGGGTCGCGAGTCGACCACCGAGCGACGACTCAGCGGCCCGTTGACCCCGCCGGTTCGGCATCCGAATTACCTTCCGTCACTTCCGACGACGGCTCAAGGCCGACGAAAGGGTGGCGGACGTGGGCACCATCATCGAGAGCCATGGAGAAACTGTCAACACTTCATGTCCTCCGAGTTACATCGCCCTACCGCCCGCGCGGAACCGACCGGGAGGACAGGCGACACGCAGGCACCAGAGGCCTGAACCCCTCACGCACCCACACGCGGCGTCACCACGCCCGGAGCTCGACCCCAGGGCTGTATCACGCACGAGTCGACACGCCGGTCACTATCGGTGCACGACACATGGCCGAGAATAAGGATGTCGAAAATGTTGACACTTTAAAGTGCGCCTTCTACGGTGCGATTGAGGGCACCGTTTTACCCGCCGGGCGGTGGGTGGCCGGGAGCTGCCATCAAACGATCACTATTCGCTGCGGCCCCGCCACCGCCTGTCCTTCAGGGTTCATCACCACCGCAACACCAGCGGCACACGCGGTGGCCCTGCTCCGGACCGGACCGCTGCCCGGCGACCGGGCGACCGCCTCGGGGGTCACCTCGGACGACGATTCCCATGAACAGACATCCGGCCTCCGGATGCCGCAGGTCAGAGCCACAACTGCACGAAGGCTGAGAGTTCGAGCCGGCAAAAGCGCGGTCGGACCCTCACCCGCAAGAATCGACCACAGGAGATATCGACGATGGTTGCGACTCACCCCACGTCCGAGAGGCTGACGACGGTCCTGGAGAAGGTCCGGGCGCTCGGGCCGGACCTGAGGAAACGCGCGCTGTCTGCGGAACGCGCGGGCCGGCTTCCCGACGAGACCATCGCCGATCTGGACGCGACCGGAGCGTTCGACATCGGCAGTCCCGCGGAGTTCGGCGGCTACGAGCTGACCGTTCGGGAGCAGTTGGACGTCGTCTCCGAGGTGTCCAGGTGGGACGGCTCGTGCGGATGGACCGTATGGGTGGGGGCCTCGACGAACTGGATTCCCGCCGGTTCGGGGGCTCAGGTGGTCGAGGAGGTCTTCGGCCCCGCGTGGGTCGGACCGCGGGTCGCCGCCTCAAGCCACTTCCCGGCCTCCAAGGGGCGCGCACAGCGGGTCGAGGGCGGCTGGACCATCTCCGGCGGCCCCTGGACGTTCGGCAGCGACTCGCTCTGGGCACCCTTCACCAACCTCGGCTGCATCGCCGACGACGGCGAAGGCCCCTACCTGGTAGGCGTTCAGGTCCCTCGCGCCGAACTCCGGTTCCTCGACGACTGGCAGGTCGCCGGCATGCGCGCCACCGGCAGTGTGTCCATCACGCTCGCAGAGGACCGGCTCTTCGTTCCGGAACATCGCGGCGTCGACTTCCGGCATGTCGTCGGCGGCTCTCTCGACAACGGCCTCAAGGGTGCCCTCTGGAAGGCGCCGACCCTCGGCTGGGCGTTCAGCCTCATGGCGGGGATGTCGATCGGCCTCGCCCAAGGTGCACTGGACAGGTTCCTCGAACGCGCCGCCGGCCGGCCTCTGCGCGGCACGACGTACAGGAATCAGCTGGAAGCGCCGCTCACACACTTGATGCTCACAGAGGTTCATTCGAAGATCCGCTCAGCGACGTTGCTGACCCGCGCCAACGCCGATGAGACCGACCGGCTCGGAGCACTCGCCGCCGCCGGAACGCCGGCCGAACCCGAGTACATGCAGATGTTCAGTGCGCGCGTCCTCGCCGAGACGGCCTACGCGGCCAAATGGTGCGCGGAGGCGATCGAACTGCTCCAGCGGAACTCCGGCTCGACCGCGATCATGGAAAGTGAGCCCATTCAACGGGCTTGGCGGGACGCCCGTGTCATCACGTTGCACGGAGCCCTCAACCTCGAAGCCCTGTCCGAGAACTACGGCAGGCTGATGGCGGGATCCCAGCCGCACAGGTTCGAGGGGATCACCACCCTGGACCGCTTCGCGCCGGTTGCTCCGAACAAGGCCGGCTGAGTTCGCGGCGAGGACGCGGCCGGCCCTCGGTCCCGGGCACTGCCAGGGAACACGTGACTGGCACAGCGGCAATGCAGGCCGGGGAGCAGGCGGCAGTGCCGCCTGCCCCCCGGCCGCTACGACGTGCTTCCGGAGCGACGAGTCAGAGCCAGCGCCGCCACTTGAAGACGCTCCAGAGGACGCGCGTCCTCGACGGCCAGGGGGTGCAGCCCGACCCGGGCCGCGGCCGCCTCCAGCTCGTCCGCGCCCGGGTCCATCAACCCGATCCAGGCGACACCGCCCGACCGTTCCAGGTCGTCGGCGGCGTCCTCCAGGTCCGGTGGGCACGGGGTGGGGCGCCCGTCGACGTAGATGCGCCCGTCGATCGCCGTCATCGGTCCGCCGCCTTGTCATCGGCCGATGGCATCGGCACGAGCACGCTCTGCACGGCGGGCCCGACAAGGGCGATCAGCTGCTCACGCTCCACCCCGGTGAGCGTGGGGACACCGACGACGCCTCGCCCCACCACGAGCCCGACAAGCATCGACGACACGATCCCCACCCGGAGCGTCAAGTCGTCGCCGACGGAGCGCGACGCGAGAGCGTCGACCAGCAGTCGTTCCTGGAGGAAGCCGCGCAGCTGCTCGTTCGCCTGATCGTTGGCGATGGCACCCCGGAGCATCGCCATGAGCGGCTCCGAGCTCCGTACGTCCTCCTCCCACACCTCGAGGAAGGCGCGGACGACACGCTCTCCGAGGCCGTCGTCCGCACCCTCGAACGCGGCACTGAAGCGTGTCAACGCGTCAGCGGGCACGGACATGACGGCGGCGAACAGCTCGTTCTTCGACCGGAAGAACTGCATCACCAGCGACGCGTCCACGCCGGCGTCGGCCGCGACCCGCCGGATCGTCGTCGCTGTGAAGCCGTCGGCTGCGAAACGGGCGCGGGCCGCGGCGAGGATCGCCTGCCGCGTCGTGTTCGTTCCCGGCCGTCGTCCGAGACGGCCGGTCGCGGTGGGAGTCGTGTGCGCGGTCATGTGCCAAAACTACCCCCGGACCATGATCTCAACAGCTGTTGAGATCTTGCGATCACGGACGTACGCTCGCATCGTGGACAGAGCCGGTCCACGGACGCAGAGATGCGAGGAGTTCACCATGAGTGATGTCCAGAAGGTATTCACGCCCTCTCAGCCACTGGAGCCGGGTGGCCGGTACGGAGTACTGAGCGGCTACGAGCCCGGTTCCCGAACACTGGAGGCGGGCTTTCAGATCGCCCCGCCGTTCAAGCCGCTCCCCCTCGACATCGTGCTCGACAAGGACGTGCCGGTCACACTGCGCGACGGCGTCACGATCAACGTCGATGTATTCCGTCCCGCCGGCACAGAGCGGGTGCCGGTCATCGTGGCGTGGAGCCCGTACGGGAAGGGCCAGGGCTCGTCCGCCAGCGTGATGGGCATCTTCGGCATGGTCGGGCTCGACAACGGGATCGTCTCGGGCCTGGAGAAGTTCGAGGGCCCGGACCCCGCGTACTGGTGCGCGCAGGGCTACGCGATCTGCAACCCGGACATCCGGGGCGTCGCCAACTGCGAGGGCGACAGCGTCGTATGGGACCGGCAGGAGGGGCGCGACTGCTACGACCTCATCGAGTGGCTCGGCGTCCAGGACTGGTGCACGGGCAAGGTCGCCATGAGTGGCACGTCCTACCTCGCGGTCTCCCAGTGGTTCACCGCGGCCGAACAGCCTCCGCACCTGACGGCGATCAACCCGTGGGAAGGCGTCAGCGATGTCTACCGCGACCTGGTGATGCGCGGCGGCATCCCCGACACCGGCTTCGCCCGCCAGCTTCAGGACAACAGCTTCTACGGCAACGGCCAGAAGGAGGACATCCTCACGGAGGCCGACCGCTACCCGCTGGTGAACGACTTGTGGGAGAACAAGATCCCGCTCTTCGACCGGATCAACGTGCCCGCGTACGTCGTCGCGAGCTACTCCAACACACTGCACACCGCAGGGACCTTCCGTGCCTGGCGGCGCATGGAGTCCACGCAGAAGTGGCTGCGCGTCCACAACAGCCAGGAATGGCCCGACTACTACGACGAGGCGAACGTGGAGGACCTGCGCCGGTTCTTCGACCACTTCCTCAAGGGCGAGGACAACGGGTGGGAGCAGACGCCACGCGTGCGCTACTCCCTCCTCGATCTGCAGGGCGGCGACCGGGTGAACATCCCGGCGGAGGAGTTCCCGCCGGCGGACGTCACGCCGGTGAAGTACTACCTCGACGCCCGCTCACGGACCCTGGGGACCGCGGTGCCCGACACCGGGGCGACGGCGGGGTACCCCGTCGGGGCCAACCCGGACACGGTGTCGTTCGTGACGCGCTTCGACCAGGAGACCGTCCTCGTCGGCTACCCGAAGGCGCACCTGTGGGTCGAGGCCGAAGGCGCGGACGACATGGACCTGTTCCTCCTCGTCCAGAAGCTCGACGCGTACGGCACGCCCCTGCAGCAGTTCACCGTGCTCAACCAGGGCGCGATGATCCAGGACGTCACCGAGCGAGGCGCCTCGATCCTTCGCTACAAGGGGACGGACGGGCGTCTGCGCGTCTCGATGCGGCGTCTGGACGAGAAGCTGTCGACGGAGGAGATTCCCGCCCACAGCTTCGACCAGGTCGAGAAGCTCTCGCCCGGTGAGGTTGTCGATGTCGAGATCGACCTGCTCCCGGTCGGGCTCGCCTTCCACCCGGGCGAACAGCTCCGTTTCGTCATCAGCAGCCGGTCGCTCCTGGGCACGATGATGCCCGGAATCCGCGAGTACACCACCGAATTCGGCGGACGGCATGTCATCCACACGGGGGGCGACCGCGCCTCGTACGTGCAGCTTCCGATCAAGCCCGCGTGACCGAGGCTGGGTCTGCCCCTCCCTGTCAGGTGGGGCAGACCCAGCCGGTGGACGACGGCCAGTATCAGGCCGGCCCGACTCGCGATTGCGGTGAAGCGTTCACAGGCGTGAGCAAACGAACCGGCACCACCCGCCGCAGCCCTACGAGTGACCTTCCAGCTCTCGCTGGACGAACTGCTTGAAACTGGTCGGATTTCGGCCGAGCAGCCACGTGAGCACATTCGGGTTTCCCACGAAATCATGACTGCTGTAGCGCTTACTGATCGCTCGCGCAGCGCCGGTATGATACGGGAAATTGATTTCGTGGTCCGCGCCATGTGACGCCGCCGTGAATTGATCGGCATCGATTCGTTTGGCGGACACCTTGCGCCCCAGCACTTCGGAGATTGTCTCCGCGATGTCGTACGCCGTGTAGCGCCCGGGCGCGACCAGTTCGTAGGTCGCCCCCGCATGACGATCACCGTCGGTGAGAACGGCGGCGGCCACGTCGGTGACGTCCCCCAGATCGACCATCGACTGGTATCGCTCGAGCGCCCACGAGAGAAGGAAGACGCCTTGCTCCAGAACAGGCTTGAGCCTGTGCCGCAACATGTAGTTGGCGGGCTGCAGAATCGTGAACTCCAGCCCGGAGGAAAGCAGATACTCCTCGAGATCGCGCTTGATTTCATGCTGAGTAAGATCGGTAAGAATCGCGTGCAGCACTGAGCTGAACACGAAATGCTGCACGCCGGACTCGCGAGCGGCGTCAATGGCCGTAAACCCCATCTCCCGCTCCTTCGGATGGAGGGTCGGACCCACGTAGTAGACCTTCTCCACCCCCTGCATGGCACGTACCATCACCCCGGGCTCCGCGATATCGCCGACGACGACATCAGTCACTCCAGCAGAACGAAGAGACTGTGCCGATTCCTCGGAGCGAACACAAACTCGAAGCTCCTGACCCGCGGCCAGAAGACGCGGGACCAGGAGCTTTCCCTGATTGCCATTGGCGGCGGTGACCAGTATCACGAATCCATCTCCTTACACACATTCATCTGGTGACTTGCCCGACGATCCAGGGGATTTCAATGACGCACGGCCTCGCTCCGGTGGTCCCACCGGAATCTGAATTCGAGCCGGCACCCGCGTGCCGCACGCTGCCCGCGCATCGATCGGAAACCTGCCGTGGCGGATACGGCACGATTACCTGCGCGTCGCACCCCGGCACCGGGATCTCCCCCGCTACTTCTGCGACGGCAGAGGCGGGGGCGCTAGTACCATCATCAAGCACCATCGATAAATGTCAACACTTTACGTCGAGGTGGCACTCGCGCCTTGAACCAAGAGGCGCGGTAGAGATCTCACGAGACGTGAGATCTGCATGCAGACTTTGCGCTTTGAGACGCTGACGCTCCTCAGCCGCCCCAGGATCGCCGCTGATTCCCCTAACGCCAATGCGTACGCGCGCATCGCATCCCATCGAAAAATGTTCACAATTTGTGTGAGTGTGATGCCCCGGACTGATTTCACCCCCACACCTGAGCGGCGGGCGGAAGTCCAGAGAACAGCATCTCCCCCGCCCTCGACCGTTCGACCTGGCGGCTCGGGCTGACAAGGACGGGCCGCCCGCTCAAGGGGCGCGGACGGGAACGCCACGCGCTGCACGAGCACCCGACCTCCAGGGAATCCGCGTATGTGGCGGCAGCAGCCTGGCCGCCCGGAATGCCGGGCCGCTCCGCCGCGCTCACGCCGGGGCGGCGGGCAGGGCGGAGCAGGGGTGGACCTCGATACACATGGTCGGCTCGGCGAGGAGGCCGATGATCTCGTAGCCCAGTTCCTTGCCGGCATCGACCTCATCACCTCGGGCATCACAGCTGGGCACGCGCACTGTCGCCTGCTGACGCCGGCTCCATCTCACCCTCCACCCCCTTGAGGGGCCCGGCCGCGTCCGGGCCCCTCAAGGGGGTGGAGCAGCCCATTCCCTCAGTCGCCACCCCACTGAGCAACCGAGCGTGTCAGCGGCCCGACGCGACAGGTGCCGGCTGCGGGTCGGCCGGAGTCGACTGCCGCACGACGACGGACTCGGACGGTGCCTGCGGACTGCGCCGTCCCCGCCGGTCGGCGATGAGTGCGAGGGCGACTCCGAGGATGATCCATCCGGTCAGGACGAGGGCAGGGAATCCCGCCGTCGCGCCGTCGAAGAAGGCATTGGTGCGCAGGAGACTGCCGGCGGCACCCGGAGGGAGGAACTGGCCGAGAGCGGCCCAGCCCGAGGGGAGCCAGTGGGGGCCGGTGGCCAGTCCCGACAGGGGATTGCCCAGCAGCATCATCAACGCTCCGCCGAAGGCGAAGCCCCCCATGCGCAGGAGGGCCTGGAGCCCGAGGAGGGTGGTGGACATGGCGGTCATGCCGAGGACGACACCGAAGGCGTTCATCCAGTAGTCACCACCGATGGAGTGGGTGGCGAACTGAAGGACCGCTGCGACAGCCACGCCCGCGACCAAGGAGAACAGGACGGCTCCGGCCAGCCGGGTACGCAGGCCACGATGTCCGGGGAAGACGCCGCCGAGAATCAGGGCCGGGAAGATTCCGCCGAAGATCATCGGCATCAACGCCGCGGTGAGGCCTGAGCCACGAGGGTCGTCCGCGGTGAAAGGCACCAGGTCGTGGACGGTCGCGGCAACGTGCCGGTCCGCGGCCAGGGTGTCGCCCAGAGCGGTCACAGCGCCGGTCGCGGAGGGGGCGCCCGCCGTGGCGGTGTAGACGTCGAGCTTGCCCGGCTGCAGGGCCAGGCCGCCGACGACGTCCTGATCCTCGATTGCCGCCTTGAGCTCCGACGTACTGGCGTACACGTCGACGTCCCACGTATCGCTGTCGAGAGTTCGCTGGAGGTCCTGCGCGGCCTGCTGGGTTCCGGTAACACCGATGGGGACGTGGTGGGGGCCGCTGTGCAGCGAGGGCAGGGCGAAGGCGCACAGCATGGTGGTGATCAGCGCTGCCAGGCCGAGGACAACGATGACCAGCTTGCGGTGCGTGCTCGTGGGTGCGGGGGTGGAGTGGCCCATAAAGATCATTTCCGATCACCCGTCCCGCCTGCAAGGAAGGCGGTAGGGGTCGCGATGTGTACGGGACGGCGGCCGGGCGACGCAAACACATCGCGGCTCGCCATTCATTATTTTGATACCCGATTACAGCCTACGTACATAGAGGTGTCAAGTTTCGCACTGCGGTCACGCGAGTTGCCCCGTTCCGACGTGGGTCTACCGGCGTCGTCACATCAGGGGCCACTCGCCAGGCGGTTTGGCGTCAACCGTGCGCGACGCATCGTGCAACTGGACGGCGCCAGAAAGGCGTTGGATGGTGCGGTGCAGCCCGACACCGCGAACGGCCGTGCATGCGACCATGTCGCCGCGGCGAATTGGTCGTATTCGCCGACCGGAAGGGTGATCGAGGATGTGGGGGGTGCTGACGTGAAGACGTCACGCTCGCCGTGCTGAACTTCGGGTCTTCCCCCGACGAATGTGCAGGGCACGGGGTCGCGCCGAATACGCCTCGACGGCAGACGGCCGGCGCACTTCACCGCACCGCCCGGAGGAGCCGGTACACCACTAAGTCACCCGCAGCTCGGAGGGTGCCGGAACCGTCCCGTCGGCCGGAGTCCAGCACGGGCGCCGGGCACGATGAACCCGCCCGGCTCAGCCGCAGCCCGTCAGCGCGCGAGCTACTCCTGCGGGCGCACGCCCGCCGCCACGGGAAGAGCGACGGCGCGGAGGAAGGCCTGAGCGAACGTGTCCACAGCCTCCTCCTTCGTGGTCAGGTACTCAGCGGCGACCTGACCCGTAACGGGACGCAACAGGAAGTGCAGGAGAAGTGGGCTGACCATCTGCTGGATCAGCAGAAGGAGGGGGAGATCGCGGATTCGCCCAGCGGCCACTTCCGCGGCAAGCCACTGCCCGAGCCCGGCCAGCATCCGGGGGGTGAGGTTCTGGAAGGCGAACTGGACGCTTGCGTCCCCAGGGCGAGCGAAGACCTCGGCCAGCAGAGCCGGCAGCACGCGCGGTTCACGCTCCATGGCGTCGCCGAGCAGTCGGTAGAGCTGGTGCACGGTTGCTTCCAGGTCGCCGTGCGGCCCGGCCAGGAACGCCTCGACGTCGACGATCGGACTGTAGCGATCGAACACGGCACGGAGGAGTTCGTCACGCCCCCCGAACGTGACGTAGAGACTGGGCACCGAGCACTCCGCCGCCGCCGCCACCCGCTCGAACGTGACCTTCCCCAGCCCCTGCTCACTGATCAGAGCGCCCGCAGCCGCGATCGCACGCTCCTTGACCGGTTTCCGGCCTCCGAGGTCGACACCGGCAGCCCGCAGCGCCTCGTCCAGGGAACGTCGGCTGCCGCCCAGCCTGCGCAGCAGCGTGCTGCGGGACATCCCTGCTTCCTGGGCGATGTCCCGCAAAGTCACGTCGGCCGGAGGCACATCGCGCGCCCCGGCGGCCCGCAGCGTAGCTTCGACGATCTCTTGAGGGACACAGTCGATCGCCGACTCGTTGATGCGTGACATATTGCCTACTATATCCCATAGTCGAATTCCGAGCCATGAAGTCGGACCGGGCGCGTCGGCCTTGCCGGTCACCCTGTCCACATCGGGTCGCGGCCCAGGCGCCCCGGGCTCCCAGGTCCACCGGAACCATGGACGAAGCCGCTTTCCGCGGTGCGGCGCCTACGCGGAGGCGCCGTCAAGCGGACGGCGCCTCCGCCGTGGCGTTCAGGCCGTTCAGGAGAAGGTCGAGTCCGGCGATGAACTGGTCGCGGTCGTCGTGGTCGCGCAGGTTGGCGGCGGTGCGCGCCAGGAAGGGGTAGTCGTCGGGATCGAGCCCCTCCCAGCCTTCGGCAGTCCGGGCGAGGAAGGCCTCCCGGCCGACGGCCGCATCGGCGGTGATGCCGGGGGCGACGATCTGGGCGCTCACGCCGGTGATGTAGTACGAGATCGCGGTGGCGACCGCGAAGTGCCGTTCGGCCGGCACCCCGACCCGCATGACCAGGCTGCCGATGCGGTCGAGCAGGCGCAGGGCGTTCGCCAGCGCGGCCGGTGCCGTGACGTGCGACGCCGCCCACGCATGCCGGTCAAGGGCGTCGAAGACGGCGACCGCCAGCGCGCGCAGCCCTACGGCTGCATCCTCCTCGGCGCACGGGACCGCGGCAAAAACCTGACCGAGGACCTGATCGGCGGCCAGGGCGACAAGCTCGTCCTTGTTCGCTACGTGCCAATACAGCGCGCCAGGCCCGGTGTCGAGCTCCTTGGCCAGCAGCCGGAACGTGAGCCCTCGCTCACCACGCTCGTCCAACAGCGCGACGGCTGCACCCACGATGATCTCTCGCGAAAGGGCGTCGGTCCGGCCTTTCCCGTCGGGTGCTCTTCCTCGCGTGCGTGGCATGTCCTCATTTTGACACACCCTGGTCCCGCGTTCCATATTACTTATGGAACGCGGGACCATTTAGGTCTCATGGCAGCTGCCCGGCGCCCCATCCGCACGGAAACGAGGAAGACCATGAAGACCACCACTCATCACCCGATCACCATCGTCGGCGCCGGCCTCGGCGGCCTGACCCTCGCCCGGGTCCTGCACGTTCATGGCATCCCCTCGACGATTTACGAGGCCGACGCCTCGCCCGAGTCCAGGACCCAGGGCGGCCAGCTCGACATTCACGAGGACGACGGGCAGCGCGCACTCGCCGACGCCGGACTCACCAACGAGTTCCGCGCGATCATCCATGAAGGCGCCGAGGCCCTGCGCGTGCTTGACCAGCACGGCAAGCTGCTGCACGACGAGCCCGACGACGGAACGGCACGGCGTCCCGAGGTCCTTCGCGGAGACCTGCGTCGCATCCTGCTCGACTCCCTGCCCGCCGGAACGGTCCAGTGGGGGCGCAAGATCACCGGCGTTCGACCCCTCGGCCACGGCCGGCACGAGCTGACCCTCGCCGACGGCACGACCGTGACCAGCGATCTACTGGTCGGTGCCGACGGCGCGTGGTCGAAGGTCCGCCCGTTGCTCTCCGACGCCAAGCCCGAGTACATCGGCACCACCTTCATCGACACCTACCTGCACGACGCCGACGAGCGGCACACCGCGGCGGCCGGGACCGTCGGCGTGGGTGCGATGTACGCGCTGACCCCGGGCAAGGGGATCGTCGCGCACCGCGAAGCGGGGAACATCCTGCACACGTACGTCGAGCTGACCCGGTCCGCCGAGTGGATCGGCAGCATCGATTTCAGCGATGCCGCCGCGGCCACCGCTCGGGTAGCAGCCGAGTTCGACGGGTGGGCACCGGAGCTCACCGCGCTGATCACCGACGGCGAGACCGCACCGGTCGCGCGCATGATTCACGCACTTCCGGACGGGCACCGATGGAACCGCATGCGCGGGGTGACGCTCCTCGGCGACGCCGCACACCTGATGCCGCCGTCCGGCGACGGCGCAAATCTGGCCATGTTCGACGGCGCCGAACTCGCCAAGGCGATCGCCGCGCACCCTGACGACGTCGAGGTGGCACTCACCGCCTACGAAGAGGCGCTGTTCGCCCGCACCGTCCCCTTCTATGCCGACGCCCACGAGATGCTGGACCTGTGTCTGGGCGACCGCGCCCCGTTCGGGCTCATCGACCTCTTCACCGGCGAACCGCAGGACACCCCTATGGACTGAACCTCGATTACACAGTAGGTTAATGAAAGTGTCACGCATCACGAGGCGTCGGCGATCGTCGCCGCACATGAAGGCCCTCGACCGGACGCCCGTGCGGACACTGCCCAGGAGGCCTCGACTCCCCCGCAGAGCTCCGGGTGGAAACGTCGAGCCAACGGCAACGGCCGAGAACACCGTTCGGCGTGCCGTGCGGTAGCTGGGCGAGCGGTGCACTCCGCATCGTGCAGGTACGTGAAGGAGAGCGAGTAGGTATGTCTGCAGCACGCGACGACAGGGCGGTGGTCAGCGCGACGGTGGCCGGCTCCCAGCAGCGGCGGTTTGCACCGCCTGCCGATCTGGCCGCGAACGCCAACGTCACAGCCGAGGCGTACGAGCAGGCCGATGCGGACCGGCTGGGCTTCTGGGCCGAGCAGGCCCGCCGCCTGACCTGGGCCACGGAGCCGACCGAGACGCTCGACTGGAGCAACCCGCCCTTCGCGAAGTGGTTCGCGGACGGCAAGCTCAACGTCGCGTACAACTGCGTGGACCGCCACGTCGAGGCGGGCAACGGCGACCGCGTCGCCATCCACTTCGAGGGCGAACCCGGCGACAGCCGTGCCATCACCTACGCGGAGCTGAAGGACGAGGTCTCCCGCGCCGCCAACGCGCTCACCGAGCTCGGTGTCGGCAAGGGCGACCGCGTCGCCGTCTACCTGCCGATGATCCCCGAGGCCGCCGTCGCGATGCTGGCCTGCGCCCGCATCGGCGCCGCCCACTCCGTGGTGTTCGGCGGGTTCTCCGCGGACGCGATCGCGACCCGTATCCAGGACGCGGACGCGAAGGTCGTCATCACCTCCGACGGGGGTTACCGGCGTGGGAAGCCCTCCGCGCTCAAGCCCGCGGTCGACGAGGCCGTGTCCCGGATCGAGAGCGTCGAGCACGTTCTGGTCGTCCGGCGCACCGGGCAGGACACCGCGTGGACCGAGGGCCGTGATGTGTGGTGGCACGAGATCACCGCGCGGCAGTCCGCCGAGCACACTCCCGAGGCGTTCGAGGCCGAGCAGCCGTTGTTCATCCTCTACACCTCGGGGACGACGGGGAAGCCGAAGGGCATCCTGCACACCTCCGGCGGCTACCTCACGCAGGCGGCCTACACGCACCACGCGGTCTTCGACCTCAAGCCGGAGACGGATGTCTACTGGTGCACCGCCGACATCGGCTGGGTGACCGGGCACTCCTACATCGTGTACGGGCCGCTGGCCAACGGTGCGACGCAGGTCATGTACGAGGGCACCCCCGACACCCCGCACCAGGGGCGCTTCTGGGAGATCGTCCAGAAGTACGGCGTGAGTATCCTCTACACCGCGCCGACCGCGATCCGCACGTTCATGAAGTGGGGTGACGACATCCCCGCCAAGTTCGACCTGAGCAGTCTCCGGGTCCTGGGTTCGGTCGGTGAGCCGATCAACCCCGAGGCGTGGATGTGGTACCGCAAGCACATCGGCGCCGACACGTGCCCCATCGTCGACACCTGGTGGCAGACCGAGACAGGCGCGATGATGATCTCGCCGCTCCCCGGCGTCACCCACACCAAGCCCGGCAGCGCCCAGCGCGCCCTGCCCGGCATCAGCGCCACCGTCGTCGACGACGAAGCACGTGAGGTCCCCGACGGCGGAGGCGGCTATCTCGTCCTCACCGAGCCGTGGCCCTCGATGCTGCGCACCATCTGGGGCGACGACCAGCGGTTCCTCGACACCTACTGGTCGCGGTTCGAGGGCAGGTACTTCGCGGGCGACGGTGCCAAGAAGGACGAGGACGGCGACATCTGGCTCCTGGGCCGCGTCGACGACGTCATGCTCGTGTCCGGGCACAACATCTCCACCACCGAGGTCGAATCCGCCCTCGTGTCGCACCCGGCCGTCGCCGAGGCCGCCGTGGTCGGCGCCGCCGACGAGACGACCGGCCAGTCCATCGTCGCGTTCGTGATCCTGCGCGGCACCGCAACCGCCTCCGAAGAACTCGTCGCGGAACTGCGCAACCACGTCGGCACCACCCTCGGCCCGATCGCCAAGCCCAAGCGCGTCCTGCCGGTCGCAGAACTGCCCAAGACCCGCTCCGGCAAGATCATGCGACGCCTTCTCCGCGACGTCGCCGAGAACAGGGAACTCGGAGACGTCACCACCCTGACCGACTCATCGGTCATGGACCTCATCCAGACCCAGCTGCCCGCCGGCGCCTGACCACGGAACGCGACGCTCTGGCGTCCGGCCCTCTCCGAACGCACCTTGCCCGCCCAGGTGGTGCGGCTACCGGCCGCACACAGCGGAGAGGGCCCTGCGTACCCGCACGGGCTCGAACGTGGGTGATGCCATGGAGAGCACCACGAGAGCCGTTCGGCCCAGGTGGTTCGCCAGCGCCAGGGCGGCGGCATCCGGGTCGCGCGCCATGACCGCCTCGGCGATCTTGTGGTGCTGCTCGCTCGTGCCGGCTTGCCACTCGAGCGGATTCCAGGTGACGAAGGCCATGCGATACCGCGTGGCATGGTCGGACAGCAGGGCGAGTTCCCGCTCCAGGCGCTCGCCGGAAGGGTGGACCAGCGCGCGGTGAAACGCTTCGTGCGGGCATTCCCACTGCTCAACGTCGCCAGTGCGCGCCGTCTCGTCCATCTCGTGCAGTAGCTGGTCGATGCGGTGAAGATGTTCCTCAGTCATCCGCGGCACGGCGATTCCTACAGCCAGCGCTTCGAGACTGATACGCATGGCGTACAGCTCGTCGAGGTCGTCGTCGCTGAACGTCGCCACCCGGGCACGGTGCTGGGATTCCTGCTGGATGAAGCCCTCACGCTGCAGAATTCTGAGCGCTTCACGCAATGGCCCGCGGCTCACCCCGAGCTGCCGGGCGAGCTCGACCTGGGACAGAGGATCTCCGGCCCGCAGTTCGCCGCGCATGATCGCCCGCCGCACAGCATGATGGGCTCTGCTCACCTCGTCGGGATGGGCGAGCTTGTCCGCCACCTCGACCGACCCTGCTGTCATCGTGTGCTGGCCTCTCCCACGCTTCGACGTCCGATCGGTCTCTAGACCGCGGACTGGTTGCGGTACTACCGTAGCCGACTCGGTCCGCAGGACTGCCGACACTTTCCGATGACGTCGTCACATGACCGGCGCGACATCACAGTCCTGCCACGCCTACCGCACCGAGGAAACAACCTCTTCGCGCACCATGCACTGCAAAATGTTGACACCACGCTACGATGCGACGGCGCCCTCGCCCTCCGAACGACATCGCGATCCTCGTGAAGGGCGTCCAGATGTACTCAGCGGCCAGCGCGGGCGTCAGCTCTCCGCTTCTGACCAGTTCTTCCAGTGCCGGCACCAGGGACCGGACGTCTGGATCGGGACAGAGCCTCCGTCTCGTGCGGACCGTCGGCCTTGTTCACTGCGATGACGTCGGCCAGCTCCAGGACACCCTTCTTGATGCCCTGCAGAGGACGGGTCCACGGCGAGCACGGCGACCCGGTTCAACCGGGTCAACAGCCGCTGGGCCAGCTCCCTCTGATCGGGCTGGGCGGACTCGACGAGTGTGACAGCACGCGCGACAACGGCCCGCCTGCCGGCGAACACCCCTCGACGTACATGTCGAGATCGAGCTTCATGACGTTTCGGTCCCGGACAGAGCCTCGTGGCCGAGTGAGGCGCCGAGCCGCGTCACCAGATCGTGGGCCGCGTCCGGGATCACCGTCCCGGGCGGGAACACGGCTGCCGCACCTGCCTCGTGCAGGGCCTCGATGTCGGACGGCGGGATGACTCCGCCGACCACGATCATGATGTCCTCGCGACCTTCGGCGGCGAGTTCCTCGCGGAGTGCGGGTACGAGGGTGAGGTGGCCGGCGGCCAGGGAGGAGACGCCGACGATGTGCACGTCCGCCTCGACCGCCTGCCGGGCGACCTCGCCCGGCGTCTGGAACAGCGGGCCCACGTCCACGTCGAAGCCCAGGTCGGCGAAGGCGGTCGCGATCACCTTCTGGCCGCGGTCGTGCCCGTCCTGGCCCATCTTGGCGACCAGGATCCGCGGCCGGCGTCCCTCGGCCTCCTCGAACGCGTCGACCAGCGCGCGGGTGCGGTCCACCGACGGTGACTCCCCTGCCTCGTTGCGGTACACACCCGAGATCGTACGGATCTGGCCCGAGTGCCGCCCGTACACCTTCTCCAGCGCGTCCGAGATCTCGCCCACCGTCGCCATCGCCCGCGCCGCGTCCACGGCCAGCGCCAGCAGATTGCCCTCCAGCCCCGGGCCGGGCTCCCGGCCCGCCGCGTCCGTCAGCGCGCGCAGCGCGTCCTGGCAGGCGGTCTCGTCCCGCTCTTCGCGCAGTCGGCGGAGCTTTTCGATCTGCTGGGTGCGGACCGAGGTGTTGTCGACCTTGAGGACGTCGATCTTCTCGTCGGTCTCGACGCGGTACTTGTTGACGCCGATGACCGGCTGGCGTCCGGAGTCGATCCGGGCCTGGGTGCGGGCGGCGGCCTCCTCGATGCGGAGTTTGGGGATACCGGCGTCAATGGCCTTGGCCATGCCGCCCGCCGCCTCGACCTCCTCGATGTGCTGCCAGGCCCGCCGCGCCAGGTCGTAGGTCAGCTTCTCCACGTACGCGCTGCCGCCCCAGGGGTCGATGACCCGGCCCGTGCCGGACTCCTGCTGGAGCAGCAGCTGAGTGTTGCGGGCGATGCGGGCCGAGAAGTCGGTGGGCAGCGCGAGCGCCTCGTCGAGGGCGTTGGTGTGGAGCGACTGGGTGTGGCCCTGGGTCGCGGCCATCGCCTCCACACAGGTGCGGGTGACGTTATTGAACACGTCCTGCGCGGTCAGCGACCACCCCGACGTCTGCGAATGGGTGCGCAGTGAAAGGGACTTGGGGTTATTGGGCTCGAACTCCTTGACCAGCTTGGCCCACAACAGCCGGGCCGCCCGCAACTTCGCGATCTCCATGAAGAAGTTCATGCCGATCGCCCAGAAGAACGACAGCCGGGGCGCGAACGCGTCCACATCCAGGCCGGTGTCGCGTCCGGCGCGCAGGTATTCGACCCCGTCGGCCAGGGTGTAGGCCAGCTCCAGATCGGCCGTCGCCCCGGCCTCCTGGATGTGATAGCCCGAGATGGAAATCGAGTTGTAGCGCGGCATCCTCTGCGAGGTGAACGCGAAGATGTCCGAGATGATCCGCATCGACGGCTTCGGCGGATAGATGTAGGTGTTGCGGACCATGAACTCCTTCAGAATGTCGTTCTGAATGGTCCCGGCCAGCTTCTCCGGCGGCACGCCCTGTTCCTCCGCGGCCACGATGTACAGCGCCAGCACCGGCAGCACCGCCCCGTTCATCGTCATCGACACCGACATCCGGTCCAGCGGGATGCCCTCGAACAGCTGGCGCATGTCGTAGATCGAGTCGATCGCCACCCCCGCCATGCCGACATCGCCGGTCACCCGGGGATGGTCGCTGTCGTAGCCCCGGTGGGTCGGCAGATCGAACGCGACCGACAGCCCCTTCTGCCCCGCCGCCAGGTTACGGCGGTAGAAGGCATTGGACTCCTCAGCGGTGGAGAACCCCGCGTACTGCCGGATCGTCCAGGGCTGATTCACATACATCGTCGGGTACGGGCCCCGCAGATACGGTGCCACCCCCGGATACGTCCCCAGGAAGTCGATGCCCTCCAGGTCCTGCCCGGTGTACAGCGGCTTGACCGGGATGCCCTCCGGCGTCTCCCAGTGCGGGATGCCTGT